>CAUJET010000043.1 GCA_963169665.1 Actinomycetota bacterium | reverse complement strand
CGGCGCGACCGGCGCGACCGGCGCGACCGGGGGCGTGCTCGGCAGCGTGGGGATCGGGCGCACTGCGACCTGGGTCTGCGGGATCGCGACCCGGCCGGGCCACGGCGACGCGGCAGCGGGTCCGGCGGCGGCGAACACCGGGGCCGACACGGACGCGTTGCGGCGGGCGGGGGCCACCAGGTTCGCCGGCGACGCCAGCACGCGAGTGTGGTTCGCCGCCGAGGCGGCCGAGGCGGCACGGGCGATCTCGCCAGGTCGAGGTGGCAGGGTCGGCAACACCTTCGGGCGCTCCGCGGCCGGTGCCGACTGCGGGCCGGTGGCGGCCTCGGGTGTCTCGTGCACCGCAGAGGCGTCGTTCGCTGCGGCATCGGCGCCCATGTCGCGGTCGTCGGGGGCGTCGGCGGCGTCGGCGGTGCGCTGCATCCCGATCGGTCGGGCGACGCGGCCACGGCCGCGATCACCGCCGAAGACCGGCTCGGCCGTGATCGCCGAGAGCTCCTCGATGATCTGCTCCACACGAACCATCGTGGGCGGGGTGTCGTAGACCGGACGACGGGCGGTGTCCGCGACCGTGTCGGGCGCGACGATCATCGTCGGCGGCGTGACGGGCCCCGAGGGCGCGGTCGGTGCCGGCTCGTCGTGTCGGACGCCGACCTGCTGTTCCGCGGCTCGAGCCGCCGCAGCGAACGCGGTGGCGAGTTCCGCCGCGATCGCACGCTCGCGCTCGTCGGCGCGGGCCTGCTCCTCGGCAGCGCGCGTCGAGGCTGCGACGCGGTCCGCCGCCTGGACCTGCTCGGCCTGTTGTGTCTGCTGCGCCTGCTGCTGGTCGGCGGCCTCGGCCATCAGCGCGGCGAGCACCTCGGACAGCACCGGGTTGACCGTCGGCGTCGGCTCGTCGTCGCGCTGGTCGAACCGGCCGCCGATGCCACGCATCGGTGCCGCCAGGGGCGACGGCACGACCGGGACCGGCGCCGTGGGTGTCGCCGCGGCCGACGAGCCGAGCGAGGCGGGGCGGACACCGAGCTGCTGGGCGAGGCGAGACTCGAACTGGGCACGCTCGTCGGCGGCCGATTCGGCCACGATCCGCTCGAGCGCCTGTTCCATCGTCTCGTCGTCGAGTGCCACGGTCACCTCGACTCCGAGATCCGAGGCGAAGAAGCCGCCGATCCCGCCACGGCGGATGCGGTTCGCCGCCACCACGCGGACGCGAGCGCCGAGGGAGGTCTCCGCGAGCGCGATCGCCTCCTCCAACGTCGGCGCGCGGAAGCGCATGGTGTCGCTGGTGTCGCCGCCGGCGTCGGGGCTGCCCGCGCGGGCCGTGCGCTCCTGCTGCAGCTGCAGCTGCTGCTGCTGGTGCTGGTGGATGGACGCGTCAGTTGACGGCGTAGGCATCGAAGTCCTCCGGGCTGTTCTGGCTGCTGGCGTACGGCTGGTTCATGGGGGCGAGCTCGACGTTGGCGATGACGTCGATCTGCAGGTGGTCGCCGATCTCGGTGTACGCCACCACGGGCACGCCGGGGACGGTGGCGCGCACCAGGCGGGCGAGTGCACTGCGCAAGGGTGCCGAACACACGAGCACCGGCGTGATGCCGTGGCTCGCGGTCGCGGCGACGAGCTCGTTGAGTTGGCGGATCAGCGCGTCGGCCTCGTCGGGCAGCAGTTCGAGCTGGCTCACACCGTCGGCGATGCGGAGCCCCTGCATCAGACGGTTCTCCGAGGTCGCCGACATCGTGACGGCCGTGAGGCGGCCATCCGCGGCGAGGCCGGTCGTGATGGCGGGGCCGAGGTCGTGACGGGCCGCCTCCACGAGCGCCTCCACCGAGCGCTGGGTGCGGGCCCGGTCGCCGACGGCTTCGAGGATGCGGACGAGGTCGCGGATCGGCACCCCGTCGTCGAGCAGGCCCGACAGCACCCGCTGCACCTCGGCGGTGGTGACGCCGATGGTCATCAGGTCGTCCACCACCTGCGGGTCGGTCGCACGCACACCGTCGACCAGCACCTTGACGTCGGTCCGGCTGAGCAGGCGCCCGGCCTTGCGGCGGACGATCTCGGCGAGGTGGGTGACGATGAGCGTCGAGCGGTCGACCACGGTGTTGCCGAAGATCTCGGCCTGGGCCTGGAACTCGGCGGGCACCCACCGCGCGGCGAGACCGAACACCGGCTCGCGGACGTCGTCGCCGGGCAGGCTCTCGAACGCATCGCCGATCACGAGCACGCGACCGGCCGGGGCGATGCCACGCCCGACCTCCACGCCGTGCACCCGGATGACGTAGGTGCCACCGGGCAGATCGGCTGCGTCGCGCGTGCGGATCGACGGCATCACGAAGCCGAGCTCGGAGGCGATCTTGCGACGTAGGGCTCCCACCCGGTCGAGCAGGTCGCCGCCGCTCGCGTTGTCGACGAGCGGGATGAGGTCGAACGCGATGTTGAGCTCGAGCGGCTCCACGCGGGCATCGACGGCGAGCTGCTGCGGCGACTGCGGCGGTGCGGCCTCCGTGGCACCGGGAAGCGCCGGCGGGAGATCCTCGATCGCCAGCTCGGTCTCGAGCGGCAGCCGGCTCGACACGAACAGCAGGGTGACGCCGATCAGGATGAACGGCAGCTTCGGCAGGCCCGGGATGAGCCCCATCAGCAAGATGACGATGCCGGCGGCCCGCATCGCGGGGCGCTGCCGGCGGAATTGGGCGAACACGTCGGAGCCGAGGTCGCTGCCACCGGCCGCACGGGTCACGATGAGGCCAGCCGAGATCGACACCAGGAGGGCCGGGATCTGCGACACGAGGCCGTCACCGACGGTGAGGAGCGAGAACGTCGTGATGGCCTCGCCGACGGGCATGCCCATCTGCACCACACCGATGAGGAAGCCACCGATGAGGTTCACCATCGTGATGACGAGGCCGGCGATCGCATCGCCCTTCACGAACTTCGAGGCACCGTCCATCGCACCGTAGAAGTCGGCTTCGTCGCCGACCTCCTTGCGGCGGCGACGAGCCTCCTCCTCACCGATGACGCCGGCACTGAGGTCGGCATCGATCGCCATCTGCTTGCCGGGCATGGCGTCGAGGGTGAAGCGAGCGGTCACCTCGGCCACGCGACCGGAACCGTTCGAGATGACCACGAACTGCACGAGCGTGAGGATGAGGAAGATCACGAGGCCGACGACGAGGCTGCCGCCCACCACGACCGAGCCGAAGGTGGCGATCACCGCGCCGGCGTGACCGTTGGAGAGCACGGCGCGCGACGTGGCGACGTTGAGGCCGAGCCGGAGCAGCGTGACCACGAGGAGCAACGACGGGAACGAGCTGAACTCGAGCGCCCGCTTCACGTTCATCGAGACCAGCAGGATCAGGATCGACGTGGAGAGGTTCGCCACCAGGAGGACGTCGAGCACGCTCGACGGCAGGGGGATGACCATGACCGCGACGACGAGCACGACGGCACCGGGCAGCATCACCTGTCCCAGTCGACTCTTCTCCAAGGCTCCTCCTCCTCTGTCCGGCCGCGTCCTGCGTGTCGTCGTCACGGCCCGGTCGGACGTCCCTGCGAGGGAGCCCGTGAGAACCGGTCTGGAACCTTCCTGCGCATCTCCGCATGTCCCGGACCATCACAACTGTTCGCAGGAAGCCGACCTTGTCGAGAAGGTTCCTGGGGGCCGTCACCGCCGTGATCCGCCGTGATCCCGGAGGCCGACATCGCCTCCTCGAGCCGATTCGACGAGACGACAGGAGGTCACATGCAGCTCGAGACACGACGGTTCGGCACGATCGCCATCGACGACGACGACGCCTTTGCCGTACCCAACGGGATCCCAGGATTCCCCGACCTGCGTCGCGTGGCGCTGCTCGGGGCCGGACCCGCACCGGGGGTGAACCCCGGTGACGAGTCCTCCCTCTACTGGATGCAGGATCTCGACGACGGCGATCTCGCGTTCATGTGTCTCGTGCCGTGGGAGGTCTTCCCCGACTACGAGATCGACATCGACGAGAAGTCGCTCGGCATCGCCGACGAAGCCGACGTGCGCGTGCTGTCGCTCGTGACCGTGCACCGTGATGCGGACACCCCTCACCTGACCGCCAACCTGCGTGCCCCGCTCGTCGTCGACGTGCAGCACCGCAGGATGCAGCAGGTGATCCTCGCCGACTCGCGCTGGCCCATCCGGGCACCTTTCGGCGTGCTCGCGGCGAGCGAGGTGGGCTGACATGCTCGTCCTCACCCGACGCGTCGGGGAGAGCATCCTCATCGGTGACGACATCGTCGTCACGGTGTTGGAGCTCAACCGCGACCAGGTGCGCATCGGTATCCGGGCGCCCCGCTCCGTCAGCGTGCACCGCGAAGAGGTGTACCAGGAGATCCTGCTGTCGAACCAGGCGGCAGCCGCCGACGATGCCGACCTCGTCGCCACCGTCGTCGGTCCCTCGCCCTCGTTCAGCCAGCTGCCCCGCCGCCGCTGACGCGACGGCGTCCGTCACCTCGACCGGCCCACAGCCACACCCCACGACGCGACACCCCACGACGCGACACGGCCCGGGTCCCCGCTCGATGCGGGGGCCCGGGCCGTCGTCGATGGTCGGCGCTGACCATCGGACGATCGATCAGCGGCGATCACCGGCGATCGGTGAGCTTGTCCTTCACCTTGTCGACGGCGCCGCGGAGGGCGTCGGCACCCTTGTCGAGGCCCTCCTTCGCCTTGCCGGCGGTCTCGTCCGCCTTGCCCTCACGACGCAGCTCGTCGTCACCGGTGAGATCGCCGGCGGCCTGCTTGATGCGGCCCTTGGCCTGGTCGAGGTTCGAGTCCTTCATGTGAGCCTTCCTTCCCGGAGCGCGGGCCCCGCGATCGCCGCCCTCGGGGGATGAGGACGTCCGAAGGACCGGTTCCCGGCCGTGCAGCGCTCGAAACCACGAGCGCCCGAGCCAGCATGTCAGGCAGCGTCAGGCAGCAGGGGCCCGCTTGGGGCGACGGCCGGTGACGCCCTCGAGCAGGGTGTCGTCCACGTGATACTGCCGGGGCAGCGGGAGCACGGTCGCCGACAGGATGCTGCCGCGCAACCGGCGCACGAACGCGAGCACCTTGGCGACCGCCTCGTACAGCTGGGCCGGGATCTCGTCGCCCACCTCGCACGCACGCCACAATGCTCGGGCGAGCGGCTTGGCCTCCACGATCGGCACACCGGCCTCGCGCGCCTTCTCCCGGATGCGCATCGCGACGTTGTCGATACCGGCCGCGACCACCTTCGGTGCCCCACCCGACAGCGGGTCGTAGCGCAGTGCGATCGCCACGTGGGTCGGGTTGGTGATCACGACGCTCGCGGTGGGGACGTCGGCCATCATGCGGCTGCGCGACAGCGCCATCTGCATCGAGCGGATCCGCTGCTTGATGTGCGGATCGCCCTCGCTGTTGCGCATCTCGTCGCGGACCTCCTGCTTGGTCATCTTGAGGTCCATGACCTTGCTGCGGCGCTGGTACATGAAGTCGACGAGGGCGACGACGATGATGGCGTAACAGATCGCACGCGTCATCGCCATGAGCGCCCGGGCGCTCTCCGACAGGCCGTCCATCAACGGCACGCGGCCACCGCCGGTGAGGTTCTCGGCGACGCGGTTGATGTGCGGCCACGACAGCCATCCGATGAGCACGCTCTTCGCGACCTGCTTCCCCGTCTCCCACAGCGACTTGGGCGACAAGAGTCGCTTCGTGCCCTCGATCGGGTTGACCCGCTTGAAGTCGGGCTTCAGCGGGTGCAGCGACAGCATCAGGCCGGTCTGACCCACGTGGGTCACCACGCCGACGAGCATGCACACCCCGAGGAACGGCAGCAGCGCCATGAGCCCGCCGAACATCGCCTGGCCCAGGAGATCGACGGCCTTCTGCGAATCGGGTTGGGCGGAGATCGCCCGCAGCGACGCGAGCGAGCCGATGGCCACCTTGCTCGTCGCGCCGATGGTGGCGGGCACCACGTACGTCGCGACGAGCAGGGTGATCCACGGACCGAGGTCCTGCGACTTCGAGATCGTGCCCTTCTTGCGCGCGTCCTTCTTCTTCTTCTCGGTGGGTGCCTCTGTCTTCCCCTCGCGCTTGCTCATCCGGAGAACACCCCCAGCGCGGCCCGCAGCCCCTTGCCGATCAGCGAGTCGACGGTCTCGGGGAGCATCACCATCGTCGCTCCGAGCAGGGCGAAGGTGAGCATCGACTTCACCGCGAAGCCGATCACGAGGATGTTCAGCTGCGGCGCGGCCTTGCCGAGGAAGCCGAGGGCGACCTCCGTGCAGAACAGCGCCGTCAGCACCGGCAAGGCGATCTCGATCGCCGCGGCGAGCAGCGTCGCGACGAGCTTCGCCAACGTCTCGGTCACCTTCGCACCGTCGATGTGCCCGAGCGGCGCCATCTCGACGGAACGGATGAAGGCGCGAACGATCAGCACGTGACCGTTGATCGCGAACAGGATCGCCACGCCGATCAACTGGTGGAGACGTCCGACGGGCGTGGACTGGTTGCCGGACATCGGGTCGATCACCGCGCCCATGCTGAAGCCGACCTGGAGGTCGATCAGTTCGCCGGCCGACTGGATCGCCGAGAAGATCACGTACACGAACAGCCCGAGCGTGAACCCAGCGAGGAGCTGGGTGAACAGCATCCCGACGAGGTTCGCCGTCTCGAGGCTCTGCACCTCCTTGCCCACCTGGTTGCCGAGCAGCAGTGCGATCGACACCGCGATGCCGGCGCGGACACGCGGCGGCACCGACGGCGTGTTGAACGGCGGGCAGATGGCCACCCACGCGCCGGCGCGCACCAACACCAGGCAGAACCCCACGAGGGTCGCCGGGTCGATGAACAGACGCATGGAGGGTCGCCCGTCAGCCGTTGAGCAGCGCGGGGACGCTGTCCATCAGCTCGTGGCCGAACGACACCATCGTCGCCAGCATCCAGTTGCCGCTGACGGCGATGACGACCGCGCTGCCGATGAGCTTGGGCACGAACGTGAGCGTCTGCTCCTGCAGTTGGGTCACCGACTGGAGAAGGCCGACGACGATGCCGACGGCGAGCACGACGGCGAGGAACGGTCCGGCCACCTTGGCCGTCACGATCAGGGCGCGGGTGCCGATGTCGATCACTTGTTGACTGGTCACGGGACGAGTCCTTCCGTTAGCCGTAGGAGGTGAGGAGGGTGCCGACGACCAACATCCAGCCGTCGAGCATCACGAAGAGCAGGAGCTTGAAGGGCAACGACACGAACGAGGGTGGGAGCATCATCATCCCGAGCCCCATCAGCACGGCCGAGACGACCAGGTCGATGATGAGGAAGGGGATGAAGATCACGAACCCGATGATGAAGCCGCTCTTCAGCTCGGAGAGCACGAACGCCGGGATCAGCGCGTTGAGGGGCACCTCGTCGCGCGCCACGGGCGTCTCGGTCTTGGAGGCGTCCAGGAACATCTCGAGCTCGCCTTCGCGTGTGTGCGCCAGGAGGAACTCGCGGAGCGGTCCCTGGGCAGCATCGAGTGCATCGCCGGTGGTGATCTCACCCGCGAGGAGCGGGTCGAGCGCGATCTCCTTCATCTCGCTCAAGGTCGGACCCATCACGAACAGCGTGAGGAACAGGCTGAGTCCCACCACCACCTGCTGGGGCGGCACGGTGGGGATGCCGAGCGCGTTGCGGGTGAGCGACAACACGATGACGATGCGTGTGAACGACGTGCAGAGCACGAGCAGGCTCGGCGCGACCGACAGCACCGTGAGCAGCAGGATGATCACGACGGAGTTCGACGACTCCTCCGTGACGTTCGGGAAGTTGACGTCGATGCTGGCGTCGGACTCGTCGCCCTCGTCGACACCGGGTGTGCCGGTGTTCCCCGTCGGACGATCGAACGGGTCGGAGACCTCGGGCACCTCGGGCACCTCGGGCGGCGTCGGCGCAACGGCGGGCAGGGCGACGGCGGGCAGGGCAGCAGGCGCGGCGCCGGCAGCCATGGCGGTGCCGGGTGCGAGGAGGGCGCCGACACCGGCCGCCACGAACACGACTACGAGGACGAACGCCAGACGCACGAACGGACGCCTCACCCGCGACGGTTGGGTGGCCGGTCGGCCCGGACACTCGACGGATCGGTCGACGTCAGCCACGTCGGGTCGTCGCTTCCCGCAGCGACTCGAGCAGACCGGTCGGCCGCGGCGACTGTGGCATGGTCGGATCGATCGCTTCGCGCACGATGGGCGCGCCGGCCACGGCGTCGTCGTCGGCCTCGGTCGCGGCGATCCAGGCGGCCATGTCGAGTTCCGCCAGGACGGCCGGGGCCGCCTGGTCGGACGCGGCCAACAGGTAGACCTTCTCTGCGAACTGCACGGCCACCACCTGCGTGGTGCGTCCGACGCCGACGCGGCCGAGCACGCGCAGGCCGCGACGATTGCCGGCTCCGCGCGAGGCGCTGCGAGAGGCGCCGGCCGAACGAGCGCCACCGATGCTGCCGAATCCGCCGAGCGCCGATGTGGCCGAACGCATCGAACGCGATCCGCCGCGGGCCGGTGAACGCCGCGGGCCGGGCGCGCTCAACGGCGCGAACCCCTGGCGGCGACGGATGAACCAGTAGGCACCGAACATCAGACCGAGCACGACGCCGAGCGACACCATCATCCGGACCACGAGGTCCACGAAGCTGACGTCGGTCATCGGGAGTGCTCGCCGGTCGGAGCGATCTCGGTGATCCGGATACCGAACTCCTCGTCGATCACCACCACCTCCCCAGCGGCGATCTTGCGGCCGTTCACGAGCAGGTCGATGGGCGACCCGGCCGCGCGGTCGATCTCCACCACCATGCCGGGCGCGAGGCCCAGCAGGTCGCGGACCTGCATCGTCGTGCGACCGAGCTCGGCCGTCACGACCAGCTCCACGTCGTGGAGCACGCTCAGCGACGACGCCGGCACCCCACCGGTGAGCATGCCGCCGAGGCCGCCACCGAACCCGGTGTCGAGGGGCGCGGGCTCGAACGCCTCGGCCACGGGCTGCGGCTCGGGCTCGTACGCCGGCTCCTCCATGGGCATGGTGAGACCGGCCAGCGCCGTGAGCGAACCGTTGTCGACGATCTCGGCGATGAACGACGGCTGCATCACCTCGGACTTGGCCACGGCGGTCGGACGCAGCGAGGTGCCCGCTGTGGTGTTGATGGCCTCGGTGGCCTCGGCGAACGTGGAGTTCAGCAGCGAGGCATTGGCGAGGAGCCGTTCGGCGACGTCGTCGTTGACCGCCAGGACGAGCGAGCTCGTCGGGTCACCCTCGAACGGCATCGTGAGGACGGCGTCGCCCTCGTCGATCGGCCAGTCATCGCTCGCCCGCGTCTCGTCGCCGAGACCGAGCTTCTGCGCCAGCACGAGTGCGGCCGCTTCGATGCCGGCGATCAAGCTCGCTCGCGAGGTGGCTGTGTCCGTCACGTCAACTCCTGTTTCGCCGTGAGGCCTGTCATGGATCCGGGATGGGTGCCCGGGGGTGCCCTCCGGAACTCGCCCGGTGTGGCACCGGATCGGGCCTGGATGACGTGGACTGTGTCGTCCGGGCCCGATCTGTCAGGCAGGTCGGTCAGCGGTCGTGACCTGGCGTGCGACCTGGCGTGCGACCTGGAGGGCGTGGATCAGCGGGCGCCGGGCTTGGCGAGCATCAGGGGCTTGACCGGCATCGACGTCGCGTTCGGATCGGCCTTGCTGTCGATCAGCATCGCGAGGCGGCGATTCTTGCGGCCGATGCGGGCGCGGTACGTCGGTGTCTCGCCGACGACCAGCGTGAGCGGCTCGTCGAGCGGGTGGCTGAGCGGGAGGATGTCGCCCACGCGCAGCTTCACGATCGCATCGGCCGTCATCTCGATCTGGCGGAACTGGGCGGACACGGTCACCGGCGTCTCGCCGAGGTGCTCGTGCAGGCGCTCGCGCGTCTCGGCCATGTTGTGCATCGACTGGCTGCCGTACAGCGAGGTCGCCGACAGTGCCTCGAGGTGCGGTTGCAGACTCGAGAACGGGATGCACAGCGTCGCCGTACCGGCGACGTTCTCGATCCGGATGTCGAACGAGACCACGATCACCATGTCGGTGGGTGCGGCGATCTGCGCGTACTGCGGGTTCGACTCCTGGCTCATGATCTTCGGCTCCGTGGCCACCACGGGCTCGAAGGCGTAGCGCATTTCCGGCAACGCCCGTTCGAGGATGCCTCGGATGAGCTGGAGCTCGAGCTCGGTGAGCGGGCGGGCGGGGTGTTCGAGGTGGCCGGCACCGCCCATCATCAGTTCGATCGCGCAGAACGCGACCTCGAGCGGCAGCTGGAAGATCGCCGCACCGATCAACGGCTCGAGGCTGAGCATCGTGATCAGGTTGGGGTTGGCCAGGTCGCGGACGTACTCGTCGTAGGAGCGTTGCTCGATCGACTGGATGGTCACCTGCGTCACGCTGCGGAGCTGCGACGCGAGCATCGTCGAGAAGCCGCGCGCGAACGTCTCCTGCACGATCTGCATGGTGCGCACGTGCTCTCTCGAGAGCGTGCTCTGCCGGCGGAAGTCGTACAGCTTCGGTTCTCCTCGGCGGCGTCGTCCGTTCTTGGCGGCGCCGAGGTCGGTTGCGGTGTCTGACATCGGTCTCGTGGTGCTCCTGCGGTTCGAGGTGGGTCCGTCGGACCCGGTGTCGGAACTCGTCGCCTCTGACTGTCGGGTGCGACGTCGATCTGTCGATCAACGCCGCACCCTGCGGTGACGGGTCCGACGGCGCGTCGGCCGGCGGCCCGATCGGTGGGTGGGTCGAGCTCCGGGTCGGGATCAGCGACGCAGGTTCACGACCTCCTGCAGCACTTCGTCGGAGGTGGTGATCACGCGGGCGTTGCCCTGGAACCCGCGCTGGGCGACGATCAGGCGGGTGAACTCCTCGGCGAGGTCGACGTTCGACATCTCGAGGGTGCCGGCCGACAGCAGGCCGCGACCGCCACCACCAGGGATGCCCACCTGGGCCAGGCCGGAGTTGGCCGTCGGACGCCATGCACCAGCGACGCGCTCGAGGCCCTGCGGGTTGTTGAACACCGCGAGGGCGAGCTGGCCGATCGCCTTCGTGAGGCCGTTGGAGTAGCTGCCGGTGATGATGCCGTCCTGGCCGACGCTGAACGCCTGCAGGGTGCCCGACGCAGCGCCGTCCTGCTGCACGATCGCCGCCGTCGTGGCACCGGCGAACTGGGTGACGCGACCCTGGCTGCCGGCTGCCCCGAGATCGAACACGATCGGGTTCGGATAGCCCGGGATGATGCCGCCGGCCACGTTCATGTTGCGGTCGGCCGGGCCGATCAGCTCGCCACCGCCGTTGAACGTGAGCACGTTGTCGGTGATCGCGAACGCCGTGGCACCCGGACCGTAGGTGCCCGTGACCGTCCAGGTGTTCGCCGCGGTCTTCGTGTACGTCAAGTTGATCGGCGTCGTGGTGCCCTGCTGGTCGTAGCCGGTGAGCGTGATGGTGGTGGCCGTGCCGATCGGCGCGTCGGCCGACAGGTTGCCGCCCACGGTGGCGTTCTGGCTCTGGTTCGGGTTGAGCAGGTCACCCACGCGGATCTGCACGGGGCCGGTCTCGACGTTGGTGTTGATCGCACCCGTCACGTCGGCCTGCCAGCCCTGCACGAAGAAGCCCTCGGCCGTGGTGAGGTTGCCGTCGGCGTCGAGGGTGAGCGCACCACCGCGGGTGTACATCGTCTCGTTCGCCGTCTTCACCTGGAAGAAGCCGTCGCCCTGGATGGCGAGGTCGGTACTGCGCCCGGTGCGCTGCAGTGCACCTTGGGTGAACGACTGGACGGTGGCCATGAGGCGCGACCCGAGACCGATCTGGGCCGGGTTGGTTCCGCCCTGGAGGCCGGCGACCGGTGCGCCCGCGCCCTGGAGCGTCTGGGTGAGCACGTCGGAGAACACCGTGGTGGAGCTCTTGAAGCCCACCGTCGAGACGTTGGCGATGTCGTTGCCGACGACGTCGAGCATGACCTGGTGGTTGCGGAGGCCGGAGAGGGCGGTGGACATGGAGCGGATCATGATGGGTTCCTTTGGTCGTGTTCGTTCGTCGGGTCTGGCTGGTCTGGCTGGTCTGGCTGGTCTGGCGGGGCTGGCTGGGTCTGGGTGAGGGAGGCGATCACGTGCCGGTGGTGCCGGTGGTGCCGGTCGTGCCGGTGCCGGTGCCGGTCGTCGTGGTGGTCGTGGTGGTCGTGGTCGTGGCCGGCGCCTGGGCGATGGAGGTCACCGCATCGATCGGGACGTCCCAGGTGCCGGCGCGCAGCACCATCGACGTCCCCACGAACGACACCGACGTCACGACCTGGCTGACGGGAACGCCGTCGGTCCCGGCGAAGGTGACCTGCTTGCCGATGATCGAGCCACCGAGGTTCAGGCGGTTCGTCGCGCTCGCCTCGGTGATCGACTGCGAGATCTGGTCGAGCTTGTCGACGACGCTGAGCTGCGCCGACTGCGAGATCATCTCGGAGGCGTCGGCCGGCTTGCTGGGGTCCTGGTACTTCAGCTGGGCGACGAGCAGCTTCAGGAACGCATCGCGGTCCAGCATCGTGGACGCGCCGGCCGAGGACGACGACGAGCTACCGGAGCTGCTCGAGCTGCCGCTCGAGCTGGAACTGGCGGAGGTGCCGGAGGTGTCTGCCTCGGTACGGGCGCTGGGGCTCCGTGTCGAGAGGACTCCGCCGACGGCGGCGATGGTCATGTGGTGCTCCTGTGGGTTCCGGAGAGGTCGGTGGGATCGAGGGACATCTGGGTGGATGAGGTGGATCTGGCGGGTCGCGTCAGATGAGGAGGTCGAGACCGCTGACGGTCGACGAGGGGCGGGTGTCGGCGACGGCTCGGGCAGCCGGTGCATCGGCACGGAGGGCACCGGGGCGGGCCACCCCGTCGACGCCGCTCGCACGGTCGGGACGACCGCGATCGTTGCGACCCTGGTTGGCGGGGTGACCCGGCGTGTCGCGGTGGCCGACGTCGAGCGAGCCGAGCATCGTGCCCGAGGACTCGAGGTCGCGGCGCAGTTCGTGGGCCGAAGCGGCGAGGGCGTCGCCCACCGCGCGGTCGCCGGCGGTGAGTCGCAGCTGGAGACCGCCGACGCCGTTGGCAGCCTGGAGGGTGAGCGGGCCGAGGCCCTCGTCGGAGAGGTCGATCGACATGCGATCGAGGCCCGGCGTGCGGAGCAGTTCGCCGTCACGGGCCCGCTGCGACGTCGCGGTGCCGCCCGTGTCGGCGAGCCGCGCCGCATCGGCCGAGTTCGCTGCATCGGCGGCGTCGGCGACGGAGGCGAACGCGGTCGAGTCGGCCGTCGCGGCGCGATGACCCGCGGGGACGTTCTGACCGGTGAGGGAGGTGCCGGCACCGGCCGAGGTGTCGGCGGTGTCGCGCTCGCCGGTGCCGGCGGCGGCGACGGCTGCCACGGTCGCGGGAGCGGCGGCGTTCGCGAGGGCGGGCGATGCGGCGAGCACTGCAGCGCCGTCGTCGCGACCGTTCGCCCGAGCCTGCAGTGCTCGGGCTGCGGGGAGGGCACCGGCGGTGGCAGCGGCTGCGGTGGCCTCCGCAGGGTCGGTGCCGACCGGTGCGTCGCCACCTGCTGCCGCCGGATCGGCCACCGCAGCGGCCAGGAGGGCGTCGACCGCGGCGTCAGGGGCAGCCGCCGGCGCCGCGACAGGGGTGGCGCCGGGCACCGTCGGTGCCGCGATGGCGGCATCGAGCGGGGCGGCCGGCGCCGCGACCGTCGCATCGGTCGCACCGGTCGCGGTCGAGGGGGGCGCCATGGGCATCGACTCGACGGACGCGGCAAGCGGGGTGGCCGGTGCCGCGGCGTTCGCGTCGGACATGGCCGCCGGTGCGGTCGCCGTGGCCTCGACCGCCGGTGGTGCCAAGTCGGCAGGGGCCGGCACGAGGCTCGGCACCAGCGTCGGTGCTGTCGCCGGTGCTGCGGCGACAGCAGTCGTCGGCGCGACCACCGGTGCGACCGCGGTGAGGTCGACGGCGACGTCTTCGGAGCCGGCCTCGTCGGTCTCGGTCGCACCGGTCGTCGCAGCCGACGCGGTCGTCGCTGCGTCGGTGCTGTCGGTGCCGGGACGATCGGTCGACCGTGCCTCGTCGTCACGCCCGGCCCGCTCCGACCGGCGCAGCGCCGGCCGGACCTCCCGGCGCGCCGATCCGGTGTCCGCGCGGCTGTCGGTGCGGCCGCGGTCGTCGGCGTCGTCCCGGTCGGCTCGGTCGGCTCGCTCGGTGGCCCGACCGGTTGCACGATCGGAGCGGCCCTGATCGCCGAGCGCACGTTCGAAGTGGGCGGAGAAGCGCTCGGCCGCCTCGCCGGTCCGCTGCCCCGCCTGATCGGGGGCGCCGCTCGGCAGGTCGATCACCGGCATCGTGCGAGTACTGCCGGGAAGCGTGATGTTGCTCATCAGATCCGTCCTGTCGCGTCGAGAACTTTGGTGAGATATCGCTCGGCCTGGGAGCCGGGCTGCACACCGCCGGCCCGCGCGATCGCGCCGGGGCCGACGTTGTAGGAGGCGATCGCCTGCTCGATCGATCCGAACCGGTCGAGCGCGCTGCGCAGGTAGCGAGCCGTGCCGTCGATCGCCGAGGCCGGGTCGTAGGGGTCGACGCCCATCGAGGCGGCGGTGGATGGCAGGAACTGCATCATCCCGACCGCACCGGCGCTGCTGACGGCGTCGGTACGAAAGCGCGACTCGACGTAGCCGATCGCGGCCAGCACCTTCGGCGGGATGCCGTAGCGGGCGCCGGCGGCGTCGAAGATCGAGGCGTACGGCGTCGAGGCGGCGACCGCGCCCTCGACCCCGGCGACACCGGCCACGCCGGCGACCGGGGTCGCGGCCGGTGTGGCGACGACCGCACCGGTGGCCCCCGCAGCGGAGATCGCGACCGAGCCGGCGGTCGTGCCCGAGGTGGTGAGGCCGGCCTGCTGCCACTGGGCCTGCAGTCCGGCGACGGCCGCCTGGAACACCTGGTCGAACGAGGCACCCGACGTGACGGTGCTCGCGTCGCCCGACGTGGGGTCGGTGCCGAGCAGCTCGGTGAACGATGCCGTGGGATCGGCGGCGATGGCCGCCGCGGCCGAGGCGATGCTCGCTCCGGCCGCCGTCGTCGGCGCGACCGTCGAGCCCGCGACCGACGCGGTCGTGGCCCCGACCGAGCTCGTGGCAGCGGGCTGCGACGAGGTGTCGACCGGCAGGGTGCGGCGCGCGCCGAATCGCTGCTCGATCTGACCGATGCGTGCCTGCACGGCACCGATCGACGCGATGGCTGCGACCCCGCTCATGCGAGTTCACCGCCCGGCTCACGTCCACGGCGAGCGAGCACGAGGTCGTCGATCTCGAGGATCTGCTTGCGCTCCGCCTCGGCCTCGTCGGCCTCGCGCAGCCGCGTGCCCAGGCGGTCGAGCGCCTCCACCCGGCGGGCGGCGATCGTCCACTCGTCACGGGCCACGACCGTCTGCTGCAGGGTCTCGTCGGTCACCACGTGCTGCACCTCGGCGGCGCGCACGCCCGCGTCGCGGACCGCCTGCATCGCGAGCAGCCGTCCGCTCTCGGTGACGTCCTTCGACGCTTCCTCGAGTCGTTCCCACGTGTGCTGTTCCGCGTGGACGGCGCGCTGGTGGTCCTGGCTGCGCCGCGCGAGCTCGCCGCGCGCACCGCGCTCTTGGAGCGAGCGGACCCGGAGGACGGCCTGCAGCCGCTTGCGGTTCATCCTCGACCGCCGACGGGTCCGAGGATCTCGCGCAGTCGTGCGAACGATCGAGGTGCGTCCCACGCGTCATGGGTGCGCTGGGTGAGGAAGCCCTTGATCACGTCGCGCATCGCGACCGCACGGTCGACGGTCGGGTTGGTGCCCGGCACGTACGCGCCGATCTCGATCAGGTCCTTGGCCTCGGCCTCGGCGGCCATCAGGCGGCGCAGCTCGTACAGCAGGTTGCGCTCCTCTTCGGACGTCACCGCGTTCGTGACACGGGAGACCGAGGCGAGCACGTCGATCGCCGGGTAGTGGTTGGCGTGGGCGAGCTTGCGGGACAACACCACGTGACCGTCGAGGATGGAACGAGCGGCGTCGGAGATCGGCTCGTTGTGGTCGTCGCCGTCGACGAGCACCGTGTAGAGACCGGTGATCGAGCCGACCTCGGCGGCACCGGCGCGCTCGAGCAGTCGAGGCAGCAGCGAGAACACGCTCGGCGGGTAGCCGCGGCTGGTGGGCGGCTCGCCGGCGCTGAGGCCGATCTCGCGCTGGGCCATGCAGAAGCGCGTGAGCGAGTCCATCATCAGCATCACGTCGGCGCCCTGGTCGCGGAAGTACTCGGCGATGCGGGTCGCGACGAACGCTGCACGGAAGCGCACGAGTGCAGGCGCATCCGAGGTGGCGATCACCAGCACGGAACGCTCGAGGCCCTCGGGCCCGAGATCGTTCTCCACGAACTCGCGCACCTCGCGGCCGCGCTCGCCGATCAGCGCCACCACGTTCACGTCGGCCGCGGTGTTGCGGGCGATCATGCCGAGCAGCGTCGACTTGCCGACGCCCGAGCCGGCGAAGATACCGACGCGTTGGCCGCGTCCGGCCGGGATGAGCGTGTCCCACGCGCGCACGCCGAGGGACATCTTCTGGTCGATCATCGCCCGGCGCAGCGGGTGGGGTGGCTCGCCGTCGAGCTCGACGTCGACGAGTCCCGGGATCGGGCCACGGTCGTCGAGCGGACGTCCCAGAGCATCGATCACACGACCGAGCAGCGCCGGACCGACGCCGATCGACGACGCCTTGTCCGAACCCTCGACGCGGGCACCGACGCGCAACCCCTTCACCTCGCCGAAGGGCATGCAGGTGATCATCCCGTCGCCGACGGCGACGACCTCACCGTTCAGGTCGAAGCCGGGCTCGGCGATGCGCACACTGGCGCCGATCGGCAGGTCGAGGCCCTCCACGTCGAAGCGGAGACCGAGCACCTTGCAGATCGCGCCGGAACGCACCGGACGGACGGCCTCGCGCGCACGACCGAGTCGGATGGCGAGGTCGTCGTGCAGATCGGCGAACGCAGTGGGCAACGGGAGCTCCTGATGGTGTCGGTCCCCGATCCGTGGGTTCCTCCAACGGCGTCGTCCCTGAGCCGAAGTGTGTCTGGTTGTTCTCGTCGAGCGCAGCGCGCCCGAACTGATGTGTCTGATCGTCCGGGTCGCCCAGGGTGTGCACGGATACCCGTGCCTGGTGGCCCGACGGCCCCTATGAGACGTATTCGTCCGTGCCGCGAGTGACCACGACCTGGCCGCTCTCCTCGAGCGCCCGGATCACACGGACGATGGCGCCCTGCGCCTCCTCCACGGTCTTCATCTTCACCGCGCCGAGGAGGGTGATCTCCTCGTCGAGGTTCTGCGCCGCACGTTCGGACATGTTGCGCATGATCTTCTGCTTGACCTCGGCGCGCACGCCCTTGAGGGCCGTCGCGAGCTCCTTGGCGTCCACCTGGCGCAGCACGAGCTGTACCGCTCGGTCGTCGAGGGTGACGATGTCCTCGAACACGAACATCCGCGAACGGACCTCGTCGGCGAGCTCTTCGTTGTGGTGTTCGAGACCTTCGAAGATCGAGCGTTCGGTCGCACGGTCGGAACGGTTGAGGATCTCGATCAGGGTCTGCACACCGTCGGCCACGGCCTGGTTGGTCTGACTCTTCACCACCGACGACAGGCGCTTCTCGAGCTGCCCCTCGAGCATGGTGATCACCTCGGGCGAGGTCTGGTCGAGCGTGGCGATACGGATCGACACCTCGCGCTGCAATTCCTCTGGCAGACCACCGACCACCATCGAGGCGATGTCGGGGTGCACGTGGGCGAGCACGAGCGCGATCGTCTGCGGGTGCTCGGCCGAGAGGAAGTTGAGGATCTGGCGTGGGTCGGCGTTCTTCAGGAACTCGAACGGCGCCTTGACCATCGACTCCTTGAGGTTCTCGATGATCTCCGTGGCGCGGATCGGGCCGAGCGACGCCTCGAGCAGATCGTGGGCGGTCTGGAAGCCGCCGCTCTGCAGGTGGTCGCCGGCGACGACGAGGGCGGCGAACTCGGTGAGCGCGACCTCGCTGTCCTCCTTCTTGATCGTCTGCGCCTTCACGATCTCGGCGGTGATCTGGGTGACCTCTTGGTCGCCCAGCAGCTTCAACACCTTCGCCGAGTGCTCCTGACCGAGCTTCAGCAGCAGGATCGCCGCCTTCTGCGCGCCGCTCAGGTCGGACTGCGGGATCGCAGGCAGGTTGTCGCTCATCGACGGGCCCCGGCCTTGTTCTCAGCCAGCCAGGCGCGCAGCACGTTGGCCACTTCCTGCGGGCGGCGGTCGGCCATCTGGGTGAGTTCGTTCATCACGATCGCGTCGCGGTCCGGGGGCCGGTTGATCGCGATCGGCACCGCTTCGGTGTCGGCCTCGGCGAGCGGATCGATCGCCGACCCCGGGCCGAGCGACGGCCGCGGGCCGGTGGTGATCTCGCCGATGTTGATCGGTGTGGCGGTGACCGTGCGTGCCTTCTTGGCGCTGCGGTACCCGAGGATCAGGGCGATGATGATCACGAGCAGCACGGCGATCGTGCGCACCATGCCCATCATCTGGCTCTTCGCTGCCGCTGCCTCTTCGGCCTTGGCGAGCTCCTCGGCCTCCGTGCTGGCCGTCGTGTCGAACGGCAGCGCCTGGACCTCCACCTTGTCGCCGCGGATCTCGCTGTACCCGATCGCCGCCTTCACGAGCGTGTCGATCGTGTCGATCTGCTCCGGGGTCACCGTCGCTTCGTCGACGACGATGGCGACGCTCACCTGGTTCACCGTGCCGGGCACGATCGTGCGCTGCTCGACCACGCGGTCGATCGCGTACTGGGTGTCGGCCTCCTCCTTCACGTAGCCGGAGGCGGCGACCGGCGTGCCGGTGCCGTCGTCGACGGTGATGTCGTCGGCGGTGAGCGCACCGTCGGGACCGAGGATGCCGGTCTCGCCGTCGGCGCCGTTGGCACCCGCGGCATCGGCGCCGTACTCCTCGCGGGAGGCGCTGTTGGAGATCACGTAGGGCTGCTCGTCCGACTCCGGGTCGAGGGTGCCGTAGTCCTCCGAGGTCTGCTGGGTCTGGTCGAGGTCGAGCTCGGCGGTGACGGTGACGCCGACCTTGTTCGAGCCGAGCGCCTTCGACAGCATCGCGAGGATCGACGCCTGCATGTCCGCCTCGTAGGCGGAAGTCGCCTTCGTCCGATCGCTGGTGCCGCCGATGGCGAGACCGCCGGAGCCGTCACCACCGCCGGCCGACAGCACGTTGCCGTCGGAGTCGATCACGGACACACCTTCGGGCTGCATGTCCTTCACCGACGAGGCGACCAGGTGGATGATCGCCTCCACCTCGTTGCTCGTGATGCCGCCGACGCCCTGCGGGACGACGAGCACCGACGCGGTCGGCGAGGCCGGCTCGTCGACGAACACCGAGTCGTCGGGCAGTGCGAGGTGCACCGAGGCACTCTGGACGCCGTCGAGCGCCGTGAGGGTCTTCGCGAGCTCGCCCTCGAGCGCACGCTGGTAGTCGATGCGCTGACGGAACTCCGAGGTCGTGATGCCCTGGTTGTCGAGGAGTGCGTAGCCGTCGTTCGACGACGGCAGTCCCTCACCGGCGAGTGCGACGCGCAGGTCGTACACCTCGTCCTTCGGCACGAGCACCGTCTTGCCGCCGTCGGCGAGGTCGTGCTGCACGCCCCGTCCGGCGAGCGAGTCGACCACCGACGCCGCGTCGGCGGCATCGAGGTCGGTGTAGAGCGCCGTCATCGGCACGGCGTCGGACGATCGCGACAGCACCAACCCGCCGGCGATCACGGTCAGCAGCACGGCGCCGAGCGTGATCTTCTGGATCGGGGTGAGCTTGCCGGCGAGCTCTTTCGCTCGGCCGAGTGCGTTGGATTGATCTGAAGTGGGCATTTAGACCTGCATGCGCATGATGTCGTTGAAGGCCTCGACGGCCTTGTTCCGCACCTGCACCGTGAGTTGGGTGAGCAGTTGAGCCTCGGTCGAGGCGATGGTGTAGTCCTGGATCGACTGCAGGTCGCCGGTGGCGGCCTGCAGCGCCAGGTCGTCGGCCTTCGCGTGCGCCGCCGAGAGCTTGTTGAGCTGCTCGGTGAGCACGTTGCCGAACGACTGGCCATCGCCGCCGCCGGGGACGGCAGCGGTGCGGTTGCCGGGCTGGATCGCTCCGGTGACCGTGATGGGCGAGATGGGCATGATCGGGAGGGCCATGATCACTTCCCGATCGAGAGGATGGTCTCGTAGGCCTCTTTGGCGCTCTCGAACGAGCGCACGTTGGCCTGGTAGCCACGCTGGGCCAGCTGCATGTAGACCATCTGGTCGGTGAGCGACACGTTCGGGCGGCGGATCATGCCCTCCTCGTCGGCCAACGGGTGGTTGGGTTCGTAGGCGACGATGCCGTTCGGGTCACCGAACTGCACGCCCGACACCACGGCGCCCTCGCCCAGGCTGTCCTCGCCGACGATCGGTTCGACCTCGACGAAACGTTCCTGGAAGGCGGCCTCGTCGGTGCGGACCACGTTGTTCATGTTGGCGACGTTGTCGGCCACGGCGTTCAGCCAGGTCTTGTAGACACCCATCCCGGACGTGGCGACGCCGAGGATCGAGAAGACTTCTGACATGGGGTACCTCCTTGCAACGGTTGATCAGCGGATGATGGGACTGGTGGGGTGGATGGTGTGAGGGGAAGTGGGTGGCCATCCGTGGCCCCACCGGTCACTGACCGGTGATCGCTGTTCGCAAGAGCGAGTACTTGCCGTTGAGCGCCTGCACGACGAGCCGTTGACGCAGCCCGTTCTCCTTCTCTGCGAGGAGCTCGAAATCGATGTTCACGTTGTTGCCGTTCATCCGGGTCGCGGCGAGCGACTCGGCGACCGACACGTTCGTCGAGGTCGGATCGCCGTCCTCGAGCGCAGCGCGCAGGCTGTCCTCGAAGCTCACGATGCGGGCCCGGTAGCCCGGGGTCTCGAGGTTCGACACGTTGGCGGCGATCGCCTGTTGCCGCGCATCCAGGCCGTTGATGGCCATGTGGAGTGCGTGGGTGGTGCCGTCGGAGATGCCGGAGACGCTCATCACGCTCATCGGTCCGCCGTCCTCGTTCGCCGCTCGTCCGCCATGACCCTGACTGTGTGGATCGGCCCCGGATTGCAAGCAGCGTTGGCCAGGTCCTTCGTCAAGACTTTCATGAGGCGAACGCCTCGCGTAGCCGTTCGAAGACCGCCGGCAGCTGGGCGTCGACCTGGAGGGCACCGCACACGGCCGTGCACCCGCCGCGCTGCACGTTGCCGTCGGCGACGATCTGCACGTCGCCGGCACGATGGCCCATCACCGCAGCCGACTCGAGCACCGCGGCGAGGTCGGTCGGGTTCACGCGCAGCACCACGTCGCCACGGTCGGGCACGAGGCTGAGCGCCCGTTCGACGCTCGCGACGGTGACGTCGTCGAAGGTGCGCAGCTCGCGTCCCACGATCTCCTCGGCGAGCGACACCGCCAGCGACAGCACCTGTTGCTGGAAGTCGTGGAGGATGCCGAGGTCGACGTGTTCGATCTGGTCGAGTGCGTTGGCGAGCGCGGACGCCGCCATCTGCATCTGCTCGGTCGCACGACGATGGGCTTCGATCGCCGAGTTCATCACTGCCTCGGCCTCACGGCGTCCGGCGAGGCGGGCGTCCTCGAGTGCCTGGGTGTCGGCGAGGTTGTGGGTGATGCGTCCGGTGTTCGAGCTCGCGAGGCGAGGGGGTTCGAACCGGAGGGGCTGCAGTCGTGTGGATTCCTGGCGCAACGGCTGCAGCGGTGATGCGCCGGCGGTCAGCGGAACAGATCGGGATCGATCGTCGAGTCTGCTCTGATCCACTGGCTGATGACCTCCGCAACACGTTGTGGGTCGGTCTCCGCGACGTGCTCGGCGATCGCTTGCGCGTACTCCACCGTCAACTCGCGGGACGCACCCCGAACCTGGAACAGACCGTCCGAGATGTCGATGACTTGTCCAGTGATGCCGTCACCTGCGGCGGAGCCCGAACGGGGCCCTGCGGCGACGCCGGCGGTCGCGAGTTCGGCCCGATGTGTGGCGGCACGGGCCTCGGCGAGCGCGAGGGTGTGCGCGGCGGTGGCCGACAGTCCACGGCCGGTTCGGCCGCGATCCCGACGCCGGCGCCGTGCCCACGGCGTGACGTTCATCGCCATGATCGTGGTGCTGATGATCAGCACCACGATCCCCGCCACGAGCAGGAGCGTCAGGAGGTCGGCGGCGAGCACGGCATCCTCAGATCTTCTGGTCGAGCGTCGATCCGCTGGAGGACGACGCGAACCGCGGCGCGCGGGCGATGGCCGGACGATCGCTGAGGATCTGGTGCGCGAGCTCGGTGAGGCCGGCGGTCTCCGTGAGCAACGACATCGCCCACGGCTCGAAGCTCGTCGGCATCGGGGGCACGCCTGCCGGCACGTGGAACTGCGGCGGCAGCAGCGTGGCCTCGTCCAGGTGTTCGACGGCGCTCAGTGACAGCAGGTACGCGCGCTGTTGCTCGATGACCTCCGCGTAGGCGCGGAGCAGGTCGTCCCAGAGCGCGATGGCGGCTGCCTCGGCGGCGTCAGGTGGGCGGACCATCAGGCTCGTGCCGAGAACTGACGCGGTGCGGCATCGGCACCGGCGAAGGCGGGGGCAGGGCGCATGACGGGCGCGGCGAGCGCCGCCGACACACGAGGTGCCGGCGCTGCAGAGGTCGCCGGCGCCGCAGCGCTGACGGCGGCCTGGCGGAACGCGTCACCGAGGCCGGCCAGCAACGTGCGAGCTTCCTTGATCTCCTTGGCGCTCTTGCGGACGTTGGCCGTGGTCAGCAGATCGATCACGTACTGGTAGATCGACGCCAGCTGCGCCGCGTGCTCCCACGCGTCGAGGTCGAGCATGCACAACAGCTCGTGGGTCAGATCCTGGGCATGGACGAGGAGCTCGTGCGAGCGTTCGATCTGCCGAGCCTCGATGGCGACGAGCGCTCCGGCGAGGTCGCGGTCGAGGCGGTCGTACGCCATGACGACGACTCGTGCCGGTGAGGCCGTCTCGAGGCCTCCATCGGTGAATCTGGCTCGGAGTGACTGTGGTGACATGACTGACCTTCCATGGTTCGTCGAGGGTGGACGGGGAGTGGTGTGGTCCCTGAGGACCGTCCGGCACCGCGAGGGCGATGCCAGGGTTGCGGGGTCAGTTGCTGCCGCCGCTCATGCTGTTGATCTGGCTGGTGAGCCAGCTCTGCTGGTTCTGCATGTTGTTGAGCAGGTTCTGGACGGCCGTCCACTGCCGACGGTAGGAGGCCTCCTTCACCGCCAGTCGATCCTCGTAGCGGGTGATCTGCTCGTTGAACGCGGTGGTCCGGGTCTCGTACGTCTTGGCCGAGCTGTTGAGGGTCCCGCCCTCGCTCGTCGCGACGGCGACGAGGTTCACGAGGCGAGCCGCGATGCCGGGCGAGTAGCTCACGGGTCCGAGCGTGCCCGTCGCACCCTCCGCGACATCGACCTCCAACCCCTTGGCCTGTGACGTGTCGGTGTCGAGGAGCCGCAGCCGCTGACCGACGCCGATGGCCGTCTTGCCGTCGATCGTGCCGACCACATCGGTGCCGGTGTTGGTTCCCCACACGTTGGCGCCGGTCATGTCCAGGTTCGTCTCGAACGAACCCGCGCCGCCATAGCCGACGGCGGTCAGCTTCACGCCCCCACCGCTCTCCTCGGCGTTCACCTTCAGGCCGGCCTCGGCCAGCGCGTTGTTGAGGCCGGTGGCGATGTCCGCTGCCGTCGCGCCGGGTGCCGCGTCGTAGGTCGCGACGACCGAGCCGACGCGGACGCCGATGCGTTGACCGGCGGGCGAGCCGCCGGTGAGGATCACGCCGGTGGTGGCTCGGGTCGCGGCCGTCGTCACCTCGATGGCATACGAGCCGGCGGCCGTCCTGTCGATGGCCGTCGCGAACGTGACGCTGTTGGTGGAGCTCCCACCGCGACCGAACATGCGCTCGACCACGCCAGGATCTGCCGCCAGCGCAGTCATGAACTCGCTCCGGTCGAACTTGAGACTGCCGTCTCGCTGGACGTCGATACCGATCGTCGACGCGAGGCCGTTCGTCGTGTCGCCCACGAGGGACGTCACCGCGTTGCGCAGCTGTTCCGCCATGCGCCGGATGCCGGCATCGGCCGAGAGCGGCGAGGAGGACTTCGTCTTCGGATCGAACTTGGTCTGCATGTTGATGTCGGCGAGCACCGAGTTGATCGAGCTCACGAGGCTGTTGACGGCGTCGGCCGTCGAGCCCTCGTTCATGCCGACGCTGACGGTGACGGCCGTGGCCGACTCGGCGAGCGCGGTCAGGCTCACACCGGGCATCACGCCGCTGAAGACGTTGCTGCTCGATGCGACCGAGTACGCACCCGGCCCCGAACCGAGGGTGATCTTCGCGTCCTGCGCCGCCGAGGTCTGCGTGAGCCCACCGATGCCCGCGAAGACCGCGTCGTCGAGGAGCACCTTGCCGTTGGTGCCGGTGGACTTCGAGTTCACCTGGAGCAGCCAGTTGCCGTCGGAGACCTTCACGGCGGAGGCGGTGGCACCTGCATTCGCGGAGTTGATGGCGGCGGCGACGGCGGTGAGGCTGCGATCGCCGGTCGAGACGACCGCGACGTTGCCCGAGCCGGCGCGCAAGCCCCCGCTGACGTCGAAGGTGAGGTTGCCGCTGCCGGTGGCGACGGCGACGGTGCCCCCGATGCCGGCGGAGGTGACCGTGGTGGCGGCGTTCGTACCGATCTGCACGGCGCCGTCGGTGCCGGCGATCGCCGCGCCATCGACGCCGAGGCCGAGCGATGCGAGCCCGTTGCCGCCGGTGACCTGGATCGTGGCCGCCGATCCCTCGTGGGTGGTGGTGACACGCAGGCGACCGGTGCCGTCGAGCGATGCCGTGGCGCCCCCGCCCGTGGCGGTGATGGCATTCTGCACGGCCGTCATGAGACTGCCGGCGTCGTAGGTGCCGGCGGCCAGGGTGAGCGAGCGGGCAGCACCGTCGATCACGACGTCCACCGTGTCGTTGACGCCGGTGCTGATCGTGGTCGAGCCGGCGAGCGCGGTCGTCCCGGTCTTGACTGCGCCGACCGTCGCTTGGGTGACCGTCACGGTGTACTTGCCGGCGGCGACGCCGGGGTCGACGGTCGCGGCTCCGAGGCCGAGCTTGGTGGTCGTCGTCGACAGCGCCAGTGACGCGGCCGTCGTGACGACCGAGGTGTCGCTCGCCACGGTGGTGGAGGTGCGCATGCCGTGGGCGCGAGCGAGCTGGTCGACGGTGAAGCTGATCGAGCCGGCGGCGGCGCTGGAGGTCAGCGACGCGGCGACGACACTCGAGTTCGAGACCGACGAAGAGAACTTGGTGATACCGCCGCTGACGATGTTGGAGGCGGCGGACTTGAGCGATTCGAAGCTGTTGCGCAATCGACCGACGGCGTCGCTCTTGAGCTTGACCGCCGACTGGCGGGTGATGAGGTTGTCGATCGGCACCCGTTCGGCCGCGATGAATCCGCTGACGATCGACGACACGTCGATGCCGCCAGCGGTGAAGCTGATGCTTCCTGACATCGGTTCCTCCTCCTGCTCGGTGTTCGGGTGCTGCTCGGTGTTCGGGTGCTATTCGGTGTTCGGGTGCTGCTCGGTGGGTGGTCGCGGTCGGTCGAGGTCATCGCCGACCGACGTGCCCGGAATGGGCGAAAGGGGGCCCGGCGACGCCGAGCCCCCTTCCTCCGTCGTACAGCCACCGATCAGCGCAGGAGCGACAGGATCGACTGCGGGATCTGGTTCGCCTGGGCGAGCATGGCGGTGCCGGCCTGGGACAGAACCTGGTTCTTGGTGAACGACACCATCTCCATCGCCATGTCGGTGTCACGGATGCGGGACTCCGAGGCCGAGAGGTTCTCGGTGGTGACCTGCAGGTTGTTGATCATGGACTCGAAGCGGTTCTGGAGCGCACCGAGACCGCCACGGGTGCTCGACACGGTCGCGATCGCCGAGTCGAGGGCCGTGATGGCCGCAGCTGCGCCAGCATCCGTGGTGACGTTGAGGGCGTTGACCGACAGGGTCGTGGCCGAGACGCTCGAGATCGCGAGCGACACGGTCTCACCCGAGTTGGCGCCCACCTGGAAGGTGCCACCGGTGCCGGCAGCAGCGGTGATGGCGCCGTTGAGGCCCATCTCCGCCAGCGGGGTACCCGTGCCATCCGTGAGGGTGAACGTCTGGGTGTTGGCGAGGCCCGACACTTCGATGGTGAGGGCAGCACCCGCACCGACGCGCTCGGACTTCACCGTCACCTTGCCGGCGAAGCTGTTGCTCGCCGCCGACAGCGCCGCGTTGATCGAGTTCTGGATCGTGGCAGCGGCATCGGCACCCGTGTCTGCCGTCAGGGCAGGCAGATCGACCGTCACGGCACCCGTGCCGTTGATGTTGATCTGGAAGTCGTCACCGGCAGTGTGGGTGATGGAGTTGTCCGCATCGAAGCCGGTCACCTTGGCCGGGCTCACACCGTACGAACCGTCGAGCAGCGTGGTGGCACCGAACTTGGTGGTGGTCGAGATGCGGGTGATCTCCGTGCTGAGGGCCGTGATCTCGGCCTGGGCCGCCGAGCGAGCTGCCGAGTCGTTGGCACCGGTGTTGGCGCTCTGGACGGACAGATCACGCATGCGGTTCAGCATGGTGTGGACTTCGTTGAGCGCACCTTCAGCCGTCTGGACGACGCTGATGCCGTCCTGGGCGTTGCGGGTTGCCTGGCGAAGACCGCTGGTCTGGGCACGCAGGCCCTGGCTGATGACGAGGCCGGCCGCATCGTCCGCAGCGCGGTTGATCCGGAAACCCGACGAGAGCTTCTCGAGGCTCTTGCCGAGCTGAACACTGGTGCCGGCCAAGTTGCGTGAGGCGTTGTTGGCCATCACGTTCTGATTGATACGCATTTTCTTCCCTACCTCCGTGTGGGGTGTGACTGATCGGGTTCCAATCCGTTGGGACCCTGCCCTGGTTGGGCCCTCATCACTGTTCGGGCCCCTCGACCCGCCGCAGGGATCTCGGGGCCGAATCCCCCGCCGTTCCCCCGGGCTTCCCCCGGATCAACTCGCGCTCAGTTCCGGAGCACGATCGCGTCATCCCAGCTCACGCCGCGATCGAGCGATCAGGACTCGATCGCGAGCCGGATTCAGGCCTGGGTGGGCCGGAACTCCCAGTGCCACGGCTCGCGCGGCACGGCCTCGACGAAGCCGAAGCGGTGGGCGTTGGTGCGCATCCACGACATCACGGCCGGGTCGTTCACGTCGGCGTCGAGGGCGAGGCCCCATCCGTGGTTGGAGGTGCCCGGCGTCGCGCCGTAGCCACCCTCGGAATAGAGGCCCTTGCGGGCGACGAGATCCACCTGCTCGTCGTAGGAGCGGTACGTGTCGGTCACGCGCAGCGTGATGCCCTCGGCCGCGGCGGCCTGAACGGCCGCCTTCCACGCCTCGGCCGCCGGTGCGTACAACTGATGGCCACCTTGACCGATCGGCTGCAGCACGCCGGCCGGGATGCGTCCGTTGCCGTACGCCTGGAGCTCGGTGGGCACCGGCATCGGGCCGTACCCGCCGATCTTGCCCACGCTGGCGCCGGTGGTACCGACCAGTCCCTCGGTGTAGGCGCCGCCCATCGCCGAGGCGAACATCGACGTCGGCTGCACGCTCGGCCTGGCCTCGAGGGCTGCCTGGTACACGGCCCCGAACGGATCGAACCCTGACGCGATGGGGTCGGGCGCGACCGAGTCGAGCGAGAACCCGGCCTGGGCCGTGCCGTTGGTGGCGGCCGCGCTCTGCGGCGCGATCCGCTGCCGGATGGCTGCCAGGCGGGCCTCGATGGCGGAGATGGGTCCGATCGAGAGCATGGTGTCGATGACCGTCCGGTGGCCCTGCCGATCGTCCAGACGGCAGTCGTTCTCGCGTCCATTCCCGCGCCGACTGGGCGAGGACCCTGGCGCGAGCTGGACTTCTCGGGACATTCGTGCTGAGCAGTGCATGCGAATCAGCCCCTGAGGAGGGACAGATGCAGACCGGAGAACTCACTTACGGGGCAGCGCCTGAGATCGTCGCCGAGCTCGTGTCGATGGCATGGAGCACCTTCGTCGGCAGCGAACTCGGCCAGATCGACGATGTCGTCTCCACCGAGAACGTGATGTGCTCGTCGATCTCGATCCACGGACCGTGGAGCGCAACGCTGTTGCTGTTCTGCGATCAGCAGGTCGCGTTCGCCAGCACCGCATCGGTGCTGGGGATGGAGCCGCACGAGGTGGAGAAGGCCGATGTGCTCGACATCATGGGCGAGCTGGCCAACATCATCGGCGGCAACCTGAAGGGCGCCGTCAGCGACGACAACGCCGCGTGGAAGCTGTCGCTCCCCGTCGTCTCCGAAGGTATGCAGACCGTGCCGGGCAGCAAGCTCACCACCGAGCTCGCGTTCGTCGGACCGTGGGGCACCATCGGGTGTCAGGTCCGCGAACACGCCGTCTGACCGCCAGTCCCCTCCCGGCAACCGCCGGCAACCGCCGGCAACCCCGGCAACCCCGGCAACCGCCGGCCGCGCCGGGCGTCAGCCGACGATGAGATCGCGCCAGATCTGCACCGAGATCGTCGCCGCGCCTGCGGCGTGCGCGTCGCGGATGAGGTGCGGGTCGGACGTGACGACCACCGCCTGGACCGCGTCGAACACCCCACGGGGCGCGGCACGCACCAACTCGCGGACCGTCCTGCCGTCGGCCACGACCGTGACGTCGGAGTCGACACGTCCGATCTCGACCCCGCGCATCCCGTGCGGGAACACCACCGTGAGGCGCGTGCCGAACGTGTGCGCCCCGGCCGTGCAGAGTTCGAGGCACCGGCGATGAGCCGCGTCGAGCGCGAGATCGCCCCACAGGTCGGCGATCGCCGCGTCGCCGTCGACCACCACCCGTGACCCCGACGCACGAGGGTCCTCCTGGATCGCCGCGGCATCGCCGGCGGCCGCACCGACCGCCGCGGCAGGCTCGCTCGACGCGAGGGCACGACCGCCGTCCTCCGCGGCTGCGTCAGCGGCGATGTCCTCGTCCTGCTCAGGCCAGAGCTGCACGAAGACGAACAGCGAGACGGTAGCGGCGATGAACCACCACGTGCCCATGTACCGCACGAGCAGGCCCGCCTTCGGCAGGTGGATGCGCGCGACCCCCACGACGTCGTCGGCCGTCACGTCGAACTGATCGGGCTCGTCACGGTTGTCGCCCTGGATCACGAGGGTGCCGTCGGGATCCACACCGACGAGGCGGTGCATGATCAGCTTCCCCTCGCCGGCACCTTCGGGCACCGCGTAGACGACGACGTCGCCGATCTCGAGTTCGTCCTCCGCTCGCGCGACGACGATGTCGCCCGTGTGGAAGTTCGGCAGCATCGAGTTGCCCTTCACGATCACGAACGTCGTGTCGCCGCCCCACTGCGAGGGCCACACGAAGAAGCCAGTGACGGCGATGGCGATCCATCCCAGCAGCTGCCAGAGCCGACGGCGGAAACGTCGACCACGACGTACCTCGCTCGGCGGGCGCGGCCCTGCCTCCGGCGGCGCGATCAGGGGGTCGTCGGCGGGGACACCCTCAGATCGTCGATGGTCACGGAGGAGCTGGATGCAGAGAGTCCAGCACCTGTGGCGGTTCCCAGGGTGGCAACCGCTGCACCGTCGAGCACCAGGCTCACCACCAGCGTCTCGTCGAGGTGCACCGTCACCGCTGCACCGTCACGCGTGAGCGCCAGCACGACCGACGGTCCGAGGGTCACGGGACTCGAGGCGAGGAGCGTCGCGACGCCGCCGTCGACCAGTCGCAGGTCGACGCTGGGGACGACATCGCCCACGACCGACGCGACGAGGTACGTGTCGACACCGTCGTGGTCGAGCACCACACCGGTCTCGTGGAGCCCGACGTCGGCGCCGGCGATCCGGGCCGACACCGTGGCCGACGACAACGCCGTCGTGAGCGTGGCGACCGCTGGCGTCGCACCGGTCGCGGACACCCACCCACCGCCGACGGTCCACGTGCCGGCGTGCACGGCCCACGCGAGACCGTTGCACCGCAGCGCGTCCGAGACGGTGCGACCGGCGAGGTCGCCGTCGGCGAGGTCGAAGTTGTCGCAGGTCGCGAGCTGCGGTGCGCTGGATCCGGCGGCACGTTCGAAGGCCACGAGCCGGTCGCTCGAGAGGCCGCCGAGGCTCGTCGCACTCGCCGAGGCGATCGCGCGTCCACCGAGGATGCAGGAGGCCACCAGGGCGATCGTGAGGCCGAGCTTCCGGATGCGCGTGACGCGCGGTTCTCGTCGTCGCCGATGGCCAGGGCCGCGAACGTGGTGCGTCTGCGCTCGATCGATCCGACGCACGGCCGGCACCGGGATCAGGCGATGACGACCGCGATGTTCAGCACGAGCGCAGCGCTCACGTCGACACCGCCGTTGTCGGTGAGGTCGATGACGAAGTCGTCGGTCCCCAGGTCACCGTCCACGTCGACGAGGGTCGGCACGACCATGTCGTCGGTCGTCGTGAGGTTCGCCGGACCGGTGCCGTCGAGCGCGACGCGGGCGAGCTCGCCGACGCACACGGCGTTGACGTTGAGCAGCTCGACAGCCGTCACCTGGAACAGCTGGGTGGCCGGGTTGTACGACGTGGCGTACGAGACCTCGATGCCGTCGGTGTCGCATCCGGCCACGACGGCCGTCTCGGCTCCGAGGGTCTGGGTGGTGAGCCCACCCAGGGTCGCGGCAGAAGCGCTCACCAACGCGGCAGCGATGACCGCGCCGAGAACGGCGCCGGACTTCGACTTCAACTTCAACTTCATCTGCCGCTGCCTTCCCTGACTCGTGCATCTCCGACTCGTGTGAGTCGGCTGCGTCGGCTGACCTCCCGGGATCGTGACCCCGTCTTCACGGGGCATTGATCCGTTCTTGTCGGGAGTGACCGTCGGGACGCGGCGTGATCACGCCACCCTTTCCCCGCGAATCACCCGCGCATCCCCCGCGGGTGACACCCGCGACGCGCCGTTGTCAGGAGGAAGGTGGCCGGGGCGATCGGCTCAGCGGCCGACGAGGTGCATCCACCCGCGGCACGACAGCACCCGGGCCCCATGGGCCTCGGCGACGCGTGCGGCAGCGGGATCGTCGGTCACGAACAACAGCGGCAACGCAGGGTCGAGCGGGGCGATGAGCTCCCACAGCACGTCGCCCATGGTGCGCCCGGGTGGCACCGTGCGCACGTCCACCCGTTCACGCTGCGGAAGATCGCGGGCACCTTCGCCGAACACGACCGCCACGGGACTGGCGAACCGGGCAGCCACGCGGGCCGATGCATCGACGCTCCACGGTCGCGACTTCGCGAACCCGGCACCGGGCCAGGCAGCCGCGGCCAGGCTGTCGCCGTCGACGAACACGTTGGGCACCGCACTGCGCCAGCCGAGCGGCCGTGTGACCGGCACGAAGGCCCAGTGCTGCGAGCGTCGCACCATCAGCGCCGGGTGCGCGGCCGACTTCGGCGGTCGCGGCCGAGGCGTGAACAGGGCGACTGCGAGACCTGCAGGCACCATCGCCACGAGCCACCACGGGCCCACGGACGACCGCAGCCAGGCCCGCTCCACGTAGGCCCATGCGACCGATGCACCAAGAACCGCACAGCCGACGAGAGCGAACGCCATCTTCGCGATCGAGCGTCGCCCGGAAGCAGTCGGCAGACCGTGGTCGTCCGCGCCGGCAGGAGCGACCGCAACGGTCGACGCGGACACAAGCGCGCCCGACACAAGCGCGCCCGGCGCGGGCGCCGTGGGGCGCGGGCGCTGCATCTGTTCGACGGTGGAGTCCAGGAGTTCGATGTCCTCTAGTCCAGCATCATCGGCCGGCGTGGACGCGGCAATCGCGAGCGGGTGCCCGCAGGCTCGTGCGCAGTGGGACGTAGGATCGCCGACGGTGGAAGAACCCTTGATCGACGTGCTGATCGTCGAAGACCACGACATGGTGGCGCAGGCGCTCGCGTCTGCGCTGTCGGCGACGGGGTGGTTCCGCGTGGGCGGGTGCATGCGCACCCGCGCCGAGGCGATGCACGCCATCACCGCACGTCCACCCGACGTCGTGGTGCTCGACCTGCGCCTCGCCGACGGCGACGACACCACCTCGTTCATCCCCGACATCCTCGCCGCAGCCCCCGACGCGAAAGTGCTGATCGTCAGCGCCTGGGGCGACGACTGGTCGGTCTCGCGGGCCGTCGAGGCCGGCTGCCACGGCTACCTGCTCAAGGAACAGGGCCTCGACGAACTGGTCGACGGCATCCGTGCGGTCGCTCGGGGCGAGGCCACGTTCGCCCCGTCGGTGCTCAGCCGCGTGCTCAAGCTGCTCCGACCGGGCACGGTCACCACCGAGACGCTCACCGCCCGCGAGACCGAGGTGTTGCGTCGCCTCGCCGATGGCCTGACGACCGAGCAGATCGCCGCCGACCTGTACGTGAGCGTCAACACCGTGCGCAACCACGTCAACAACATCATCCGCAAGCTGAACGTGCACTCGCGCCTCGAAGCCGTCAGCTACGCGATCCGCAACGGCCTCATCCGCGTCGGCTGACGCACCGCGTCAGGCGGCGGGGCGGGCGATCGTCTTGTCGACCCGGGGCAGCTCGATGAAGGTCCGTCCCGGCGTGAGTTCCACCACCGAACCGTCGTCAGCGGTGAGGGTGAACGGCTGGAGCCGATCGGCCCTGGTCCACGTTGCTGCGACGTAGTGTCCAGCGGTGAAGACGAACGCCCGACCCGTGCCGATCGTCTGTGCGTCGGGGCTGTCGGAGATGCCGGGCAGGTAAGTCATCTCGAGCACGACCACGTTGTTCGTGGTGACCGGCCCGCTGAGCACGTCCTCGTGCACGCGGCGCTCCATCGTGCGCCGGTACAGACCGCTGGCCTCGTCCCAGGCCCACTCCACGTCGATCGAGTCGAGGGTGATCAGCACGCCGGGGCTGGGCGCGCCCTGCACGGTCTCGCCATCCGCGCGGTACGAGAACTGCTGCTGGGGCGGCTGCGAACCCTGCGGTGCCTGGGCCCACAGGGCACCGGTGTTCGAGTAGAGGTTGTGCGGAGCCGTGCGGTCGCCGGAGCGGAAGTAGACCGGCGCCCGGCTGGGCCCGATGTCGACGAGGTCACTCGCCCGGATCGCGTCGGTGACGGTGCGGTTCCCGCCGCTCCATGCGAACAGCGGGTGGTTGAACGCGCCGAACAGGTCGATGTCCTGCAGTCGGCCCGATCGGATCGGGCCGACCGGATCGGCGCCCTGGCTCTGGAACACGAAGGCGAACCGGGTGAGGTTGTCGTTGACGATCTCCTCGACGACGATGTCGGCCTCGTTCATGCCGCTCTGCGGACGGGCGCCGGGGGCGTTGTCGATCTTCACCACCAATGCGGGCAGTGCGGCGATGAAGGGGTCGGTCGCAAGCACTCCCGTGAGCGGGTACACGGGCGGCGGCGGCTCGGTCGTCGTCGTCACCGCCTCGGTCGTCGTGGTGGGGATCGCCGTCGTCGTGGGCGCGACCGTGGTGGTCGGCGCCTCGGTGGTGACGACGGCGACCGTGGAGGCGACGGCGGTGTCGACCGACACCTCGGCCGAATCGCTGCACGCGGCGAGAACCATCGCCCCGGTCAACGGGACGAGGACGAACATGGCCGCGCCCTGCTGACGTCGGTGTCGCGGGGGACGTGATTGCACGATGGAACTCCTCGAAGGTGATCGACCGGGAGCCGCCATCCCGGGAACCCCACCAGTCTGCCGCCTCGGTCGGCCGGACGGGCATCGGCTGCCCAGCCGAGGCGGGTCTGGGGCGTACGATCCGGCCTCGTGGGTCGATCAGGCGTGGCGCTGTGTCTGGCGGCGGCCGTGCTGTTCGGTGCGTCCACGCCCGCAGCATCGGTGCTGGCCAGGGACATCGAGCCGCTCGTGCTGGCCGGCCTGCTCTACCTCGGAGCCGCCCTCGCCATGGTGCCCTTCGTCGGGCGTTCCCCCCTCCGGGCGAGCGCGCTGCGCGCCGACGCTCGCCTGGTGCTGGTCGCGATCGTCGCCGGCGGCCTGGTCGGCCCTGCCCTGCTCACCACCGGTCTCACGCGGACGTCGGCATCGTCGGCGTCGCTGCTGCTCAACCTCGAACTCGCGGCGACGGTGCTCGTGGCGGCCACGGTGTACCGCGAGCACCTCGGCGCACGGATGTGGACGGCCGCCGCGGTGGTGACCGCGGGCGGTGCCCTGCTCGTGTGGGACCGCCCGACCGGTTGGAGCCTCGGCGCCGTCGCGGTGGTCGGGGCATGCGTGTGCTGGGGATTCGACAACGGCGCGACCGCCCGCATCGATCATGTCGCCCCGCACCACGTGACGCTGCTGAAGGGGCTCGTGGCCGGCACCTGCAACCTGGTGATCGGACTCGTGTGGTTCGGCGCCGGCGACGCGACCGCTGCCCAGGTGCTCGGTGCACTCCTGGTGGGCGCGCTCGGCTACGGCGCCTCGATCACGCTGTGGGTGCGCGGGGCCCGGATGCTGGGCGCCGCCCGCGCCCAGGTGGTGTTCGCCACCTCGCCGTTCCTCGGCGCCGTCATCGCCTGGACGTTCCTCGACGACGCACTCGTGACCCGGCAGCTGGTGGCGATGGCGTTGGCGCTCACCGGCGTCGCGCTGTCGCTGCGGTCCGGGCACGAGCATCTCCACCACCACGATCCGCTCGATCACGAACACGAGCACGAACACCTGCCGGGCCACCCCGACGACCACCACGCACACGTGCATCCCGACGGCTTCGTCGGCCGTCACGCCCATCCGCACCACCACGACGAGCTCGTGCACGCCCACGACCACGTGCCCGATCTGCACCACCGCCACCCGCACTGAGCGCGGCAGGTGATCAGACGAGCTCGAGCGACTCCCCGGGTCTCAGGACGGTGAGCCGCTCCCCCGCGGCGTGCGCGTCGAGTTCGTCGCGGAACGCCTGCAACGGGTTCTCCAACCACGGCGGCGCCCCGCGCTGCGGCCGCATGGGGCTGTAGGTGCCCCAGTGGATCGGCACCACCTGCTGTGGACGCAGCCACGTGGTGGCGATCGCCGCCCGATCCGGATCGAGGTGCCGGTCGCCGAGGGTCGGACCCCATCCCCAGATCGGCAGCAACGCCACGTCGAGCGGCCCGAGGTCGTGCATTTCGTCGAACAGATCGGTGTCGCCGGCGAAGTAGGTGCGTCGGTCGCCCACTTCCACCACGTACCCGACGGGTGCGGCAGTGACCCGCGAGTGCGGCCCGCGTGCGTCGGCGTGGTTGGCCGGCACGACGGCGAGCGCGATCTCCGGTGTGTCGCCGGTGGCGGCACGCAGCACGAGTCGATCGCCGCGCTCCACCTCGTCGAGCCGGCGTGCCCGCAGTCCGGCGACGAGCGGGGCTGCACCTCGCGGCACCACGAGCCGGGCGTCGCCGGCCACGCGCCGGAGCGACGCGACGTGGAGATGATCCATGTGCACGTGCGAGATCGCGACCGTGTCGACCCGACCGATGTCCGGCGACGGCACGTGCCGGCGCAGGTGCGCCATCCGCGGCGTGAGCGCCGGGTCGGTGATCAGACGGAACCCGTCGACCTCGACCAGCACGGTCGCGTGACCCACCCAGGTCACGGTGATCGGGGGACGGCTCGTGTCCACGGCGGAGATCCTGACAGAGCCCGCCCGAACGGTCCCGTCGCCTCGTCAGCCTCGTCAGCCCCGTCAGCCCCGTCAGCCCCCGGAGAGGGCCTGCATCAACACGACCTCGTCGATGCCGTCGAGCGACGTGTCGAGCGCTCGGCAGCGGTCCTGGCCGAGGAAAACCACCATGTGCTGGCGCAGCCTGCCCTGTTCGTCCACCACGCGGAAGGTGATGCCGGGGAACTGCCGGTCGAGGTCGGCCAGCAGTTCGCGCACGGTGGCGCCTGCGGCCGTCACGTTGGCCTCGCCCGCGGTGTACGACCGCAGCGGCGTCGGGATGCGGACCTTCACCGGTGGGCGACCTCGAGCGCGTACACCTCGGGCAGGTGTGCGGCGATGCAGCGCCAGGTCTGCCCCTCGTCGGCGCTCGCCCAGATCTCGCCGCTCGTGGTGCCGAGGTAGAGGCCGAGCGGCGTGCCGCCGTCGGAGCACATCGCCTGGCGCTTGACGGTGAACCAGCCGCGAGCGGGGAAGCCGCTGTCCTGGCGGTGCCAGGTGGCACCGGCGTCGTGGGTGACGTAGGCGGCGGGCCGGCCGTCGGGGCTCGTGCGCGGCCACACCTCGGTGCCGTCCATCGGGAACACCCAGGCGGTGTCGGGGTCGCGCGGGTGCAGCTCGATCGGGAAGCCGATGTCGCCCACCTCGGCCGGCATGTTGGCGCCGATGCGCTCCCACCGCTCGGACGGCCGGTCGATGCGGTAGATCCCGCAGTGGCTCTGCTGATACAGCCGATCGGGATGTGCAGGGTGCATGCGCACGCAGTGCGGGTCCTGCCCCCACTCGGGGTTCGGATCGGGGAGGAAGTCGACCGTGCAGCCGGCGTTCATCGGCCGCCAGTCGGCACCCCCGTCGGTCGATTCGAACACGCCACCGCCCGAGAGCCCGACGTAGAGGTGCGCCGGGTCGCGAGGGTCGATCATCACCGAATGCAGGAGCGAGCCGTCGGGCGTGCCTTCGGTGTCGGGCCACTCGGCCCACTCACCCCACATCGGATGGTCGTTCCACCCGCTCACGGCCGACCAGGTGTCGCCGCCGTCGTCGGAGCGGAACAGCCCCTGCGGTGACGTGCCGGCGTACCAGACACCCGGCTGATCGGCGTGTGCCGGGGTGAGCCAGAACACCGTGCGCACGGCGCGCCCGTGGGCGTCGCCCGGTGTGAACGCGGGCGGCCGACTCGCCTCGGTCCAGGTGACGCCGAGGTCGGTGGAGCGGAACACCGTGGGCCCGAGGTGCCCGGTCTTGCACGCCATCACCATCGTCGTGCGGTCGCGAGGGTCGAGCACGAGGTGCTGCACGATGTGTCCGAGGAACATCGGCGGCGTGATCGCCCACCGGTCGCGCGCCGCGTCGGCCGCGAGGACGAACGCACCCTTGCGGGTGCCGACGAGCAGGATCGGGCCGTCGAGGTCGTCGGGCATCCGGTCGCCGGCCGGCTCGAAGTCGAGGCGCTGCTCAGGTCGGGTGAGCTGGACGTCGCTGACGGTGTCGGTCATGGGGTCGTTCCTCTCGTGGGACGCCGGGGCAGTCCGGACGGCACCTGCGTCTGGTGTGCCCCCGGTGGACGAGCGTCGCCCCTCGGAATCATCGCTGGTTCGCACACCCCATCGCGCCGCGAGGCGCATCCGCTCGTGCGGTCAGGACAGCCTGCGGCGGAGTTCGACGACCACCTCGTCGCCGGCGATGGCCGTGAGCTCCTCGGCGAGCGACTCGATCACCGGTCGGTCGCCCACGTACGCCTCGGGCTCCTCGGTGCAGACCCACGCCATCGCCTCGCCGTCGTCGCCCCAGTCGGCGCGGGTCCACCCGTGCACGGTGGCCACCTCCACGTCGTCGTCGCGCATCACCCAGTCGACCTTCACGGGGAGCTGCCAGCACACCGACGGCTTCCAGTCGAGCGGCGACTCGTCGGTGTCGAGGGCGCCGAGGTGCAGCGCGCACCCGGCGCCGCCGGCGAAGTCGGGCCGGTTGAGGAAGATGCACGCGCCGTCGACCACGCGTGTGTTGGTGAACGTGTCGTCGCTGAAGACACCGGCGGGCGTGGCCGCCTCGGCGTGGAACTGGAACCGCGCTGCGGGGAGCGTGGCCGCGAGCGCCGCCACGTTGCGCGCCTCGTCGAGCCCGTCGAGTTCGGCGCCGAGCGAGCAGCAGCCGTGCCCGAGGTGCGCGGCGCGTTCGGTGCCGATGCCGTGGCACCCACGCCCCCAGATGCACGTCCAGTTCGAGGTGAGGAAGGCGCGCTCGAAGCGCCACAGCGTGTCGCCCGCGTCGACCTCGACGTAGCCGCCCTGCCGGTCCTGCCCGTCCTGCCCGTCACCCATCGCGACCCGCCCTCTCGTCCGTCTCTGCCCCGACCGTCGCGCGCTGCCAGGCGATCGCCCCGCGGGCCGCAGCCACGCCCGTGCTGAACGACGCCTGCAGCAGGTAGCCGCCCGTCGGCGCCTCCCAGTCGATCATCTCCCCGGCGACGAACACCCCCGGCAGCCGGCGGAGCATGAAGCTCTCGTCGACCTCGTCGAGTCGGATGCCACCGGCCGATGAGATCGCCCGGGCGATCGGCATCGTCGCCACCACGGTGCACGGCAGCGCCTTCACCAGCGCGGCGAGCGCCGACGGGTCGGTGGGCAGGTGCCGTCCGCCCAGTTCGCGCACGAGCGCCGAGGCCACCGGCGACAACCCGAGGGCGCGGCGCAGGACGGTGCTCGTCGAGTCGCCGGGTCGCGCGCTCGCGATGCGCTCGGCCAACTGTGCGACGGGGCGGCCGGGGCGCAGGTCGAACGTCGGCGTGCAGGACCCCTCGGATTCGATGTGGTCGCGCACTGATGCGGCGAGCGCGTACACGGGGCCGCCCTCGATCCCGGCCGCGGTGACCACCACGTCGCCGCGCACCGCGACACCGTCGACCGACAGCTCGACGTCCTTCACCGGCGCGCCCTCGTGGCGGCCGACGAACTCGTCTCGCCACGGCACGAGCAGCCCGCAATTGGCCGGGCGCATCGGGGCGACCGCGACGCCGGCGCCGACGAGCGCGTCGACCCATCCACCGTCGGAGCCGACCCGGGGCCAGCTCGCACCGCCCAGGGCCAAGACGACGGCGTCGACCTCCGACGTGATCCGACCATCGGGCGTGTCGAGCACGATGCTGCGCTCGACCGGGCCGAAGCCGACGAACCGGTGGCGCGTCGCGACCGTCACGCCCGACGCCGCCAGCCGCGCCAGCCAGGCGCGCAGCAGCGGTGTGGCCCGGAACGACGACGGGAAGACACGACCGCTCGACCCGACGAAGGTCGGCTCGCCGAGACCGGCGCACCAGGCGCGCAGGGCAGCGGCATCCCACGCGCGCACGGCCGCCTCGAGGCGGGGACGAGCGGGGCCGTAGCGGTCGAGCAGGTGGTCGAGCGGCTCGCTGTGGGTGATGTTCAGGCCGCCACGCCCGGCCAGCAGCAGCTTGCGGCCGACCGACGCCATGTGGTCATGGACCGTGACCGACCAGCCGGCGTCGGCGAGCACCTCGGCGGCGATCAGCCCTGCCGGACCGCCACCAACGACCGCTGCCGTCGGCCGACGGTCGGGTGACGCGTCGGTCCGGTCGGGCATCGGCCCAGGCTATGGCCCGCGCGATGATCGCCGCATGACGACGCCCATCACCTTCGCCGCGACCATCGAGCGCAGCGGTGCGACCGCCACCGGCATCGAGGTGCCCGACACCGTGGTGGTCGAGCTCGGCGCCGGCAAGCGCCCGGCGGTGACGGTCACCATCAACGGTGCCTCGTTCGCCACGACCCTCGGCTCGATGGGCGGCCGGGTGATGATCCCGCTCAGCGCCGAGCGTCGTGCGCTCACCGGGACCGCTGGCGGCGACCAGGTCGACGTGACGATCGCGCTCGACGCCGTGCCGAAGAAGATCGCCGTACCCGCCGACCTCGCCGCGGCGCTCGACACGAACGGGCTGCGAGGGCGCTTCGACTCGCTCGCGCCGTCGCACCGCAAGGAGCACGTGCGTGCGATCGAGGAGGCCAAGGCAGCCGACACGCGGGCGCGACGCATCGACAAGGCGATCGAGAAGCTCCGCGCCGGCTGAGGCGACCGACCGTCCGACCGCGGTGGTTGGAGTCGGCCACGCGAGGGAACAACTGGTCATGAGTTCTCCCTCCGCTGCACCGCCGCGCGCCGAGCCGGCTCTCCGAGCGACCCTGCCCGCGGATTCCGAGCTGTCGTTCCCGCTGGTCGAGGGACCCGAACCGCAGCCCGAACGGCAGCCGGCCGCGCCGCCGATCGCGATGCCGACACCGCGCCGCCGCCACCTGGTGGTCGTCGCCAACCGGCTGCCGGTCCGCCGTGTGCCCGACAGCGATGCGGCGACGGCACATGACGACCCGTCGACGGATTCCCCGGCAGACGCGCCGACGGTGCCGGCCGACCGCTGGGAACGCAGCCCGGGCGGGTTGGTGTCCGCCCTCGAGCCGGTGGTCCGCACCAGCCGAACGAGCTGGGTGGGATGGACGGGCTCGCCGGACGAGCCGTCGGCGCCGGCGCTCTCCGCCTTCGAGCACGAGGGCATCGACCTCCACCCGGTGGCCATCACCGCGGCGGAGCAGCAGGGGTTCTACGAGGGGTTCTCCAACGGCACGCTGTGGCCGCTCTTCCACGACGCGATCTTCGTCCCGCAGTTCCACCAGTCGTGGTGGGAGGCGTACGAGGCCGTCAACCGTCGGTTCGCCCAGCAGACCGCCGCAATCGCCTCGCCCGGTGCCACCGTGTGGGTCCACGACTATCAGCTGCAGCTCGTGCCGAAGCTGCTGCGCGAGCTGCGCCCCGACCTGCAGATCGGGTTCTTCCTCCACATCCCGTTCCCCGCGCAGGAGCTGTTCCTGCGCCTGCCGTGGCGGGCGGAGCTGATCGCAGGGTTGCTCGGCGCGGACGTGGTCGGGTTCCAGACCGCCGTGGGCGCCGACAACTTCCGGCTCGTCGCCCGCCGCGTGCTCGGCGCCCGCCTCGACGGGCGCCAGCTCGTGCACGAGGGTCGTCGGATCCGCGTGGGCACCTATCCGGTCGGCATCGACGCTCAACGGATCCGTACGATCGCGACCGAACCGGCCACCCGCGCTCGCGCGGTCGAGATCCGTCGCGAACTCGGCGATCCACACACCGTGCTGCTCGGCGTCGACCGGCTCGACTACACCAAAGGCATCGAGGTGCGGCTTCGCGCGTTCCGCGCCCTGCTCGAGTCGGGTCGCATCGATCCGGCGAGCACGGTGTTCGTGCAGATCGCGCAGCCGAGCCGCGACGAGGCGCCCGGCTACGCCGAGACGCGCACACTCGTGGAGCAGATGGCGGGCGCCATCAACGGCGACTTCGGCGCACTCGGCGGTACGGCCGTGAAGTACCTGCACCAGGGCCAGGACCTGCACGAGCTGGTCGCCCTCTACCTCGCCGCGGACGTCATGCTCGTGACGCCGTTCCGCGACGGCATGAACCTCGTGGCCAAGGAGTACGTGGCAGCGCGGGTCGACCTCGACGGCGTACTGATCCTGTCGGAGTTCGCGGGCGCAGCGCACCAGATGCGCCAGGCCGTGCTGGTGAACCCGTTCGACGTCCGTGCGCTCGAGTCGGCCATCGACGAGGCGGTGAACGGTGACCGCCGACAGCACCGGCGGCGGATGGCGGCCCTCGGCCGGGGTGTGCACCGTGACGACGCCGCGTGGTGGGCCGGACAGTTCCTGGCCGACCTCGAGGCGGTCCCGCCGTCGACGGCGGCGTCGGCGGCACCGGTGATCTCGTCGTGACCGGCACGGCGAGCAGCACGGGCGGTGTCGACGAGGCGTTGCGCGCCGAGGTCGAACGGTTCGTCGCCCACCCCGTGGTGCTGGTGGCGAGCGACTACGACGGCACGCTGTCCGAACTGGTCGACGATCCTGGGCGCGCTCGTCCGAACGAAGCGGCGGTGCTCGCGCTCCGACTCCTCGCCCACCTGCCTCAGACCCATGTCGCACTCGTGTCCGGACGATCGCTGCACGATCTCACGATCCTGAGCGGCCTGGCGGGCGAGGCCCGCCTCGTCGGCTCGCACGGCAGCGAGTTCGAGCCGGGCGTGATCGACGGCATGCACCCCGGCGCCGACGGACTGCTCGATGCGATCACGGCGACGATCGCAGAACTCGCAGATCGGGTGCCCGGTGCTCGCGTCGAGCGCAAGCCGGCCAGCGTGGCGTTCCACACCCGCCAGGTCGACCCGTTGCTCGTACCCGACCTCGTCGCGTCGGTGCTGCTCGGCCCCGGATCGCTGCCGGGCGTGAGCGTGAAACACGGCAAGGACGTGGTGGAGCTCACCGTCGTCGACACCCACAAGGGGATCGCGCTCCAACAGATCCGTGCGGCGGTGGGCGCCGACGCCGTCTTCTTCGTCGGCGACGACCTCACCGACGAGGACGCGTTCACGGCGCTCGGCGCCGACGACGTGGGCGTGAAGGTCGGTGTCGGTCCCACCTCGGCCGGTCATCGCATCGACGACGTCGCTGCGGTCGCCGAGCTCCTCGGCCTGGTCGCGAGCCGTCGGGCAGTGCGGACGTGACCGCGATCGCGCGCCGACCGGGGCGCAGTCTGTTCGCGGTGCCGAAACACCGCCGCGACACGGTCCCGGCAGGATCGCGGCCATGAGCGCGAACGAACTGCACCTCGAGATGTCCCGCACCGAGGGCTGCACCGTCGTCGCACTGTCGGGTTCGTTGGTCACGGTCGAGCAAGCCGACACCGTGGCGGGCGCGCTCGCCGCACTCCCGGTCGACGATCACGTGGTGGTCGACATCACCGCGCTCACACGGTTCGGCCTGCGCTGCGCCCACGACCTGAGCGACCGGCTCGAGGAGCGCACCCGATACTCCGAGGCGGTCGTCGTGAGCGATCGGCCGGAGGTCACGCTCCAACTCGTCCTGAGCGACGTCGACCGCGTCACCCCGATCGTGCCGTCGATCGCGGACGCGATGCAGGTGCTGCGCGACCGCTCAGGCTTCGTCGCCGCCGACGTCGCCTGACCACTCGGTAGGGCAGGCATCGAGTCGGAAAACGACAAAAGGCCCCGCCCGTTGGCGGAGCCTTCCTCTGTCACGACACCGAATTGAGCCGGTGGCGTTCAGCGCGCTCGAAGGGACTCGAACCCCTAACCTTCTGATCCGTAGTGGAAATCGGCCCCATCCGTCTCGTGTCGCCATGTATCAGATCATGCCGTTGAGCAGGGCAAATCGATTGATAGCCGGACAGGGTGGGACTCGTTGGTACGGGTTGGTATCAGCCGTTTTGATACATCACTGATACATCGCCGTTCGGCGGTCGAAATCAACCTTCCGACCATCTGTGCTTTGTACGCAGGTCGACAACACGGTGCGTATCGGAAACTCAGCGGTCCTTGATGGCGTCGAGAGTGCTGGTAGTGGTGCGCGACGCTGCGGCGCGGGTGAGGGTGAGGGTCACGAGTGCGGTGGCGATGAGTGTCCTGGCGAGCGAGGTCCACCCGACGTCGCTGATTCCTGCGGGGAGGTCGTGGCGGCGCACAGCGAGGCCGGTCGTGAGGGCGGCGAGTGCGAACGCGGTTGCGAGGATCGCCGCGAGTTCGAGCGCGGCGAGGGTCCAGACCCGTTGGCGGTCTAGTCCAGCGATGGCGTAGAGGGCATGGTCGCTGCGGCGGAGGCGGAGGTGCAAGAGCGCAATCGCGATGAAGGCGAGAGTGGTGATCGCCCAGTAGTACTGCGAGGGACGGTGTTCGAAGCGGTACTGGGGAGTGTCGAACTGCTCGGCTGACGGGAGTGCCCAGCGCTGGCTGAAGCCGTCGAGGACCGGCAGCGCGGTGTCGATGGATCGGTTGACGTGGTCTCGGCGTGATGTGGCGACGTAGAGGGCGCAGGCGGCAACGGGCCCGGGTGTGGGATCGATGGTGACGATGTTGCCCGAGGATCCTGCGCCCAGAGCAGTGAGGGCGACGGTTCGAGCTGTGGTGTCGTAGCTGGTGCCGCCCTGGTCGACCAGTCGGAGCGGGAACGATGTGTTGGAAGGTGAGGCGACGAGCGCGTCGATGTCGACGAGCGCTTGAGCGATGTCCGGCCCTCCGACCGTCGACGAGTCGGCGGCTCGGAGGAAGTCGATGATGTCCGCGCTGACGGCTCGGACAGGTACGTAGGGCCCGCCGCCGCTCCAGAGCGTGAACGGCTCGGGCTCGCGCATCGCGACGGATGCTGCGACGCCATCGATCGCGGCAAGGGTGCCGCATGTTTCGGTGGACAGGGTGTTCCCGGCAGGGTTGTCCTGTTCGACGAGCAGCGTGGCCCAGCCGGTGTCGATCAGTTCGCGTTCGTAGTTGCGGACGTCGGTGGTGCTGTTGATCTCAGCGAGCGTGGCGCCGGTGATCATCGCAGCGATCGCGAGCGTCAGGCCGAGGCTGAGTGCCGGGCGGGCGAGAGTGTTGGCGGCGGCCTCCGCGGCCAGACGGCGGAGACTGGTGTGGCGCTCACGACGCATGGAGACCGTCTTCTGCGAGCCGGAGCACCGTGGCGGTGTCGGGGAGCGCGTCGTGGTCGTGGGTGACGATCAGCACGCAGCGATGCTGGATGGCGGCGCTGTCCACGAGTGCTTGCATGACACGTCGTGCGTTGTGGCGGTCGAGCTGGTTGGTGGGTTCGTCGACGAGCAGGATCGGTCGGGTCGAAGTGAGCGCTCGAGCGACCGCGAGGCGCTGCAGTTCGCCACCTGAGAGTTGCCGGGCCTTCGCCTCGGCGAGATCGCCGATGCCGACCAGGTCGAGGTTGACGCGGGCGCGTTCGCTTGCCTGTTTCGAAGGCATCCCGTCGAGACGGGCGAGCAGCGCAGCGTTCGCAAGGACGGTGCGTGCGCCGAGTGAGTTCAGGGTTTGCAGCACCCACGCGAACGGTGCCGGCCGATCCGTGTCGATGCCGATCTGTCCGTGTGTGGCCGGCAGGACCCCGCCGATCACGGCGAGCAGCGTGGATTTGCCGGTGCCCGATGGTCCTTCGACTGCGACGGCCTCGCCCGGGACAAGTTGCAGGGTGACGTCTTCGAACAGCACCCGTCCGGTGGGGAGCCGATAGCCGACACCGCTCGCGGTCAGCACGGCGTGGCGCGGTCTGGATCGACCGACACGAGCGTGCCATCGGACAGTTCACCGTCGACGAAGACCGTGCCGACCGATGACGAAAGAACCGTCACCGGCACCACTGAGCGGGCGTCGCCGTCGACGGCGATCACGCACGTCCCGCTGCCTCCGGTGATGATCGACGAAGCGGGCACTGTCGCGAGCTGCACCGGTTCGGCGAGGCGCACCGACCCGGCCGCCGAAGCCGGCAGACCATCGGCCAACAGACCGGTCTCACGCAGCATCGACTCCAGCGAAGCAACATCCCCGATCGCCCCGTCGGTGTCGACGCTCACACGCTCGGGGTTCGTGTCGACACCGAAGACCATCGGCGCCTCGTCAGCTCCACCCGCACTGCTCTCATCGGCGACCGGCGCGGTGATGTTCACCGTCGCTGATGTCAGTCGCTCCGCCACCGACATCACCGTGTCACCAGGAGCGATCGGTACGCCCGGCTCGACCGCCACCGCAGTCGGCGTGAACGGTTCGGTCAGCCACACCAGCTCGCCAGGCTCCACCGTCGCGTCCACTGCCATCCCGAGTGATGCCTGCCAGAACCTGATCGCGTCACGACGCTGCGCCGCAGATGGAGCAGCCACCCCCTCGAAGAACCCGACCGAACGCAACCACGCAACGAAGTCGTCGGTGTCCCGACCCTTCGACGTCGCCGACACCGCGCCGGTCAACGGACGCGGCCCGCAGTACGACACGACCGGGAACGAGTCGACCTCGAACACTGCAACGCCGCAACCGATCTCCACTCCCGGCGCGGCGAACACCGCCGACACCACACCCGCCGACGACGAGCGCACCACCCGCGGCGACGACCACACCAGATCCGCCGAAGCGTTCACAGGCAGATCCGTCGGGCGCGACACCACAGACACCGTCGCCGCAGCAACCGCATCGACGTCCGAGGTGATCTGGTCGTAACTCGCCAACGGCACAGCAACAACCGACAAGGCGACAGCGCCGGCCACGACCGCCACACCCACAAGGCCAGCAACCCCGCGGCGAAGAGTTCGGGGAATCATCGAGCCGACCCCGACGATTCCGCCCCGGCGCCACCTCGTTCAGCCTGTGTGCTCACACCGAACATCATCCGCCACCAAACAACGACGGCGGACAACGCCCGTCGCCCATCGCCTCGTACGCCTCGTCGTTCAACGGATTCCAGTTCTCGTCCATGAACTCGAGATCCGACGGCACCGGCACGCCGATGTGGTCGAGACACACCCGAGCTGTCTCGTCGAAGATCTTCATCTGCGCGATCGGATAGCCACCCAACACCACCGGATCGGTGAGCTGGAATGCGATCTCGGTCTGAACGAAGAAACGCTGATAACAGTCGTTCTCCACCGACCCGCCGGACTGACCAGGCGGCAACAACGGCGCATCGCTCGACGTCTGATAGCTGACCACGCCCGTCACCTCATCACGACCCGTCTCGTCCAGCCGACCGCCCGCCCCGCGAACACAACCCTCGAATTTCGCAAAGCCGCTCTGATACTCGGCGAGCGTGATCACCTGGTCCTCGAAGAACTCCTGCTGCTCGGCAGGCACATCAGCAGCAGCCGGCAACGAGTATCCGTCGCTCGGGCGAACGGAACCGGACTCGCTCGAGCCACACGCACCGCAGACCACGACAGCGACCGCAACAAGCATGCGACCGCCGAACCGGCCTAAGGCACGCGTGAAACCCGGACTCATCTCAATCCGTGAACTCTTGCACGCGCGCCGAGACCGTCAACGCGCATCCGCCCGAGGTTGGTGCCCGGGACGTGCCACCGACCGCAGTCCAACTCCCGTACTGGATCGAACCCTGGCTGCCGTTACTGCAGGTCTGCCGGACTCGCTGGAGCCCCCCGCCCACCGCCGTCGTGCACCGACCTGTGGTGTAGGTGCCATTGTTGACTGCGCCGGTGCAGTTGGTCAGGTAGGCCGAGGCTGTGCCTCCGCTCGCAATTCCGACGACCGAACCACCAGTCGCGATGAGAACGCACAGCATTACCTTTCCGAACGATTTCTTCATGATTCCTCCTTAAGGAAACAATTGAGATCGTCCGCCCACAAGGATCGTAGTCTCATCCCTGTCATCAAATCAAGAACAATTCCTGTCATGTGAGCTGTCGGAAGCCCATTCGCCGCGGCGTCTTTCGGCTCACAGATCTCGCCTTGGTCACTGTGTGTCGCGATGGGTGTATTTCTACCCCTCGAGCTTCTCAAGACTTCGACGAAGGTTCGCGGGTTCGCACCACCAGCTATTCTGGACGAATGAACCATTCATTTCGGCAGCCAAGTCGCGGAATACAAAGCGCTTGCCGGGCGTCCGAACGACCTAATCCAGGACGCATGTTCCTTCGTTGATCAAGGTGATTGCAACTTGCGTTAGGTCGCCGAACAGTTGCGTTCCGGACTCGATGTCGTCAGGTACGTCATATCCATTGGCCTCCAGGCACGGCTCAAGATCACGCCGGAAGGTGTCGAGGCTCTCCTGGTTTCCAGCTGCAAGGACTGCGGCGTCCGTCGTCTGCCACTCGAGCTCTATCTCCGAGAAGAATCTTCGATAGCAGCGGTCGACAACAGATCCATTGTCCGGGCCCGAGACCGTGAGTTCTCCCTTGACACCGAAGCGAATCAGACCCGTCGCCGGATCGCTCACTACATCGACCACGTTGCTCTCATCAGCGTTGGCGCACGCTTCGAACTGCTGGAAGGCCTCGGTGTATTCGACCGTACTCACAACCCCATCCTCGAACGCAGCCCGCTGTTCAGGCGGGATGTCGTCCAGGTTTAGCGCGTTCGAGGAGGGTGGCGCCGCTGAAGTGTCGGAGCCACCCTCCCCACAACCAGCGCCGCCGAGTATCAGCAATCCCACGACCGCCAGTACCGACCACGACCGGCACTGAGCCCAGCGGCGATCCCGCATTACTGGAGCTGCCAGGTCTTATTGCTCATGGTGAGGCCGCACGACACGGTCGAGAGAACGTTCACCCCTCGCCACGGACCGTAGAGAGTCGTGCCTCCACCAGATCCCGAACACGTGACCTTCGCTCGCTGCTGATTTTCTGGGTACGGGTTGCCCACGTTCGCTGTGTTGCACGAGGTGTTCCATGTGGTTCCACTCGTGTAGCCACCGCAGCCTGTGAGGCCTGCGTCTGCAACACCGCTTCCCATTGCAACCGTGCTTCCGGCCGCGACCAGAGCGGCAACAACGAATCGACGAAATCTCATCGTAGTTCCTCCTTCTGTTGGCGCCCGCTGAGAAATCGTCTCACATCACAACGTGGACGGCAAGCGGTCCTGCCAAAAGTCAGTTGAGCCGTCAATATTCGCGAGAGAACGGAGTCGCATGTACTCAGGTGGATTCGATAGCTGCGCTATAGCGAGCTGTGCTGCTGGCAAAGAACGCCGAACAGGATCCAGATTTCTTCCACCACATGCTTGCCGGGCGTGCGCGATGCGAGCACGAGCGATGACGCACGCTGGAACATCGCGTACCTCGACCGGCATCTTGAGAGCGTCATCGGGCTTAAAGTCCTCGAAGCGCTCGGCGTGCCCGTCGGCGTGGTTGATGATGTCTTAGATCGAGATACACAGCGCCACCGGGTCGGAAGTGGCCTCGTCAACGTACCTTGATGCCAGTCGGTCCACCAGAGCCCGCAGGACTCAGATCAGAGATCGATGCCGTAGTCCACGTCGGCTCGGTCCATGTGCTGTGCGGGCGGGTGGAGCGCTGGGTGTTCTGGGGCGATCGCATTGAGGAGTGCATGGGCTTCGGGGACGGTGTCGACGTATCGGGCGAGTTCTTCGACTGCGTGGTCGAGGTCGGGGCCGGTGACTGTGTGGCCGGCGGCCCAGGTGCGCCAGGTGCTGATCGCCTCGACGAGGGCGATGTCGTCTGCGCGGTAGTCGCGGAGATCGACGGCTCGGCGGTCGTGCTTGTCGAGCCGTTGGGTAGCGACGGCCAACTCGCGACGCGCTGCTTCTCGTTGTTCGGTGACGGGTTGGTAGATGGCTTCGAGTTCATCGAGGCGACTGGCGCTCACGGCTGCTCGTTCGGTCGCTGTGGTCGCGGCTCGCTCGAGCGGGCGTCGTGTTCGCCAGGTGGCGTTGCCGGCCCGGTAGCGGGCGGTCCGGGCGGCGGCCTCGTCGAGGTTCGCCTTGCGTCGTGCCTGGGACAGTTCGTGCTGGTCGGGTGAGGGGAGTGCACGGGCCTTGTCGTAGCTGTCTCGGGCTGTGGCGACGGACTGCTCGAGGGCGGGGCGTTCCTCGGTCATCGAGGCGAGGAGTCGGTCGATCATCGGGACTCGCTCCCTCACATCGTTCTGCCATTCGTTGAGCCAGGCGGGCTCGAACGCTCGACGGCGCGGCCCGGGTGCCGGTGCGGGTTGGCGTTCGGCGAGGTGCCGGCGGTGAGTGACGGCAGGCGTGTCGGCCCGATCGGTCAAGAGCACCCGCCCGAGGAGGTCCATGGCCTCTCGCTCGGAGTGCTGTTCGGTGACCACCAGGAACTGGTTGACGTCACGGCCGCGGGTCGCGCCGACGTAGAGGCCTCGACCGGTGGTGGTGGCGGTGACGAGAGTGATCGATTGGTCGGTGGTGATGCCTTGGTTGCCGTGCTCGGTCGTGGCGTAGGCGAGTTGTACGAACTCGGACACATAGGTCGCCGGCAACGTGACGGTCGCGTCGCTCGTCGCCGAGCGGGCGGTGATCGATCCGTCGTCGTGGGTGGCGGTGATGGTCCATCGGTCGCGGTTGCGGACGGGGTCGCCTGCGCTGGTGGTGAGGGTGCGGTCGTTCCGGCGGGTCATCACCACATCCCCGATGTAGACGTCGCCGTCGGCGGCGACGGCGGGCCGGCCGGTGAGGGCGCCGGTGGTGAGCCGGGTGTTCTGGATGTGGTGGTTGATGAGGGTGGCGTGTTCGTTGGTGGTGGTCGTGATCGCCAACGACCGCCCCTTCGCCTGCGCCTCGACCCACCGGTCGCCGATCGCGTTCAGGTGCTGGTCGAGGCTGCCCGCCTCGATGCGTCCGCGCCACCGGTACTCCGACAGGGCAGCGGGGTCGCCGCGGCGGAGGCGGAGTGATGCTGCGGCCTCCCAATCCTGGGTGAACCGGTGGACGTGTTCGAGCTCGACCGTCCGCGCCGCGGTCGCCGCGAGTTCGGGGAACATGCCGCCGCGTGCGACGGCCTGGAGCTGGTGTGGGTCGCCGACCAACACGACCCGCAGATCCAAGCGTTGGGCGAGGTCGGTGAGCCGCCACAGGTCCGGGGTCGAGACCATCCCGGCCTCGTCGACGATCACGGTTGTCCCGCGCTTTAGCCGCCACTCCGGCCGCGGGCCTGCTTCGCGGGCGTGTTCGTGCAGGAGCTTGGCGAGCGTGTCCGCGCGTATCCCTGTCTCGGTTTCCAGGACACGGGCCGCTTTCGCCGTGGGCGCGATCCCGAACACCGGCCGACCCTGTGCGTGGAGGTCATCGATCGCGGCGGTGAGCATGCTCGTCTTTCCCGCGCCGGCCGGGCCGATGATCACCACCAACCGATCCCCACCCGCCACCTCAGCCGCAGCAGCCGCCTGAAGCACGTCGAGCCGTCCGCGTTCGACCGACCGTGACGGTGACGACTCGAGACCTTGGGCGGCGAGCGTCCAGGCGAGCAGGTCGAGTTCCTGATCGATCACCTGCGGCGACGACCAGCGCGGTGCCACGGGTTCGATCCACACCGACCGCCCATCCGACCCACGACCGGCTTCGTCATCGCGCTGTTCGGGGTCGAGCCCGACACACGACTCGATCACCTGCGTCAGCGCCCGGTCGAGCACACCTGCCCACCGTTGTCCGTCGATCCCCTTTCGCGTCTGGAACCGGTCGGTGATCTCCCGGAGGACGTCGAGGTCGTGCCAGACACTCTTGCGCTCCGACAACGCCGTCACGATCTCGACGACCATGGTCTTCGCCGGCTCTCGCCGTGCGCGACCGGCAGCGTTCACGGCGTCGATCACCGACCGCGGCGTGTGGCCGAGATCAGCGGCCTCCTGCCGCCAGGCACTGCGGAGCTCTGTGGCGGCATTGCCGGTCTTCTTCACACGCGTGTCCGCCGCCGCTTCACGCTCGATCGCAGCACGTTCGAACCGCGACGGATGACGGCCCTCGCGTGCTTCGAACTCCTCGATCCGGGCATCCGTTTCGACGTCGACCTGGGCGGCGCGCTTGGAGAACACGGCGAGCAGCTCCGGGTCGAGACCGGTGATCTCGGCCTGGCCGTTCACGATCGGCTCCCACCCGACACCGAACCTCGCCGTCAGCTCGGAGCGGAGCACCGACTGATACAGGCCACCGAAGGTGCGCTGGTGCTGCTTCAACACCCGCGCATCCAACGCCATCCACCGCCCATCCGCCGTCTGGACCTTCGCCGACACCACGAGATGCGTGTGGATCTGCGGGTCATCCAACCGCGACGTCGACTGCCGGAACCCCGCCACCGACAACCCGACCGTGTCCAAATGCAACCGGCCACCGTTCGAGCGGACACGCGTCGTTGCCGCCCACCGCTCCAACGACTCAACGACCGCACGCACCGCGACGTCATGACACTCCAACAGCCGGTCATCACCCGTGAGCGCCCACAGCACCGACAACGACTTCGGAGCCGACAGCGTTGCGTCGAACCCCGCCACCGCCTTCACGACCCGACCATCGCTCGTCGTCCGATCCGTCAACGCCCGCCCGAGACTCCGACCCGATACGGGATCCAGCCCGGCGAGGAGCGCCTGCAACTGCTCGCCGTCGACGTTCCCGACCAACCCGAGGCCGTCGGCCTGGGCGCCCATCCACACCCCGGGAACCTCACCCGGCGCCGCCGTCAGATACTTCGTGTAATACGCAGCCGACGACGCCGCCGACGACGCATACAACGTGGTCACACGCATCACGACACCTCACCGCCCCAAACGGGCACCTGTCTGTCAAACCAACAGCCCGAGATTCCAGGAAGACGAGGGTGGGAGGTCACGAGTGAGGGCCGATCAGTTCTGGCGGCGAGGCTGGGAGTCAGCGGTCAAGAGTGCTGACGGCTCCGTGTGGCTCGTCGAGTTCGGCGTCGTGTCCGTCGATCGCGACCACGTCGCGCACGCCGTGCACGGCGCGTTCGTCGCCGGCTGTGGTTCGTCGGGGAGCGGCCACGTGATCGGGCCGCCGTGCAGCTTCTCGAGCACCAGCCGCGGAACCCGCTTCAACTTGCCGAGCCGGATGAACGGCAGACCGGAGGTGCCGCCGCTCCTCTCGTACTCCGCTGCGAGCCGGTAGGCCGAGTTCCGGCCGATCCGCAAGATGCGGCCGGCCTCGGGGAGGGTGAAGAAGTCCGGCACCGCCGTCGACACGCTCATCACGACCGACCTCGCAGCTGCAGTCCCATACTGAAGAACTGGACGCGCTCGGACCTGAATGTTGACGCGATCTCCACACAGCCGGCGGCCGGCTCGCGCGAAGCGCTTCTCGAGGACACGCAACTCACGTCTCTCAACTGGACGCGCCACGGCCTCGACGGTGAAATCTCCATGCCCACATCCGGACGCGAATGGTCGGATTTCGGTGATCGGCCTTCCGGCCTGCTCCCCCGCCCCACCCGAACGCCAGGCGTCCGATTCGGCCTGGATCAGAACTCGAAGCCGAGTTGAAGTGCTCGTGGTGCTTGCTCGTCGGCGGTCGACGTGTCGGGCTCGCCCCCGCTCGATGCCTCGCCGATCATCTCGTCGACGAGCTCGCGGACGTGCGTGCGCAGATCGGCGTCGACCCGCCCGTGGAGGACGTATTCGACGAGCGCCCAACGCGGAACGCGGAGACATCCGCCGATCCAGACCACCGGCAGGCCTGTCGGGTCGCCCTTCTGGAACCTGCCGGCGAGCCGGTATGCGAGCGTTCGTCCGATTCCGAGGAGGTGCGCGGCGTGATCGATCTTGATCATCAGCGGAGCACCCGCCAGGTCGATTCTGAGGCCGTCGAGCGCCGTCATCACGTCAAGAACTACACGTCTGTGACCCTTCGATCAACGCCCATCTGCCCAGCTCAGAGGGTCGAATCCAGCCAGTGTCGTTTGGTGTCCACTGGTGTCCAGCAGTGTCCACGGCTCCCTGACGACGTGACTAATGTCATACCGGCACGGATGGCGGGTTGCGGCGCGGCGGGTGGACCGTGCATGATGGTCGTGCTCCCCGCAGTAGCGGGGGGAAGTACACCCGGTGAGCCCTCCGGACGGTGGGTAGCCGGGTGTTGCGCGTTCAGGGCCGAACGTCGCAAATGTCCGTGATCCGGCGCACCCGATCGAGCTGATGGCCGCGAGTACCGACTGCCCACACGATGGCGTCGACCGCCCAGAGCATCGGCTCGTCATGGCCCGGGCGATGGTCGTACAGCATCGAGTCGTGCGCAACGCCGAGCGCATGCTGGATGGCGCGCCGATCCCGCCCCGCTTGGATCGGCTCCTGGTCGTCGAGCGTCCACGAGACCACCCCGTTCACCAAAGCATCGCTCGCTGCCCGAGCCACCAGCAGCCGGCGCGCCTCGACACGCGAGAGGCCTGCGGGTCGCGTCAGCCGATACACCGTGGTGTCGAGCTCGAGTTCAGCGACCAGGTCGAGGAGTCGCGCCCGGCGCGCGGGCGATTCCTTCGCCGTGTGCAGCCGCCGCTGACCGGGCAGGAGCAACGAGCGCAGCCGACGCCGTGCCTCGACCACACGGTGCGCCGGCACCACCATCAGTCCGAACAGCAGCGTCGCACCTCGTTCCGACTCGTCGGAGTAGGCCCACATCAGCGGGTCATCTCGCCTGCGCGCCGTCCGATCTTCTCGGTCACGGTGCGAGCCGACTCGGGCAGCACGTGCGCGTAGGTCTTCATCAACTCGTCCGGGCTGTGGCCGAGCAGCTCGGCCGCGGCACGCACTTCACCGATGTCGGCAGCGTGGCGCACCATGTGGGTCGCCGCTGTGTGGCGCAACCCGTGCGAGGTGAGACGGGGAATACCGGCGTTGCGGACCAGCCGTTCGAGCGTCTGGTCGAAGTTGCCGGGGGCGACCTGGTTCCCGGTCTTCGTGGCGATGACGAGATCCTGATCGGTCCAGTCGTGGCCGGCGGCCAAACGTTCTTCGGCCTGGAATCTGCGGTGCGCCTGCAGCGCTCGAAGCGTGCCAGCGTCGAGCGGGATCGTGCGGCGAGCTCGTGTGTTCTTGCCGTCCGTCCACGTCGGCACACCGCGCACCTCCACCAGTGCACGCTCGATCTTGATCGTGCCCTTCTTCAGGTCGACCTCCGACCAGTGCAGCCCGAGCACCTCACTGCGGCGCAGCCCGTACAACACGGCGATGCGCAGCGGCCCCGCCCATCGGTGAGCGTCTGCGATGTCGAGGAACCGCTGCAGCTGCGCGTCGTCCCACGCGTCGACCTCCTTCACCCGGTCGGGCTTCACCACGTTGCGCGGCATCGGCACTCGGGCCGCAGGACTGCGCTTCAGGTCGCCGGACTCCACCGCGTCGGCGAGCGCAGCCTTCAACACCATCCGGAAGATGCCGATGCTGCGCCGACCGAACTCGCCACCCGACGCCAGGCTCTCGAGCCAGCGGGCGACGTCTGTCCGTTCGAGCTGATCGACCCGCAGCGATCCGAGCTGGGCGCGGATGTGCCCGGCCGCCCACTCGTACTGCGCCTTCGTCTTCGGCCCGATGTCCGTACGGGACGCCACCCACTCGTCCACCAGACGACCGACCGTCCGGCGGTCATTGCCGAAATCGCCCGCCGCCGTGAACTCGCTCGCCGCACGATTCGCCGCCCGCCGCGACGGATACGTGCCCAGCTGCCGCGGCCGGTGCTTGCCCGTCTCGGTGTCGATCCCGTCGACACGCACCACCCATCGCTCACGCTGCTGCCGCACCGTCGGCTGACCCGTCGCCTTCCACGCCATGGCGACCTCCTCCTGATACATCGCTGATACATGGGTCGAAAAACGACCGAAGGCCCCGCTGTAAAGCGGAGCCCTTTCATCGTATCAGACCTGCTCAGAGGCCGTATTCAGTTGGCGCGCTCGAAGGGACTCGAACCCCTAACCTTCTGATCCGTAGTCAGATGCTCTATCCATTGAGCTACGAGCGCTGGTCTTGCTGGTGATGCCGTCGCATTCCTGCGGCAGCATCGGTCGGCAAGTCTAACCGGGGGCGCCGGGCAACGACACCTCCGAAATCGCGCCGGCGACGGCCTGACCCGGTCGGTCCTCAGAGCGCCCAGGGTCGGAAGCTGCCCGAGCGCTGGTAGAGCGTGTACGCCGCTGCTGCGTTCACGTTGGGATCGAGCAGCTGTGAGGCGCTGGTGACCCCGATGCCGGCCAGCCACGACTTGTGTGCGCTCCAGTTGATCTGGAACAGGCCGTAGCAGCAGGAGTTCTTCGCGTTGTTCTTCAGGTTGCTCTCGCGCCGGGCGATCCGCAGCGCCTCCTCCTCCAGGTCGTCGGGCCAGACCGACCGGATGATCGCCTCGTTCTCGGCCGCCGTGTAGGCGCGGACGGCGACGGTGGCCGTGGTGCCGGCGGCGGTGCCCCCCTTCGAGGTCGCTCCGGCCGGGAGACACACGCTGCGCCCCGGGAACAGTGCGGTGGACGTGGTGGCGTTGTTCGCCGCGAGCAGCGCCTTCGACGTGGCGCCGACCTTCTTCGCGATCAGCAACCAACCGTCGCCCTTCACCACCGTGTAGGTGCCGTTCGCGCACGACGCCGACGGCGCGTTGGAAGCGGACGTGGTGCCCGACGACGGCGAGCTGGTCGGCGTGGTCGTTGGGGTCGCCCCGGCCGGCACGCAGATCGAGCGACCCGGATGGATGACCGTGGCGGTGGTGGCGCGGTTGGCCGCGAGCAGCGCCTTGGTGGTGACGCCGAGCCTGCGGGCGATGATGCTCCACCCGTCGCCGCGCACCACCGTGTAGGTGCCAGTGGCGCACGCAGGTGCCGCAGGCCGGCTCGGTGCAGCGGAGACGGTCGCCGGGGCGACGGCGCCGAGGGAGGCGAGCGATACGCCGACGATCAGGGCGACGGCGCCGAGGGAGCGGCGGGCTCGGCGGCCGGGCCGCTCGTCGCTGCCGATCCGCTCCGTGCGTTCGATCCGGTTCATGTCCACCTCCTGTGCCCTCGGGCCGGCGTCGAGCAGCCGATCCCAGGGGCGATGCCGCGGCACCGGAGTGGTGCTCGCTCGCGTCGTCCGTCCCCTCACCAACACGATGAAGATGACGAAGATGACGAAAGTCTGGTCGGGTCGTCACACGATTGCAACGCGCGGCGCCGGCGGCGGGTCCGGCCCGAGAACGGCGACAGCCCGGCGGGATGCTCCCACCGGGCTGTCGTCATGTGCGGAGAGGGTGGGATTTGAACCCACGGACCACTTTAAAGGTGGTCCCCGCATTAGCAGTGCGGTCCATTCGACCTGGCTCTGGCACCTCTCCAGATGTGTTGTGCTGCAGTGGCGGCGGCATCGAACCACCGTGGTGGGCATCGACGACGCCGTGCGCTGCAGGGCGTGATGTTATCCGGGCCCGACGATCGGCACACCTGCCGACGGGCTGCCCGTCAGCCGACGGTGGTCGTGGTGGCGGTGGTGGTGGTGGTGGTGGCGGCGTCGGCCGGCGGCGAGGTCGACGACGGCACCGTGGTGTCGGTGGGGGTCGTCTCGTCGACGACCGGTGCCGGCACCGTGTCGGGCGGCGGCGGCAGCAGGGCGGGCGGCTGGTCGACCGTCGAGCCGGCCCACGGCGGGGCGCAGGTGTACGGCTTGGTCCACGGACCGCGGCCGCAGAAGACCCACAGGTCGCTGGCCGCGTCGGCACAGGCCTGCAGCGAGGTCTTCACCGAGTCGGTGCTCCAGCCGCGCCGGCCGAGCGAGCCGTGCGGGGCGAACATCCCCGACAACGCGTTGAGCTGGAAGGTGCAGTGCGAGTCGTCCTTGGTGCGGACGTTGACGTTCACGGCCTCGTAGCGACACCCACCCTCGCGAGACGCGATGTAGACGGCCCACTGCTGGGTCACGGCATCGGCGCCGTCGTTGGCGAACTCGGCGGCGATGATCGCCGCCTGCTCGGGCGTGCACGCCGTGCGGTTGCCGTACACCGGGATGCCCTGCGCGGTGAGCCGCCACTCGGGCTCGTTCTGCATGCCGGCCGGGAATGGCCCGGGGCCGATGTTTCGGCCGCTGCCGGCGGTCATGCCGCTCCAGATGTCGAGCGCCGCGAGCGTGCGCGGCCCGGCGACGCCGTCGGCGGTGAGCGGCGGCGTGTTGCGCTGGTAGCCGCGAAGCGCGTCCTGCGTGGCCGTGTCGTAGATGCCGGTGACCTTCACCCCGGGCCAGCCGAGCTCGATGAGCCGCTGCTGCAGGCAGGTGACGGACTGGCCGCGGGAGGTGGACGTGAGCGTGGCGTCGGCCACGCACCGGGCGCGGGTGGTGGGGGTGCTGCCGCCGACCGCCGCCTCGGACGACGCCTCCACGGGCGCAGCGCCGAGCGACCCTGCCGGCACGAAGATCGCGGCCTTCCCGGCGATGCCGAGCGACGCCAGCGTCTCGTCGCCGGCCACACCGTTGACGACGAGCGGCGGGTGGGTTGCCTGGTACCAGCGCACGGCGTCTTCGGTCTCCGGGCTGTACAGCCCGTTGTACGGGACCGAATAGCCCTGCATGATCAGGGCGAACTGCAGGCAGAGGACGCCGGAGCCGTAGCTCTCTCGGCCGAGGACGGGCTGCGCGACGCAGGGCTGCACCTCGGGCAGATCGGCCGACGCCGTGGGGGCGTGCAGGGGTACCCCGACACTTGCAGCCACACAGAGGGCCGCGACCGCCACGCAGAGTGCACGTCTCACTGCGCTCAGACTACGGGTACCCGATGTGAATCCACCCAACACGACCTGGACTGTCCGGGAACAGATGGCAAACCCCGCAGGTTGAGCACCGTGTGACCCCCGACCCCGCCCCGACCAGCGACCCCCGGCACCACCCCCCGCACGAACCCCAGAACGTTCCCCAGCGCGACCCGGAGATCACGGTGTACTGGCGACCCGGCTGCCCGTTCTGCGGGAGCCTGTTCCGGCAGTTGGAGCACGCCCAGGTCGAGCACCGGCGCGTGAACATCTGGGACGACGAGGTCGCCGCAGCCGTGGTCCGTTCGATCGCCCGTGGCAACGAGACCGTCCCCACGGTCACGGTCGGCGACCCCACGGCCGGCGGCGTTGGCCTCGTCAACCCGAACGTGGCGCAGATCCTCGCCGCGGTCGGCACCGTCTGATCGCCCTCCCGGGCTCCGTACGACCCGGGCGTTAGCGTCCGTCGCGTGAACGTCCTCCTGATCACGCTCGACCAGTTCCGGGCCGACTGCCTGTCGATCGCCGGCCACCCGGTGGTGCGCACCCCGGCGCTCGACGCGCTCGCTGCCGACGGGGTGCGCCTCGCCCGCCACTACAGCCAGGCGGCCCCCTGCGCGCCCGGTCGCGCATCGCTGTACACCGGCATGTACCAGATGAACCACCGCGTGGTCGCCAACGGCACCCCGCTCGACGCTCGGTTCGACAACGTCGCCAAGGCCGCCCGCCGCGCCGGGTACGACCCCGTGCTGTTCGGCTACACCGACCAGAGCATCGACCCCCGCGAGTCGACCGGCCCCGACGACCCGCGCATGCAGAACTACTCGGGCGTGCTCCCCGGCTTCCGGCCGGTGCTGCACATCCCCGACGACCACCAGGTCTGGCTCGACTGGCTCGCGGAGCGGGGGTACACCGGCCTCGGGGGCGGCTACGACGCGCTCGGCACCGAGCCTTCGAGGCCGGCCGAGCTGGGCGTGTCGGCGTTCCTCACCGATCACGCGATCGACTGGCTGCGCGAGCAGGCGGCGCCGTCGCAGCGGGCGCCGTGGTTCGCGCACCTCTCCTACCTGCGACCACATCCGCCGTACGGCGCGGCCGGCGAGTACTCGACGATGTACGACCCGGCCGACGTCGCCCTGCCGATCGCACCGCCCGACGACCGCCTGCCGTTCCACGACCGCGTGCTGTCGAGCTGGTCGGCCGCCCCCACCGACGAGCGCGAGATGCGCGAGCTGCGCGCCCAGTACTACGGCATGATCAGCGAGGTCGACGCACAGCTCGCCCGCCTCTGGCAGACGCTGCGCGAGCTCGACATGTGGGACGACACGATGGTGATCGTCACGGCCGACCACGGCGAGCAGCTCGGCGACCAGGGTCTGCTCGGCAAGCTCGGCTGGTTCGAGGAGAGCTACCACATCCTCGGGATCGTCCGCGATCCACGCCACGCCGACGCGCACGGTTCGGTGGTCGAGGCGCTCACCGAGAACGTCGATCTCTTCCCCACCGTCTGCGAGTTCATCGGCGCCGACGTCCCGGTGCAGTGCGACGGCCTGCCGCTCACCCCGTTCCTGCGCGGCGAGCAACCGCCGTGGTGGCGCGAGCACGCCCACTGGGAGTTCGACTGGCGCGACCAGTTCCTGCTCGACGAGCACCCGTGGCCGTGGGACCAGCGGCTGGAACGCCAACAGCTCGCCTGCATCCGCGACGCCGACGGTGCGTACGTGCAGTTCGGCAACGGCGCGTGGCGGTGCTTCGACCTGGCGGCCGACCCCACGTGGCACACCCTCGTCACCGATCCGGCGCGGGTGCTGCCGTACGTGCAGGCGATGGTGTCGTGGCGGGCGCTGCACACCGACCGCACCCACACCGGGATGCTGGTCTCGATGGGCGGCGTCGGGCGTTTCCCCGAACGGCCGATGATCGTCGAGACACCGATGCCGTGATGCGGCTGACGGCGCTCGGCGTCGGAAACCGCAGCCTCAGCGCGCCGTCGGCCGCAGGCGCACCGACAGGCAGGTGACGCAGCCCTCGAGCTTCACGTACTCGGAGATGTCGACCTCCACCGGCGTGTAGCCGAGGTCGCGGAACAGCTGCGCCGATCGCGGCGCGTCGGCCGCCATCAGCAACCGGCCGTCGCCGAGCAGCACCACGTGCGCGCCCGACTCCTCGGGCACCGGCAGGAACCTCGGGAAGATCGCCGGGTCGTCGATGGCCGGCGGATATCCGATGACGGTGCCGTCGGGCAGCGCCGTGACGGCCGACTTGAGGTGCAGCACCTTGGTGAGCGGCACCGTGATCACGGTCGCGCCGAGTGGCTCCAGGATCGCCCGGAGCTGGCGGATGCCCTCGCCGTTGGTCCGGCCACCGCGACCCACGTAGAGGGTGTCGCCGATCTTCAGCACGTCGCCACCGTCGAGCGTGCCCGGTGTGCGGATGCGATTGATGGAGCACCCGAGGGCCTCCACGACCGGCTCGACCGCGAGTACTTCGTCGGCGCGTTCATCGGCGCCGGGGCGACAGATCACCGCCACGTTGCGGTACATCAGCACCGTGTCCTCGACGAAGACCGAGTCGGGACAGTCGGGCGCGGGCGGCACCTCGACGATGTCCCACCCCACGTCACGGAGGGTGTCGACGTAGACCTCCCACTGACGAACGGCGAGGTCGAGGTCGACCGGCGTGCGCTCGATGTGGGTGACGAGGCCCTCGGCCAAACGCGGGCTCGGCCGTCTCACGAGTGCTCTCGTCTGTACCATGCAGCGAAGGCTATTGAGATCGGAGCACCGGTGAACGAAAAAACCGGCAAGGCCGCCGCGGGCAACGCGAACGCCGTCTACACCCACCAACGGGCCGGCGTCATCAGCGTCGAAGCCGTCGAGGCCCCCGAGGTCGTCACCTCCGATTGGATCGACGAGCAGCTGTCGGCCACCTACGAACGGTGGGGCATGCGGCCCGGTCTGCTGGCCGAGCTCGCCGGCATCAAGGAGCGCCGCTGGTGGCCCGAGGGCGTCACCTTCGACCAGGCCGCCGCGCTCGCCGGCCGCAAGGCGATCGAGACCTCCGGTGTCGACCCGAGCGAGATCGGCATGATGATCTCCACCTCGGTCTGCAAGCACCACCTCGAGCCATCCGTCGCGTGTGCGGTCCATCACCAGCTCGGACTGCCGCCGTCGTGCACCAACTTCGACCTCGCGAACGCGTGCCTCGGGTTCGTCAACGCGATCCACCTGGCCTCCACCGCGATCGATGCCGGCTTCATCAAGTACGCGCTCATCGTCGACGGCGAGGGCAGCCGTTACACCCAGCAGGCCACCATCGCCCGACTCCAGCAGGAGACCGCGTCGTTCACCGACGTCTTCGACGAGTTCGCCTCGCTCACCCTCGGCTCGGGTGCCGCGGCCATGGTGCTCGGCAACCTCGAGACGCACCCCGACGCGCACCGCGTGGTCGGCGGCGTCGCCCGCGCCGGCACCGAGCACCACACGCTGTGCATCGGCGACCTCGACAAGATGACGACCGACACCAAGCGACTCCTCGAGGCCGGCCTCGACCTGGCGCAGGAGGCGTGGAAGGACTCGACCGTCGACTTCGACTGGACGAGTGGCATGGACCGCTACATCATCCACCAGGTGAGTTCGGTCCACACCAAGCTCATCTGCGAGCGCCTCGGCATCCCCGCCGACTCCGACAAGGTGCCGCTCACGTACCCGAAGTTCGGCAACGTCGGCCCGGCCGCGATCCCGATCACCCTCGCGGGTGTGCAGGACGAACTGACGGCCGGCGAGCGCGTGCTGTGCATGGGCATCGGTTCGGGGCTCAACACGAGCTTCACCGAAATCGTCTGGTGATCGGCTGGTGACGGGCCGGTGACGGCGCGCTCCGTCCGGGGCACGAGACCATGAGCGCACCAGCGCTGCCGACGGCGGGCGACTGGCAGGACTGGGGTGTCGATCCCTCGTGGTCGCGCACCCTCGACGTCGCCTCTCACGACGGCGGCACGCATCGTTGGCACGTCCTCGAACGCCGACCGGCCGCCACCGAGCGTCCGCTCGGCACGATCGTCTGCGTCCACGGCAACCCCACCTGGTCGTACCTGTGGCACCGCGTGATCCGCCGGCTCGGTGACCGCTACCAGGTGGTCGCGGTCGACCAGCTGGGTATGGGGTTCTCCGACCGCCTGGGACCGCGCACCTACGCGCAGCGCGTGCGCGATCTCGACGACGTGATCGGAGCGCTCGGGCTCGAGGGTCCACTCGTGATGGTCGGTCACGACTGGGGTGGCGCGGTCGTGCAGGGCTGGTCGGTCGCGCACCAGGACCGCCTCGCCGGGCTCGTGCTGTGCAACACGGGCATCGCCGTGCCGGCGGGCCGTCGTGCACCGTCGCTCATCCGGCTCGCTGCCGCCGGCCCGATGACCGACCTCGCCTGCCGCCGCACCCGGCTGTTCGTCGACGGGACGATGTGGTTGTCGTGGCAGCGCATCCCCGCCGAGATGCGGCCCGCGTTCCGGGCGCCGTATCGCCGTGCAGCCGACCGTGCCGCGGTGCGCGACTTCGTGGCCGACGTGCCCTTCGACGATCGCCATCCGTCGTCGGCAGCGCTGGCCGACGTCGCCGCGCAGCTGCCCACGATCACCGCGCCGGCGCTGCTGGTGTGGGGCGCGTCCGACCCGGTGTTCGACGACTCGTTCGCGCTCGATCTCGCTGCGCGCCTGCCGCACGCCGACCTGCACCGCTTCGACCGCATCGGGCACCTCGCCCCGGTGGAGGCCGATGTGGCAGGGGTGCTCGACGCGTGGCTCGCGGAGCGGGTGCCGCCTGCGGGCCGAGCCACGTCAGCGGCCGCGTCAGCGGCCGCGTCAGCGGCCGCGGCTGCCGACTCGCCGGCCGATCGTCCGGGGTACGTCCCGACGTGGGCTGCGCTCGACGAGCGCGCCGACGACCCCGCCGTGGCGTTCGTCGACGGGGCGACCGGCGTGTCGACGTCGTTCCACGAATTGCACCAGCGGGTGATGGGCATCGCCCGCGGGCTGAGCGAACTCGGGCTCCGGCCGGGCGAGCGGGTGGCGATGCTCGTCCCACCGAGCGTCGACCTCGTGGCCGCGGTGTACGCGGTGTGGCGCGCCGGCGGCGTCACCGTGGTGGCCGATCGCGGTCTCGGTCTCGGAGGTCTGGGCCGAGCGGTCCGCGGCGCCCGCGTCGACTGGGTGATCGGCGCGCCCGAGGCGTTGGCGGCGGCACGGGCCCTCCGCTGGGCGCCGGGCGCGTACCGCGTCTCGACCGGGTCGAAGCCGGTGATGGGCGCGGTGGCGACACTCGACGACCTCGTTCGTTCGGCGGCCGTGCTGCCGCCGGCGCCGATGCCGGACGATCCGGCCGCGGTGCTCTACACCTCCGGCGCCACCGGGCCGGCCAAGGGCGTCCGCTATCGCCACCACCAGCTCGCGGCACAACGCGACGCGCTGGCCGCCACGTACGGCATCACCCGCGACGACCGCCTCGTCGCCGCGTTCGCTCCGTTCGCGCTGTACGGCCCCGCGCTCGGCATCGCCTCCACCATCCCCGACGTCGACGTCACCAAGCCGGGCACGCTCACAGCTGCGGCGCTCGCCACGGCGTGCGAGTCGGTCGACGCGACCATCGTGTTCGCATCGCCGGCCGCGCTCGCCAACGTGGTGCGCACCTCCACCGGTGTCGACCAGCGGTTCTCCCGCGTGCGCCTCGCGCTGTCGGCCGGAGCGCCGGTGCCCGTCGCCACGCTCCGCGCCACCGCGGCGCTGATGCCGGCGGCCGAGCTGCACACGCCCTACGGCATGACCGAGTGCCTGCCGGTCGCCGACGTGCCGCTCGCGACGATCGACGCGGTCGGTCACGGCCGTGGCGTGTGCGTGGGCCGACCCGTGCCGGGTGCCGAGGTGTTCGTTGCCCCGCTCGGGTTCGATGCCGCGACCGCCGTCGTGGCCGTACCGCCCGGAACGACCGGCGAGGTGCTGGTTCGCACGCCCTGGCTGAGCGACGGCTACGACCGCCGGTGGGCCATCGAGCGCGACGCTCGCCCGCTCGATGCAGCCGGCCGTCGCTGGCACCGTTCGGGCGACGTGGGCCATGTCGATGCCGACGGCCTGCTGTGGATCGAGGGTCGCTCGGTGCACGTGGTGCACACCGACCGCGGTCCGGTCACGCCGGTCCCGGTGGAGGTGGCGGTCGAGCGCATCGACGGCATCGTCCGCAGCGCTGCGGTCGGCGTCGGCCCGGTGGGGTGCCAGGTGCTGGTCGTGGTGGTGGAGACCGGCGCCGATGCCGATGGCCTCGCGCCGGCGTCGATCGCCGCCTCGGTCAGGGATGCGGTGCGCGATGCCGTGTCGCAGCCCGTCGCCGCGGTGCTGCAGGTGGGCACGCTCCCCGTCGACATCCGCCACAACACCAAGATCGACCGCACCCTCGTCGCCACCTGGGCCGAGCGCGTGCTGTCCGGCGAACGAGCCAAGCGCCCGTGGTGACCGACCACCGCTACGTGAGCGCCACCCGCAGCCGGTGCGGGTCCCGCTCACGGATCACGGAACGCCGGGGGCCGGGGTGAGGGTGTTGGTGACGGGTGGGTCGAGCCTGCTGGCCCGGCGGACCGCCGAGGCGTTGCTCGCCCGCGGCGACGAGGTCGTGATGCTCCAGCGGGGCGACGCCGCGATCGACGCGCCCCAGGTGCGCGGCGACGTGCGCGACGCCGATCTCGTGCGCACCGCGCTCGACGGCTGCGACGCGGTCGTGCACGCCGCCGCGAAGGTGGGCATCGTCGGCTCGTGGGAGGACTTCCGCTCGATCAACGTCGACGGCACCGCGAACGTGATCGCCGCGGCCCGTGAGCTCGGGTTGTCGCGGGTCGTGTACGTCTCGACCCCGTCGGTGGCTCACGCCGGGCACTCGCTCGTCGGCGCCCTCGCCGACGCACCGGTCACGGGTCGCACCGATGCGCACTACGCCGAGTCGAAGGCAGTGGCCGAACGGCTCGCCGTCGGCGCGGCGAGCGACGCCCTGCCGATCGTCGCGATCCGGCCGCACCTCGTGTGGGGGCCGGGCGACACCCAGCTCGTCGGTCGCCTCGTCGAACGCGCTCGGGCGGGTCGGCTCGCCCTCGTCGGTGGCGGCACGGCGCTGATCGACACCACCTACATCGACAACGCGGCGTCGGCGCTCGTCGCCGCGCTCGACGCTGCCGTCCCCGGCGCGGCGTGCATCGGCCGGGCGTACGTGATCGCCAACGGCGAGCCGCGGCCGATCCGCGAGCTGATCGAGGGGATCCTGCGCGCCGCCGGCGTGACCGCGGAGCCGAAGGTCGTGCCGCTCCGGCTCGCGCTCGGCGCGGGATCGGTCGTCGAGAAGATCTGGGCGCGGGCGAAGCCTGACGAGGAGCCGCCGCTCACCCGGTTTCTCGCCGAGCAGTTGGGCACTGCGCACTGGTTCGATCCCAGGCCGGCCCGTGACGACCTGGGCTGGCGGCCGACGGTGACGATCGACCAGGGCCTCGCCGAACTCGCCGCCTGGTTCGCCGCCTACTGACCCCGCGATGAGAGATGAGTGCCTGTGGCGACCTCATCTCTCATCACCCTGGCGACACGCTTGGCCCCGATGAGAGTTGGGGTCGGTACCGGCACTCATCTCTCATCGCCAGGGCGGACCGGGCTGTGACGGAATCCGCCGGGCGACGGTGGGGTGATCGGGCGTCGTCGCTGGCAGGCTGTCGGGCGTGAACCAGTGCGACCTGATCGTCATCGGCGGTGGCCCGGCGGGCGCTGCGGCCGCCATCGTCGCGGCACGCGCCGGCGTGCGGGTCGTGGTGTTCGAGAAGGGTCCGCACGGCCGCGACAAGGTGTGCGGCGACGGCCTCACCCCGCGAGCGGTGGCCGCCCTCGAGGAGCTCAAGATCGACCTCTCGCCGGCGCACCGCATCGACGGTCTGCGCATGATCGCGGGCAAGAAGACCCGCGAGCTGGCCTGGCCCACCACCGACCGGTTCCCCAACCACGGCGCCGTGTGGCCGCGGCATCGCTTCGACACCCACCTCATCGACGTCGCGATCGAGGCCGGTGCCGACGTGCGCTTCGAGTGCGAGGCGCTGCCCGAGCTCGAGGGCGACCGTGTGGTCGGCGTGCGCGCCGGTGGCGAGTCGTGGCGTGCACCCCTCACCGTGCTGGCCGCAGGCGCCCAGGGTGCGGCCGCGAAGCTGCTCGGCGCCGAGCGCGACCCCAACGAGCCGTTCGGACTCGCCATCCGGGCGTACGCCCCCACGCCTCGGCACGCGGAGCGCCATCTCGAGGCCTGCCTGTCGCTGCGCGACGAACATGGCACCCCGGTGCCCGGCTACGGCTGGATGTTCCCCGCCGGCGACGGCACCGTGAACATCGGTGTCGGTGCGCTCAGCACCATGAAGGGCTTCAAGAAGCTCAACCTCAACACCCTGCTCGACCAGTACGCGGCGATCGTGCGCGAACCGTGGGGCCTCGGCGGCTACCTCGACAAGCCCCGTGCGTGGCGGCTGCCGATGAGCTGCGTGCGCCGCAGCGGACCGGGCTGGCTCGCCGTCGGCGACGCGGCCGGTTTCGTCAACCCGATGAACGGCGAGGGCATCGACTACGGCCTCGAGAGCGGCATGCTCGCGACCGAGCAGTTCCTCGCCAACCCGGCCACGGCCCCGGCCGTCTACGACCAGCTCGTCGGCGAGCGCTTCGACAGCTTCCTGCGCACCGGGCGTCGGTTCAGCTTCCTCATCGGTCACCCGTGGTTGCTCAAGCCCGGCCTGCGGATCGCCGTGGGCACCCAGGCCGCGGCCGACATCACCCTCGCGGTGATGGGCAACCTGGTCGACAGCCGCACCCCCGGCGCGGCCGGCACGGTGCTGAAGGTCGCCGACGGCGCGTTGCGCCTCGCCGATCCGCTGTTGCGCCGCACCCGCGCCGCCGCCTGACGCGCGACGTGGCAGCGGCGGCTCTCACCAGCGGGGGTCGTCCGATCCGAGCGTCGACGCCGGTCGGTCCCACCGCATCGGGGTGCCGACGATCGTGACCGGCGGGCGCAACCGGTGAGCGGGACCCCACGGGGTCGCCTCGAACGTCGCGTCACCCCACGGCGTTTCGGGAGGCGGGCCGTCGGCGTCCGCTGGCAACCCGGTGAGCCACACCGCCGTCCTGGCCAGCGAGACCCGGCTCGCCGAGCCACGGCCGGTCTCCCATCTCGCCCGCAGCCCGTCGATCACCTCCGCCGCCATCAGGTAGCCGGTGGCGTGGTCGAGCGCATGTACCGGCAACGGAGTGGGCACGTCCCGCCCCGCCCAGCGCATCCCGGCGGCGGCGATGCCGCTGCTCATCTGCACCAGACTGTCGAAGCCGCGTCGGGCCGACCACGGACCGGTCCAGCCGTAGGCGTCGAGGCACACCTCCACGAGGCCCGGTCGCAGCTCCCCCCGCCCGCCGGCGTCGAGACCGAGGAGCGCGTCGAGCACACCGGGCCGGTAGCCGTGCACCAGCACGTCGGCCGCGGCGAGCAGCCGGCGGAGCTGTGCTCGGCCGTCGTCCGTGCGGGCGTCGAGGCGCGCGCACCGTTTGCCGAGCGTCACCTCGGGCACGACGGCGGGTTCGTCCCAGTCGGGCGGATCGATCCGCAGCACGTCGGCACCGAAGCCGGCGAGGAAGCGGGTGGCGACCGGCCCGGCGAGCACCCGGGTGAGGTCGAGCACGCGCACGCCCTCGAGCGGGCGATCGGCCGGGCCGGGTCGACCCGGCAGTCCGTCGGTGCCGATCGATCGATGCACGAGCGGTTCGACGGCGACCGCGCGGCCCTGGGGATGGGCCGCCCAGTCGTCGACGCTGCGCATCGCCGCCGCAGCGCCACCGGCATCGACCACCGCCGATTCCAACGCGTCGGCCGTCCAGGTGAGCACCGCGTCGGCGACGGCCTGGCGGGGCGCGTCGGCGTCGGGCGAGAAGCCGAGTGCGGTCAGGGCGGCGCGTCGGTGGCGCGGCGCGTTCGTGTGCAGCCGGATCCACCCGTCGGCCGTGGCGTGATCGCCCGCGATCGGGTCCCACACGGGCGGCAGTTCCCACCCCTCGGGCAGCACCGACCCGGCGAACCAGCACGAGGCGAGGTCACGGTCGATCACCACGTGCGGCGATGGCGAGTCGAGACCGACGACGTCGCTGATCGCCTCTGCGGCGAGTGCGACCGACTCGACGGCGAGGCTGGTGACGGGGAAGGCCGACGCGAAGGATCCGCTGCCGGTGAGCTCAGTGGTGGGACGCACGACGTCAGCCTGCGCAGCAGGCGACGGCCGGTCAACGTTGATTTGCGTCAACACGGGGCCCACCGGACGGACGAGATCGGCTCGTCGATGATCGGACCGACGCCATATGGTCGGCATCTTCGACACGTGGGGGACCGATGATCTGGGGAGACACCGTCGCCTACTGGGCGCGCTGGCAGGGTGATGCCGTCGCGATCCGGTTCGGCGACCGGGAGCTGACATGGCGCGAGCTGTCGTCGTGGGCCGACCGCGTGGCGGCGGGCCTCGCACGGCTCGGTGTCGGCCACGGCGACCGCGTGGGCCTGTTGATGTCGAACCGGCCGGAGTTCATCGAGGTGTACGTCGCGGCCGCCCGACTCGGCGCGATCGTGGCGCCGTTCAACCTGCGCTTCACGCCGCACGAGCTCGCGTTCGTGGTCGACAACGCCGATGGCGACGTGGTCGTGACCGAGTCGGCGCTCGCCGGCGGCCTGTCGCTCGCGGCCGAGCAGCGGGCCCTCACGGTGATCGACGTCGACGGCGACTCCTACACCGACCTGATGGCGAACGACGGCACGTTCGCTGCGCCGCACGTCGACCCCGACGACCCGTGGTTCATCTGCTTCACGTCCGGCACCACGGGCGACCCGAAGGGTGCGGTGCTCACGCATCAGAGCTGGTTCTACGCGTCGATGGTCCGTGCGCTGCAGGGCGGCATCAACCGCAACGACCGGATCCTGCTGCCGTTCCCGCTCGCGTTCACCGGCGGCCTCGCGCTGTCGATGGTGGCGCTGTGGAGCGGAGCGACCCTGGTGCTCGAGCCGGCGTTCGAGCCGGGCCGCGCGCTGCACCTCATCGAGACCCAGCGGATCACGGTGTTCATGGCCGTGCCGACCTTGTTCCAGATGATGAGCCTGCACCCCGACTTCGCTGCGACCGACATCTCGTCGATCCGGTGCGCGAGCTCGGGAGGCGCGACCGTGCCGATCCCGCTGTTGCGCACCTATCTCGACCGCGGCATCACGATGACCCAGACGTACTCGCTCACCGAGGTGAGTGCATCGGGCATCACCCTGCCGTACCACCAGTCGATGGAGAAGGTGGGTTCGTGCGGGGTGCCGGCGATGCACAGCCAGGCGCGCATCTGCGATCCCGACGGCAACGAGGTGCCCCCGGGCACCGTCGGCGAGATCTGCATCAAGGGGCCCGAGGTGATGCAGGGCTACTGGCGCAACCCCGAGGCCACCGCGGCCACGCTGCGCGAGGGCTGGTGCCACACCGGCGATCTCGGCACGATGGACGCCGACGGCTACTTCTACGTGGTCGACCGCGCCAAGGACATGCTGATCTCCGGCGGGCTGAACGTGTACCCGGCCGAGATCGAACGTCAGCTGTCGGGCATCGAGGGCATCGTCGAGCTCGCGGTCATCGGTGTGCCGGACGAGCGGTGGGGCGAGACGCCCGCGGTCATCGTCGTCACGGACGGTCGTCCGCTCGACGGCCGAGCGGTCCTCGATCGCTGCGAGGGCGTGCTCGCCGACTTCAAGCTCCCGCGCTACCTCGTGGTCCGCGACACGCCGTTGCCGCGCAACATGAGCAACAAGGTGCTGAAGGCCGAGCTGCGCGCCGAGTACGCCGACCTGCCGACCACGTCGGAACCGATCCGGTGAGGCGGCGATGAAGGTCGGCCTGGCCCTCTACTGCAGCGACGAGACGATCCCGCCCGACGAGCTCGCCGTCGAGGTCGAACAGCGTGGGTTCGAGTGCCTGCTGTTCCCCGACCACTCGCACATCCCCACGAGCCGCATCACCCCGTGGCCCGGCAGCCGCGACGGCAGCGCACCGATCCCCGACGTGTACAAGCGGATGATCGACCCGTTCGTCGCGCTCGGCGCGGCGGCCGCGGTCACCACCACGCTGCGCATCGGCACGGGCGTCGCCCTCCCTGCGCAGCGAGACGTGCTGCAGCTCGCGAAGGAGGTCGCCACGGTCGACTGGTTGTCGAAGGGTCGGATGATCTTCGGGATCGGGATGGGCTGGAACGAGGACGAGATGGGCCACCACGGCGTCGCCCTGGCCGACCGGTGGGACGTGGTCGCCGAGAAGATCGCGGCGATGAAGCTGCTGTGGACCCAGGAGACCGCCGAGTACCACGGACGGTTCGTCGACTTCGGCGAGAGCTGGGCGTGGCCGAAGCCGACGCAGCGACCGCACCCGCCGATCGTCATCGGTGGGGGGTGGGGACCGCGCATGTTGCGTCACGTCGTCCGTTATGCCGACGGCTGGTTCCCCGTCTCGGGTCGCGCCTCGATCGCCGATCGGCTCGCGCTGCTGCACGCCGAGTGCGAGCGCCAGGGCCGCGACCCGTCGACGATCTCGATCACCGTGGCCGACGCGAAGCCCGATCTCGATTCGTTCCGCAGCCTCGAGGCCGAGGGCGTCGAACGCGTGACCCTGAGCATCCCGGTCGACACCCGTGACGCCACGCTGCGCATGCTCGACCGCTACGGCGAACTCGCGAGAGCCGCCGCCTGACGAGTTCGCGATGAGAGATGAGCGGCCCTGGCGCACCGATCTCTCATCGGGTACCGGTCGCCCCACACGGCGATGAGAGATGGGCCCGCGTGGGGCGCTCATCTCTCATCGCGGGGGTCAGCTGGTCATGCCGTTGAGGCCGACGAGGCCCCGCGCGAGCTCGATCTCGCCCATGTGGCGCAGGCCGTGCTGGTAGATCCAGCACTCGAACGCATCGAGCACGGTGATGCCCTGCGGACCGGCCACGCGTGCGCTGTACGTCGACGCGATCTGCGGCGGGAACGGGTGCGGGATCACGACCCGGTCGAGTTCGCTCGCGTCGATCGACGCGAGGTGCGCGTGGGTGCGGGCGAACACGGCGCGCTGGTACTCGATGTAGGCGTCGTAGTCGCCGATGCGCTGGTGGATCATCTCGTCGACGGTCTTGTGCTTGCCATGGTCGTCGATCGTCATCTGCACCCGCGCCTGCCAGTCGGCGTTCCAGATCGGTGCGACACCGGTGATCATCATGAACGAGGCGTCGTGCATGTTCAGGTAGTGGAACAGGCTGAACGCGATCGGCAGCACACCCTCGCGTTCGAAGTGGTTCACGTGCTGGAGGTCCATCGTGGTGACGGCCTGTTCGTACAGCGATTCGAGCGCCTTCATACGGCGCTGCAACGAATCGAGCACGAGTGGGGACGAGGCGTCGGTCATGGTCACTCCCTGGCCATCTCGGTCGCCGCGATCGCGGCGATGTCGGCGGCATCACGCTTGCTGCGGATGTCGAAGGTGACGGAATGGATCGTGCCCGTGAACGGGAACGTGCCGTCGTAGTCGTCGACCACGGGCGAGAGCGCATCGCGGCCGATGTCGGTGCCGGTGCTGCCGAGCATCCGCACGATCTTCGGCACCGGCGTCGACGCGAGGTCGGTGCCGTCGACACCGATCACGATCGAACCGGCCTTGCCCTCGCGATCGAACCGGGCGGTGATCGAGTGGCGCCCGGGGCTGAGCGACACCGGCGAACTCGCCCGTGAATGGGTGCCGAGCGCGTTGTAGTCGAAGTGCAGCACGCCGTCCTTCACGAAGAAGCTGTGGCCCACGTTGTGACTGCCACGGGCGTAGAGCACACCCTGGTCGCCCGCGGCGACGGTGACGTCGGCGGTGACGGTCCAGGCGCGGGCGCCGAGCGACGGTGAGGCGTCGGAGGGGATGTGCGACAGGGGCGGCACGTACACGTAGTTCGGCCGGGCGTGCACGGTGCCCGGCCGCGGTGCGCCGCCGAACAGCTCGATGGTGCGGTCGTCGAGGGGCAGCACGCCCTTGTCGCCGGCCTCGATCCACCACAGCTCGATCAGCTCCTGCAGCTTCTCCGGGTGTTCGGCCGCGAGGTCGTGGCACTCGCTGAAGTCCTCGTCGAGGTGGAACAGCCCCCACTGGTCGCTCTCGAACGGCTGACCGGCCTCGTGGTAGGTGGTGGCCTTCCAGCCGTCGGCCCAGATGCCACGGTGGCCCATCTGCTCGAAGTACTGCACGCGCCGCGGTGGCGGTGCCGCCGCGTCGGCGAAGGTGGGCACGATGCTGCGTCCGTGCATCGGCAGCTGCTCGACGCCCTTGTACGTGGTCGGCGCCGCGGTGCCGGTGATCTCGAGCAGGGTGGGCGTGATGTCGACGGCGTGGCAGAACTGCTGGCGGATCTGTCCGGCGACCGAGGCGTCGATGCCGGCCGGCCAGTGCACGATGAGCGGGTCGCGCACGCCGCCGCCGTACGTGTTCTGCTTGTACCAGCGCAGCGGCGAGTTGCCGGCCTGGGCCCAGCCCCACGGGTAGTTGCTGTGCGAGTGCGGGGTGCCGATGTCGTCGAGGCGGTTGGCGACGATGTCGTCGATGTCCTCCCACATCGCGTTGAAGAAGCTGAACTCGTCCATCACGCCGAACGGTCCGCCCTCGCGGCTGGCGCCGTTGTCGCTCATCACGAGCACGACCGTGTCGTCGATCAGCCCTCGGTCGGTGAGGTACGTCATGAGCCGACCGATCTGGTCGTCGGTGTGCTCGAGCATCGCGGCGAACGCCTCCTGCAGCCGGCAGGCGAAGGCGCGCTGGTTGTCGGTGAGGTCGGTCCAGCGGGGCACGCCGGGGTTCAGCGGTGCGAGCGTCGTGCCGGCAGGGATGATGCCGAGCTCGATCTGGCGTGCGAACCAGCGCTCGCGGAACACCTCGTAGCCCTCGTCGAAGTGACCCTTCCACCGGTCGAGGTACGACTGCGGCGCCTGGTGCGGCGCGTGCATCGCACCGAACGCGAGGTAGTGGAAGAACGGGCGGTCGGGCCGCACCGACACGAGGTCGTTGATGTAGGCGATGCTCTGGTCGACGATGTCCTCGCTGACGTGATAGCCGTCGTCGGGGCCCGCGGGCGGGTCGATGTGGGTGTTGTCGCGGGTGAGCTCGGGGAAGAACTGGTCGGTCTCGCCCTGCAGGAAGCCGTAGAACTTGTCGAAGCCCTTCTGCAGCGGCCAGTTGTGGTGCGGACCGGCGGCCGACGTCTCCTCCATCGGGGCGAGGTGCCACTTGCCGGTGGCGAACGTGGCGTAGCCCTGGTCGCGCAGGAGTTCGGCGAGCGTGGCGGCGCGGTCAGAGATGCCGCCACGCATGTGCGGGAAGCCGGTGCTCCAGTTGGAGACGCCGCGCATGCCGACGCTGTGGTGGTTGCGGCCGGTGAGCAGCGCGGCGCGAGTGGGCGAGCACAGCGCCGTGGTGTGGAAGCTGGTGTAGCGGAGGCCGTTGGCGGCGAGGCGGTCGACGTTCGGCGACCGGAGCGTGGAGCCGTAGGCGCCGAAGTGCGAGAAGCCGAGATCGTCGAGGACGATCATCACGATGTTCGGGCCGCCGAGGCCGGCCGGCGGTTCGGGCCACCAGGGCGTGGAGTCGCGGTAGGTGCGGCCGATGTGGCCCTGGAACCCGGGTTCGTAGATGCTGCTCATGCCCAGCCTCCGGCGTACGAGGTGAACTGGCCCGTGGTGAAGCGGCTGGTGCCGTCGACGTACGGGGCGCAGAAGTGGGCGAACTCGTTCATGGTGCCGAGGCGGCCGAGGGGCACCTGGCCCTCGAGCTTGGCGCGCACGGCCGGGTCGTCGGCGCCGCTGGCCCGGCGGAACTCGGGGAAGTCCATGAAGTTGGTGCCGACGGCGTTCACCTGCACCCGGTTGCGGCTGACCTCCTGGGCGACGTTGCGCACGAGGTGCGTGGCGCCGGCGCGTGCCGACGAGTAGAGCGGTGCGCCAGGGGTCGCCCGGGCGGCGCTCGCGCTGGTGATGACGAGCACCTGGCCGTCCTCCTGGGCGATCATCGGGACGAGGACCGCCTTCATGAACTCGTACGGGGCGACCATGCAGCCCTCCATGACGGCGCGGTAGTCGTCGACCGAGGAGTTCATGAACCGCCCGGTGACGATGAGACCGGTGAACGCGGTGGCGGAGTCGATGCGCCCGAACCGGGCCAGACCCGCGTCGACCAACCGCTGCGCGGCGCCCGGCACGGCCAGGTCGCGACTGCCGGTGACGACCTCGACGGCGGTGCCGGCCGACTCGAGTTCGGCGACGAGGGACGGATGGGGATCGCCGAGCACGAGGTCGTGACCCCGTTCGGCGAGGAGTCGGGCCAGGTCGGGCCCGACGTAGAAACCGGCCCCAGCGATCAGGGCCACTCGGCGTTCGGTCATCTCATCACCCTATGTTCTGTCAGTCGTTGTGGCAATAGTTTTCGGGTCGCTCGGGGAACCGCTGGCGGTGCGGGCGGCGTCCAACGAACATGCGTCCCATGCCTGCATCGCGATCCCCCCGATCCCCCTGGTCGTCCCCGGCCGCCGGTTCGCCCGGCAGGGCGAACGGCCGTCGTCGCGCCATGGCGTCGATCGCCCTGGCACTGCCCCTGACCGTACTGCTGCCGGGCCTGGTCGCCGGCTGTGGCGACGACACCGTCGACCCCGGCGCCGCGAGCTCGCCCACCACACCCGAGACCACACCCGCGACCACGCCCGCGACGCCCGCTCCGGCCTCGCTCGACGGGCGCACCTTCCTCTCCACCGGCAGCGCCGGCTTCGAGTTCGTCGACGGCACCGTCGTCCGCATCGAGTTCCGTGACGACAGCACGTTCTCGGCCAGCGCGGGCTGCAACCTGCTCGGCGGCGCGTACAGGATCGACGGCGACACCCTCCGCATCGACGGTGGTCTCGAGATGACCGAGATGGGCTGCGAGCAGGCACTGATGGAGCAGGACACTCGCCTCGCCGACCTGCTGATGGCCGGCCCGATCGTCGCCCTCGACGGCGACGCCCTGGTGCTGACGGCCGGCGACGCGTCGATCACGTTCCTCGACCGTGTGGTCGCCGACCCCGACCTCCCGATCGAGGGCACGGTGTGGACCCTCACCACGGTCATCGACGGCGACGCGGCATCGAGCATCCCGATGGACGCCACGAGCACGCTCACCTTCGTCAACGGTGCCGATGCCGCCGACGGCACCGTGGTGGTCGAGACGGGCTGCAACAGCGGTTCGGGGACGGTGAGCATCGGCGAGGGCACGATCACGTTCGAACCGCTGGGGCTCACGAAGATGGCGTGCGAGCAGCCGTTGATGGCCCTCGAGATGTCGGTCCTGTCGGTGCTCGCCGGCGACGTGACGTTCGAGATCGAGGCCGGTTCGTTGACGATCACCAGCTCATCGGGCACGGCGGGTCTGCAGTACACGGCGCTCGACGATTGACGCCAATGCCCGCCGTCGCCTCACCGGAGTGGTCGGCCGCGCCGACCGTTCACCGAACATTGTTCAACAAGTGGCAGCGAACTGCCGATTGTTCCAGCGCATGGCGTAGGGTGTCGTGATGTCCCCGACCGCACGCCCGGCCACTCGCGTCGGCAGATCCACCACCGGATCCGCCACGGGATCGGCAGGACGCGCTGGGAGCGGCTCGATGCGCACCGCCTCGCCGGCGACCCCCCGGCCGGCGGGCGTGGCGCCCGGGTCGGCGGACCAGCGGGGCGACCTAACCAACGAACAGCAGGACGACCAGCAGGACGACGAGGCGGCGGCACCTCGGGAAGACGGTCGCCACGCACGCCGCGACCGCAACAAGTACGCCGTCGTCGACGCATACCTCGAGCTGGTCCGCGACGGGAATCCTCGTCCGAGCATCGCCGAGGTCGCCGACCGGTCGGGCGTGTCGCACCGCTCGGTGTTCCGCTACTTCGCCGACAAGGACGAGCTCGCCCGTACGGCGATCGAGCGCCAGCTGGCGGTGGCTGCACCGCTCGTGCCGCTCACCGTCGGCCCCGGTGCCCCGCTGTCGGAGCGGATCGAGCGCTTCGTCGAACGCCGGCTCGAACTGTTCGCCGTCGTCGCCCCCGCCGCTCGCCTCTCCCGATCGCTCGCCGCACTGCAACCGGTGCTGGCCAACGAGCTGAAGGTCACCCGCGCGTTCCTCCGCTCGCAGATCCGGCACCTGTTCCGGGCCGAGCTCGACGCGATGGACCCGGCCGAGCGCACGAGTGCGCTCGCGGCGCTCGACGCGCTGTGTTCGTTGGAGGCGGTCGACCTGATGCGGCTCGACCAGGAGCTGTCGGCGGCCGACACGGCCACCACGCTGCGTTGGTCGATGGCCAAGTTGTTGACGAACTGACTCTTGTCACTCTGACTGACAATTGGTACCGTGGCGCGATGCCGCGCTACGGAACGATCGACTTCGACTACGCCGGGCGCCTCGCGTCCTACCCGCCCGACGAGGACGGCCCGGTGCTCATGGTGAACTACATGAAGTACCGCGAGCGCGCCGCCTACAAGGACGGCAGCGATGGCGGTCGCACCGGCATGGAGGCCGACGACGAGTACGCCCCCACGGAGGTGCTGGCCGACATCGGCGCGGTGGTCGCGTTCTTCGGTGACGTCACCGACCCGCAGGGCACCGGGTGGGATCGCATCGGGATCGTGCAGTACCCCAGCCGGCGGGCGTTCATCGACATGCAGTCGCGCCGCGACTTCCGCGACAAGCACCAGCACAAGGAAGCGGGCATGGATCACACCATCGTGTTCGCCGTGCCGCCGCACACCGTCGTGGCCAATGGCATCGGTGGTCACCATGCGCACGTGGTGTTCGACCTCGTCCGTCACGACCGTGTCGAGGCACACCCGACCACCCCGGATGCGGGCCAGGCGGTCGGCCCGGTGGAGGGCACGATCCTCGGCGACGGCCGCTCGTGGACCGAACTGCGCATCACCTGCATCACCGATCCCGACACCGATCGGCCGGCGCTCGACGAGGTGGCCGACCGCGAGCGTGTGGTGGTGCGCCCGAAGATCGACCGCCTCGCCACGCTCATCCAGCGGGCCACCACTGCGGCGACGACAGAGACGGAGGGCTGACATGCGCATCACCCTGCTCGGCACCGGCAGCCCCATCCCCGACGCCCGTCGGGCCGGCCCGTCCACGCTCGTCACGGCCGAGAGTCTCACGGTGCTCGTCGACTGCGGCCGCGGTGTGCTGATGCGGCTCGTGGCCGCCGCCGTGTTGCCGCCCATGCTCGACGGGCTGCTGATCACCCATCTGCACAGCGACCACATCACCGATCTCGGCGACGTGATCACCACCCGCTGGGTGATGAGCCCGGTCTCGCGCCCGCTCACCATCGTGGGTCCGCCCGGCATCCGCGAGGTCGTCGACCACACGCTCGCCTCGCTCGCACCCGACGTGCGCTATCGCATCGACCACCACGACGACCTCACCGAGGGACCGGCGGTCACCGCGATCGAGGTGCAGCCGGGCGACGTCTTCACCATGGGGTCGGCGACCATCCGCGTCGGCGCCACCGACCACAAGCCCGTCGAGCCGACGGTCGCGTTCCGCGTGGAGGTCGGCGGCGTGTCGGCCGTGCTCGGCGGTGACGGCGTGCCGTGCGCGGGCCTCGACGAGCTGTGCCGCGACGCCACCGCCTACGTGCAGACCGTGATCCGCGACGACCTGGTGAAGCTCGTGCCGATGCAGCGCCTGCAGGACATCCTCGACTACCACTCCACCGTGGCACAGGCCGCCGAGACCGCCGCCCGCAACGGCGTGGGCACGTTGGTGCTCACCCACTACGTGCCCAGCCTGCAGCCCGGCCAGGAGGACGAGTGGCGTGCGCTCGCATCGCCGCACTTCTCCGGTCCGATCGTGCTCGGCGACGACCTCACCGCCGTCGACCTCTGACATCCGATCCGCCAGACCACCCGCCACCACCACGCGCCCCTCACAGCCAGCACTGGAGCCACCCATGCAGATCCTCCGCACCCCCGACGACCGCTTCGTCGACCTGCCCGACTTCCCGTTCGAGCCGAACTACGCCGAGATCGCCGCGGTGCCGGGCGACCCGGACGCGGGCACGCTGCGCGTGCACTACCTCGACGAGGGACCGCGCGACGCAGCACCCGTGCTGCTCATGCACGGCGAGCCGTCGTGGAGCTTCCTCTACCGGCACATGATCCCGAGCCTGGTGGCCGCCGGCCATCGGGTCGTCGCTCCCGACCTCGTCGGCTTCGGCCGCAGCGACAAGCCGGCCGAGACCACCGACTACACCTACGCCCGGCACGTCGCCTGGATGAGCGAGCTGCTGTTCGGTCATCTCGACCTCGCCGACATCACGTTCTTCGGACAGGACTGGGGTGGCCTCGTCGGGCTTCGCCTGGTCGCCTCCGCGCCCGAGCGCTACGCGCGAGTGGTCGTCGGCAACACCGGCCTCCCGGTCGGTGACGGCAACCTCAGCGAGGCGTTCCTCAACTGGCAGCGCTTCTCCCGCGAGTCGCCGGTGTTCCCCATCGGTGGCATCGTGAACGGCGGCTGCGCCACCGATCTCAGCGCCGAGGTGATCGCGGGCTACGACGCACCGTTCCCCGACGACAGCTACAAGGCCGGCGCCCGCATCTTCCCGTCGCTCGTGCCGAGCATGCCCGACGACCCCGCGAGCGCCGACAACGCCGCTGCCTGGGAGGTGCTCGAGCAGTTCCGCAAGCCGTGGCTGTGCGCGTTCAGCGATCAGGACGCCGTCACCAAGGGCGGCGAAGGTCCGTTCATGCGACGCATCCCGGGCGCCGAGGGTCAGCCGCACACCACCATCGTCGGCGGCGGCCACTTCCTGCAGGAGGACAAGGGTCCCGAACTCGCCGCGGTGATCGTCGACTTCATCGCCAGCACCGGCGGCACCACCGGTGGGGCAGACTGACCGGCATGTACGGCTCCCTCCGCCACGAGATCCGGATCCATCGCAGCGCGGCCGACGTCTGGGCGCTCGCCGGTGACGCGACCAAGCTGCACACCTGGTTCCCCGGCATCGTCGACTGCACGGTCGACGGCAACATGCGAGTGATCACGATGGGCACCGGCCTACCGATGCCGGAGGAGATCCTGCTGATCGACCAGACGCAGCGACGGTTCCAGTACCGGATCACCGCGCCGATGTTCGTGCACCACCGCGGCACGATCGACGTGATCGAGTTGGCCGACGACGAGTGCCTCGTCGTGTACTCCACCGAGGCCGATCCGCGAACCATGGCGCTCGTGATCGCCGGCGGTACGGCCGGTGCGCTCGCGGAGCTCAAGCGTCAGATGGAAGCACCCGCACTCGCAGTCGAAGGAGCGAACTGATGGGCCGCAAGATCCTGTTCATCACCACCGACCAGCAGCGCTACGACACGCTCGGCTGCAACGGCGGCACGATCGCCCGCACCCCGGTGATGGACGGTGTGGCCGCCGCCGGTGTGCGCTACGAGCGAGCGCATCCCCAGAGCGTGGTGTGCATGCCGTCGCGCAGCACGATGCTGACCGGCCAGCACGTGAGCACGCACGGCGTGTGGATGAACGGCGTGCCGTTGCCCGAGGACGCCCCGTCGGTGGCCGAGGTGCTGCAGGACGCCGGCTATCGCACGGCGATCATCGGCAAGCCGCACTTCGAGCCGTTCCTCGATCCCTTCGCCCGCTTCCCGGAGAACGGTTTCGCCCGCAACGGCAACTTCGGACCGCACCGCGGCTTCGAGCACTTCGAGTCGGCCACCCATGGCGCCGCCGGCCCGCTGCACTACGCCCGTTGGCTGTCGTCCACCCATCCCGAGGCCGTCGGGATGTTCTATCCCGTGCTCGACGGCTCGCTGGAGGTGAACGCCATGGGCGGTGGCGACACCGGCGCCCCGCAGGCGTGGGTGAACAACATCCCCAAGGACTGGTACCACACGGATTGGGTGGCCGACCGCACGATCAGCTGGCTCGACTCGCTCGGCGCCGATGACGACTGGTTCTGCTGGATGAGCTTCCCCGACCCGCACCACCCGTGGGACCCGCCGGCGAGCGAGGTCGGCCGCATCGACTGGCGCGACGTGCCGCTCGTCGAGGGCTACATCGAGGACAAGGCCGAGCGCGAGCGCGTGATCGACGCGAAGCCGCGCCACTACCGAGCCTGGTACGACGGCACGCTCGTCAGCAACTACGAGGCGCCCGCCAAGTGGGCCCCGGCCACGCTCACGCCCGATCAGCTCCGCGAGGTCACCGCGCTCAACGCGGTGGAGTGCGAACTCATCGACGAGGCCATCGGTCGCGTGCTCGCCGCCGTCGCACAGCGCGGCTGGGACGACGACGTCGACATCGTGTTCACCACCGACCACGGCGAGTTGGGCGGCGACTTCGGTCTGCTGTTCAAGGGCCCGTACCACGTGGACGGGTTGATGCGGTTGCCGCTCATCTGGCGGCCCGCGCCGTCGAGCAGCGCCACGCCGTCCACGGTGACGCGTCCGGTCGGCCTGGTCGATCTGGCGCCGACGTTCTGCGCGATCGCCGGTCTGCCGGTGCCTGCCTGGATGGAGGGCAAGCCGTTGCCCGTGGACGACGGCGACGCCGACGCCCGCGGCTTCGAGCGCGTGCTCACCGAGTGGGACAGCGATCTGTTCGGCGTGAGCGTGCACCTGCGCACGATCACCCGCGAGGGTTGGGTGTGCACCACGTATCAGCCGGGCACCGCGCACGACGGCACCGAGGGCGAGCTGTACGACCTGGCCAACGACCCGCTGCAGCGCGAGAACCGGTGGGACGATCCGGCGCTGGCCGCCATCCGCAGCGATCTCGTGGCAGACCTGTGGGACCACCAGCCGCCGATGAAGTCGCCGCTGCCCGCCGTGCAGGCGCCGGTCTGACCCACACGCTGCGGGCGACGCGACAGCAGTACCGTCGCGGCGAGTGAGCACGCAGCACCCCACCGGGCAACGATCCGGGAACACGCCCGACGATGCCGCGCGGTCGTGGACGCGACTCGTCCCGTTGATCGAGCAGCTGCGTTCGTACGAGCGCGGATGGCTCGCGAAGGACGCTGTCGCGGGCACGGTGCTGGTCGCCCTGCTGGTGCCGGCCGGGATGGCCTACGCACAGGCGTCGGGACTGCCGCCGATCACCGGCCTGTACGCCACGATCGTCCCGCTGCTCGTGTACGCGGTGGTGGGCCCGTCGCGCGTGTTGGTGATGGGGCCCGACTCGTCGCTCGCACCGCTGATCCTCGCCGCGATCGTGCCGCTCGCCGCGAGCGATCCCGGGGACGCGGTCGCCCTCGCCGGGTTGCTGTCGGTGGTGGTCGGCGTGATCGGGGTGCTGGCCGGGCTCGCCCGGTTCGGCTTCCTCGCCGAGCTGCTGTCCGCACCGGTGCGGTTCGGCTACCTCAACGGCATCGCGCTCACGATCGTCGTCAACCAGCTGCCGAAGGCGTTCGGCTTCTCGGTGGAGGCGGACGGTCTCGTCGGTGTTGCCCGCGAGTTCGTGGACGGCGTGATCGAGGGCGAGACGAACGGCTGGGCGGTCGGCATCGCCGCCGGCAGCCTGGCGGTGATCTTGCTGATGGGGCGCCTCACCAAGGTCGTGCCCGGCGTGCTCGTCGCCGTCGTGGGAGCGATCGTCGTGACGGTCGCCTTCGGGCTGAGCGGCAACGGTCTGCAGCTCGTGGGCGACCTGCCGTCGGGCTTCCCGCGGCCGAGCCTGCCCGACACCGACTGGGACAACCTGAGCGCCATGTTCGGCGCAGCGCTCGGCATCTCGTTCGTCGCGTTCGCCGACACGAGCGTGCTGGCCCGCGTGTTCGCGCTCAAGCGCGGCGCCAAGGTCGACTCGAACCAGGAGCTGGTGGCGTTGGGCCTGGTGAACATCACCTCGGGCTTCTTCCAGGGCTTCCCGGTGAGCGGCAGTTCGTCGCGCACCCCCGTGGCCGAGGCCGCAGGCGCTCGCACGCAGCTCACCGGTGTGTTCGCATCAGCCGTGCTGCTCGTGTTGCTGGTGGTGGGATCGGCGACGTTCCGCAACCTGCCGCAGGCCACGCTCGCTGCAGTCGTGATCTCGGCCGCGCTGCGGATGTTCAGCATCGCGCCCGTGGCCCGCCTCGCCCGGATCCGTCACAGCGAGTTCCTGCTCTCGATGGCCGCGTTCGTGGCGGTCGCGTTGTTCGGTGCGATCACGGGTGTCGTGGTGGCGATCGCGCTGTCGCTGTTGAACTTCATGCGCAAGGCGTGGAAGCCGCACACCACCGAACTGGTGCGTGTCGACGGTCTGAAGGGGTACCACGACGACCAGCGCCACCCCGAAGGTCGGCACATCCCCGGGCTGATGCTGTACCGGTTCGACGCGCCGCTGTTCTTCGCCAACGCCCGCTTCTTCGTCGAGGACGTGCTCGAGCGGATCGATCGTGCCGAGCACGCGGGCCGGGACGTGCGTGTGGTGGTGGTGACGGCCGAGCCGATCACCGACGTCGACACGACGGCTGCCGACGCGATCGACGAGCTGATCCGCGACCTGGCTGCACGCGACGTCACGCTGCGCTTCACCGAGCTGAAGGGTCACGTGCGTGAGCGGATGGAGGCGTACGGACTGATCGACCAGATCGGCACGCAACACCTCACGCGGACGACCGGTGAGTCGGTGCACGCATGGGTGGCCGAGTCGGGCGTCCACTGGATCGACTGGGAGGACCGCGAGAGCGCCACCACCGACGAGGAGAAGCCCTAGCCGAGCACTCGGTTCCGCCGATCGAAGGCAGGCGGGTTCACCTCCGTTCAGTCAGTCGAGGTCGACACGTCGAGCTCCGCGCTGCTCGATGGTGCAGCCGGCGAACAGAGCGGCAGACCGATGCTGTCTGCGCCCGGCTCAGGGGCATGGCCAGTGCGCTTGCGTCAGCACCGACCTCGCCACGTCTGTGATCGATGCCGCGCCCTCGTTGACGACTCTCGTGCCGAGAAGCCCGGTCGAATCGGCATTGAGGTCGCGAGCCACTGTGAGAAGGAAGTCGCGAGCAGACCCGGCCTCGCGCCGAGCGATCCGTGCGGCGATCGCCTCGTCCGACGCGACGACATGCCACACGGTGACATCGCACTCCGGAATCGCATCGACAAGCCGCTGCAACTCCGCAGGCGTCCGCACCACGCGAGCCAACACAAGTCGTCGAACACCGGCAGCTCGGAAGTTCTCCCAGACTGCCTTCATGTTGTCGACCGTCAGCGAGAGGTTGAAGTCGTCCGACCCTCCCGGAATCACACCACGGCCGAGCTCATCGAGGTCGATGACCGCGTGTGGTTCGCCGAGCCGCCAAAGCAGCTCGCTGATCTCGTGTGCCAGAGCTGTCTTGCCAGATCCCGGACCGCCGGTGAGGAAGATCGCCGGAACCCTTGAATCCACGCGCAGAGACTGCCCCGACCGAGCGCTCAGCGCAAGGAAACAGACTGCGCCGATGGGGAGGCCAGCCACGAGCCGACTGGGAACTCAGGGAGAGGTACCTCGCCCGAGCGACGACCGCACCGATTGCCCGGACCGGGCGGCGAGCGCACGGCATCCAGCCGAGCAGTACGGCAGATCTGCACGGTATCGAACTGATACCATGCGCCAATGGCCATGACCCTTCGACTGACGGACAGCGAACAAGACGCCCTTCGCGAGCGCGCCGAGGCAGAGGGCATCTCGATGCAGGAAGCGGCCAGGCGCGCCGTGCGCGAGTTCGTTGCCAGGGGCGAGCACCGCGACCGCGTCTCGTCGGCAGCCGCGCTCGTGATGGACCGCCACGCCGACGCGCTGCGTCGCCTCGGCGAATGAACGATCCGGTCGAGTACCTCGACCTCGACGACCTCATCGATCTCGCCCGCGCGCTGCTCGGCGATCCACCACCGATCCGCGACGTCGGCCTCCTCGGATCAGCCGCAGCCCGACCTCAGGCAACGGCGTTCGGCCAGGACGCCTACCCGGACGTCATCACGAAGGCAGCTGCGCTGCTGCAATCGATCGTCAACAACCATGCGCTCGTCGACGGCAACAAGCGCCTCGGCTGGCTCGCCACAGCCGTGTTCCTCGAGCTCAACGGGTTCAACGCATCCAAGATCTCCAACGACGACGTCTACGACCTCGTCATCTGGATCGCCTCGACCAACGCGTCTCTCGAGGACATCACCACCCGACTCTCACGACTCCTCGCACGTCGCCGTCGACGCTGACCGCGCCGCGCCCGATCGGCGCTACCAGACGTCGTTCGATGGGTTCGATGGCGCGACCGGAGTCGCCTTCACGTCATCCCACGTCGGCTCGTCGTCACCGAACTCCCACACCTTCATCCACAGCGTGGTGGGCACCTCGCTTCGATCGACCAGATGCGTCACGTACCAGCCTTCGTAGACGGAAGTTCGCGCCCACTTCAACGCGGCCTCGACTGTGGTTGGCGGCCAGGTTGGCACCCTCGCCACGGTGACAGCGTCACCGAGGTCGCGCTCGATGGCTTGCCGCAGTTCGACCCACCGCGCCTCGACTTTCCGGATTCATCATTCCAATCCTTGTCGAGATCGGGTAGCGCCGAGCGGCAGTTCCGGCGCGTCACGTGGACGTGTTGTGCGCTGTCTCGCAAGTGATCTGGGCGGGCTCTTGATGTCTGGCGGGGCGTTCGCGACCTCGCCATCGACGTCACTCCGTGTGCCGGGCCCCGACTGTCAGAAGCCGTAGAGACCGCGGAGGTCGGGGGTGCCGCGCTGCGACGCCGCCACGTCGGGTGACGGGCACCGCTCGTCGACCGTCTCACCCGGCGCCCACGGCTGCGGGCACGGCCGGTGCAGCGCGCTCGCCACCCAACGCGCCGCGTAGTCGGCGGTTGCCCACGCACCACCTCCCTGCAGATGTACGCGGTCGCCCGAGTACCACCCGCTCGAGGTGGCGGCATACGTCCGCCAGTCGGCGATCACCAGCTCGGGCCATGCGCCGCTGTCGCGCAACGTGGTGAGCACCGCGTTGTTCACCGTGTACGTGCGGAGCTGATTGCCCGTGCCCTCGCTGTAGCTGAGCCACACCACCACTCGGGCACCGCGCGTGCGGGCAGCGGACAGCACCTCCTCGACCGCCTGCTGGAAGCCGGACGTGCCCTCGTTGTAGCCCGCCTTCACGACCACGACATCGATCGGACCAGGCGTGCGCGCGATCGACTGCACCGCGGTGTCGGGCACCTGTCCGGTGAACGCGCTGCGGCACGACGGACGAACCAGTCGGCGACACGGCGCAGCATCGAGCACCGGCACCATGCCCTGCAGCGCCCGCTGCGACGCGGTCACGACGTCGAGGGCTGCGAGCGTGGAGTCGCCGATCAGCAACACCCGGGGCGGCACCGGTGCGTTCGACGGCACCGGCGCCACCGACGCGACCGGCGAACCGACGAACCAGCCGGTCATGTCGACCACCAGATCGGTGCCCGCGTTCGAATACCAGGCGAGACCACGATCGGAGAGGCCGGTGATCGCCGCGTTCGCCACCACAGCGTTGCGCGACCGGGCGTTGAGCGACGACGTCGGCGGACGGCCGGTGCCCGCCGGGTACGCGGTCACGAAGCCGGCGGCGTCGGTTCGATCGAGCGTGACGTTGGTGACGAGGGCCGCCGCGCCCGACAGGTCGACCGCCAGCTCGCGGGTGCCGTCGGCCCACAGCCGCGGCGCGCTCGTGCGCGTGTCGAGCAGGCGGGTGGGCACCACCGCCACGAACAGCCCCTCGCCGCTGTCGGCCGCACTCGGCCCGGTGAACCAGCCGACGAGATCGACCAGCAGGTCCGTCGGACCGGAGTTGAACAGCGCGATCCCCGCCGGTGACATCGGCACGATCACCGATGCTGCGATCGCTGCACCGGAACCGTCCGGGTTGAGCACCGAACTCGACGGCACCGGCGTCCCACCCGCATGTGCGGTCACGAAGCCCGCACTGGTCGCGCCGACGCTGGTGACGTTCACGGCGAGCGCGAGCGCATCGGCCGGCACCTCCGTCGGACGTGCGACGGCGGCGCCTGCACCGGCAGCGAGCGAGCCGGTCTCGCGCGTGTCGAGCAGCCGGACCGGCGACGCGGGCACGAACCGTCCCGCACGAGCCGTGGTTGCGGCGACGAACACGCCCGACACGTCGACCACCAGGTCCACACCGGCCGGCGAGAACAGGTCGATCGCACCGCCATCGGACAGCGGCACGATGGCTGCGTTCGCCACGGTCTGCCCCGACGCCACGTTGACGGTCGAGGTCTCCGGACGAGCGGCGCCCGATGGCCACACGGTGACGAACGTGGCTGCCGCCGAACCCGTGGCGGTGACGGTGATCGCCGCCGCCCCGGCTCCGGTCGGGATGCCGACCCGACCCGTCACCTGCACCCGGATCGTGGTGGCGTCGATCCTCGTGCACTCGCACACCGCATCACGCGTGTCGGCGAGGCGTTCGGGCCCGACCGGCACGAACCGAGACGGCGACGACAACGGCTCCGGCGCGGCAAAGGCGACGGGCGCATCGAGCGATGGCGCCACGAACCCGGCTCCCGATCCGGCCACCACAGCGGCGACGACGAGCGCGACCAGCCGTGCGACCACGGGCCGACGCGTCATCGCGGCACGAAGCTGGTGGTGTCGCCGGCCGACTCGCCTCGCACCAACTCCATCGGGCTCCTGCCACCGTCGATGTACCCGAGCGCGTACGCGCCCACCTCGTAGCCGAGCAGGCGCTGGAGCCGTTCGGGCATCGTGCGCACCTCGTCCAGCGTGTACGACAGGTACTGGTTCTCCTCCTGCCGCAGCCACCCCAACACGTAGTCGACGTTGATGCCGATGCGGGTGGTGTCGGTCGTGTTCGCCCCGCCCGCATGCACCGTCGAGCCGAGGTACAGCACCACCGACCCTCGCGGCATCTCCGCCGGTGCCGACTGCTCGAACGTGTACTTCACGTCGTCGGGGGTGCGATGGCTGTCGGGCACCACACGGGTCGCCCCGTTCGCCTCGGTGAAGTCGGTGAGCGCCCAGATGGTGCTCACCTCGACGTCGACGTCGCGCGGGAACGGGAAGAAGTCGAAGCACCAGTGATCGCGGTGCAGCATCTGCGCCGGCGAGTCGGGCCCGATCGCGATCGACTGGGTGAGATGGAGCTGGAACGTGGTCTTCTTCGGCCACAGCGTGCGATCGACCACATCGAGCACGAGCGGATGGGCGACGAGCTCGGCGCTCGCCGGTGCCCGGGTGAGCAGGGCCCCGGTGCGCCGCGTGTTGTGGCCCGAGAACGCGTCGGCACCGGGCGGCGTCGCCTCGAGCCACGGGCCGAGTTCGTCGGCGAGTCGGTCGCACACCTCCCCGTCGACGAGGCGCTCGATGATCACCGCGCCGTGCTCGCGCAACAGATCGCTGATCTCCTCGGCCGACACGTCGACACCGCGTCGCGGGATCTCGGGGGCCGTCACCGTCGTCGCTGCATCGGTCATGACGAAACGGTAGCCAACCCGTCCCGACCTGTCGTTCAGGGGAACGGCGCCGCAGATGGGTCAGTGCGCTGCCGGTTGCACGGCCGCCCGCTGAGCGAGCGCAGTGGCCATGCGCGGCAACAGCTGCCCCATCATCAGCGAGAAGAACCACCCGGTGCCGGGGATCTTCGGTTCGAACGACGAGCACCAGCGGATGTCGGTGCCGGTGCTGCCGTCGGGGTTCGCCGACGGGGTGAGGTCGATGTCGGCGCGATAGCCGCGCATGGGCAGGCCCGACAGCAGCTCGTAGCTGAGGCGGCGGTCGGGCACCAGCTCGACGATGCGCTCCACCGAGTGGATGCCGTTGGTGATGAACACGCACACCGAGTCGAGCTCGCCTTCGGTGCCGCTGACGAACTCGTAGCGGCCGAGCGACGACCAGTCGGGCCAGGTGGGACGGTCGCGCAAGATGGCGTGGACGGTGGCGGGATCGGCGGTGCTGTGGGCGATGCCCTCGACGGTACGGCGGCGGCTCATGCGAATGAATGTACCACTTGGTACATGAATTGTCCACGGGCCGCTACAGTGCCGGACGATGGCCCGTCCCCGAACCGACGCACGAGCCCAACTCCTCGCCGAGGTGGTCGACCACCTCGCCCGGACGGGCGTCGCCGGCCTCAGCCTCCGCGACCTCGCCGCATCGATCGGCACCAGCCATCGCATGCTCGTGTACCACTTCGGTTCCAAGGCCGGGCTGCTCGCCGAGGTGGTGCGCCACGTCGAGGCCGACCAGCGCGCCCAACTCGAGGCCCTCGCTGCCAGCAACACGTCGACGGACGGCGGCACGTCGCAACGCATCCGCGCGATGTGGGCGCGCTGGGTCGATCCGGCCATGCAGGCGCAGGAGCGGCTCTTCTTCGAGATGGTCGGGATGGCCCTGCAAGGTGATCCGGCGATGCAGCCCCTGCTCGACGACCTGATCCTGCCGTGGCTCGAACCGATGACCGCGCTGCGCCGCGCCGCCGGCGTCGACGAAGCCGACGCGCGCTCCGATGCACGGCTGGCGCTGGCCGTCACCCGCGGCCTCCTGCTCGACCTGCTCGCCACCGGCGACGTGGCGGCGACGACCCTCGCGTTCGAACGCTTCGGACAGTTGCTGCGCGCGGCCGAACCCGCTCGCGCAACCCGATCGGGTCAGCGCGACCGGAAGCGGTCGAGCTGACGGCGCTCGCGCTTGGTGGGTCGACCAGTCGCACGGTCGCGCACGAACAGCGGGGCCGACGAGTCCTTGGGCGGTACGGGCGCGCTGTGGTCGACGTAGCACGCGACTGCGACGCTCGAGCCGACGCGCTTGTCGATCACCTGCACCACCTCGAGCACCCGCTCGCGGCCACCCACCGTGGCGGTCACGCGGTCGCCGATCTTCACCGGCGTGGCGGCCTTCGCCGACGACCCGTTCACCTTGATGTGGCCGCCACCGCACGCGTCCGTCGCCGCGGTGCGCGTGGGGTACAGGCGCACCGCCCACACCCACTTGTCGACCCTGGTGCTCTCCACGAGGGGTACCATCGCGCATGGCCACCGCGAAGATGAAGCCCTCGGTCCCCGATCGCACGCAGCACTTCGTGCTCATCGACGTCGACGGCGCCACCGAGGAGATCCTGACCGCGAGCGCGGACGACGCCGACTCGCTCGCCGCGGCGATCGTCGACGCCGCTGCCGCACTCAGCACGATCGTCGTGCCGGTCGGCGGGTTCGCCGCCGGCGGGTTCGTCGTCACCGGACACCTGGTGTTCGACCTGGCCAAGGCAAAGCGCACCGAGGTGCGGGTCGAGTCGCGGTCGCTGCAGTTCGCCTCGATGGGCATCAAGAAGTGACGCCCGTCGAGCTGTCACGCTGACCGCGCGAAGCGAACCAGGCGGCCGACGACTCGCGCTCGCTCAGTCGCCGAGCAGCCCCTGGCGGCGGGCCTCGTGCACGGCCGCGCCGCGCGTGCCCACGCCGAGCTTCGCCGTGCTGCGCTCGAGGTGCGCACCCACCGTTCGCACGCTGATGTAGAGGCGCTCGGCGATCTCGCGGTTGGTGAGCCCCTCGGCGACGAGCACCAGCACCTCCACCTCCCTCGCCGTCAACAGACCCGAGATGCGCTTGGGCGCCCGGCGACCGCCTGCGCTGCGCCACTCGCCGTCGGCCTCCGATGCGAGGCCGAACGCACCGAGGGCCCGGGCTTCGTCGGCGATGCGGTCGAGCTCGTGGAGGTCCCTCGCCTCGGCTGACGCCGCCAGCCGGCACCGCAACGCCTCCAGCGGCGCCGGCACCTCGGCCCACGCCGACACCGCGGCGGCCCACGACAGGCTCGAGCGCTCACGCATCGCGACCACCGTCGCCGCGAGGGCCGCCTGCTCGGCACCCACGCACGCCACCGGATCGGGCGGTGGATCCATCGGCGCCTCCGCCGACCCGGCGACCGCATCGACGCCCGCGGCGGCCCGCCACCAGGCCAGCACCAGTCGCCAGTGGGCGATGGCATCGCCCTCGGCGCACTCGACCAGACCCTGGCGCGCCGACGCCAGTGCGGCTGCACGGTCGCCACGCGCGAGATCGACGGCGGATCGTACGACCCAGCGTTCACCGATCACCTCGGCCAGCCCGCCAGCGGGCGTCGACTCGACGCGTCGGACGAGCACCGCGGCCCGGTCGACCTCCCCGCGCCACAGGGCCAGCGATGCGTCGGCGAGATCGAGATGAGCGGTCGGATCGGCCGCCATCCGCATCGCCCGCGATTCGGCGATCGCCCGCTCGGCATCGTCGAGCCGACCGAGGGTGATCAGGGCCCCGCACCGGCCGACCGCGAGCTGATCGCCCAGCGCCTCCAGCCCGCGCACACGGAGACGATCGAGTTCGGCGACCGATGCCCGTTCGACGTCGACGGGTCGACCGGCGCGCCACAGCACGAACACCCGGTTGCTCGCGAGGCGGGCCTCGGCGGCACCGTCGCCGGCGCGAGCCGCGGCATCGAGCGCTCGATCGAAGTGAGCGAGCCCGCCGTCGAGGTCGCCGGCGATCGCCGCGGCCAGACCGGCGGCACCGGCTGCGTTCGCGATCGAGGCGGGATCGCCGAGGCCCTCGGCCTCCGCCAGCGCACGCATCGCTTGCGCCGCGGCTGCGCTCGGCTCGTCGAGCACTCGTCGCAACGCATCGACGACGAGCACCTCCACGTGCGCGGCCGACGGCGCTGCCGCGATGCCCAGCGCACGGTCGAGCAGCTCGTCGTGATCGGGCAGCCCGGCCTCGAGCCGCGCGCGGTATCGCAGCAGGAGGGTGGCCAACTGCTCGTCGTCGTCGGTACGGGCGAGGCGCGGCAACAGGCGCGCCGCCAGATGGTCGGCCTCGTGACGATCGCCGGCAGCCAGCGACAGCTCACCCGCCCGACGGCCGAGTCTCAGGAGGGTGTCGTCGCCACCGAGCTCGACCGCCCGCCGGAGCGCTGCCGCCGCCGTCGCCACCGCGTGTCCGGCCGCCGCTTCGGTGGCTGCCCGTTCCCAGGCGACGCTGGCGCGGGAGTCGTCGCCCGCCTGCTCCCACACCGTCGCCGTGACGGCCGCCGGTGCCGCCGACTCGAGCAGGGTCGCCACCGACGCCGCCGACGAGCGTGCCCCGGCACCCACGGCACGACGGGCCGCAGCCACCCACAGGTCCGACACGGGCACCGGGCCACAGGCCGGGCGTTCGGATGCGATCACCACCTGCCGCTGCTCGAGCGTGGTCCATGTCGCGGTCGGCACCGCGATCGCATCGGCGAGGTCGACCGGTGCGAGCCAGCCGTCGGCGTACGCGGCGGCGAGCACCGCGACCGGTGCGAGCGGATCGATCGACGACAGCAGCGAGGCCATCGTCCGTTCGGCGTCGCCCGCCGACGACAGCGCCGCCGCGACCGCCGGTCGACCTCCGGCCGCCGCCACCACGGCGGCCACCTCGACCTCGCCGAGCTCGGGCGCCACGTCGCGCACCACCTCGGCCACGTGCTCGGGCTCGAGCGGACTCACCACGAGCTCCTGGTCGCACAGCTCGGCCAGCCCGTGCGGTGCCGTGCCCACATCGGTCGACCGACCCGCCAGCAGCACGAGCACCGGCACGTCGTCGAGCAGGGGCACCACACCCGACAGCAGCCGCAGGGTCGACGCATCCACACCGTCGACGTCGTCGACGACGAGCACCAACGGCGACTCGCCCGCAGCATCGCGCGCACGTCGGGCGAGGCCGACGAGGAGTGCGAGCCCACTCGCCTCCACACCGCCCGCTGCGCCCGCTGCCGACCCCTCCGCCAGCCAGGCCGACGCATCGCCCGGCACCGTCCGCAGAAGACCGGCGACGGGCTCGTAGGGCAGCGGCGCTCGACGGGTGCACCGACCCGACCACCACTGGTGGGCGAGGCCACGATGGCGCAGCTCGTCGCGCAGTCGGCGCACGAGAGCGGACGCACCCGTCCCGGGCGCCCCGTGGACCACCACGACACGTCCGGACTGGTTGCTCCGGCACGCGGCGAAGGCCGCGACCAGGGCATCGAGCTCCTGGTCGCGGCCGTGGAACCGGCCGGGCCCTGCCGGGTCGCCGAGTGGCAGCATCGGGGGTCAGGTTGCCACACGGGACGCACGGGACGCACGGGCGCGCCCGTGCACGGCCCGCGCCGACACGGCAGGGCGGCCGGCGACCTCAGCGCCAGCTGCTGACGAGGCGACGACACCGGATCAGGTCGGCCTCGTCGGCGCGCACCTGCGCCTCGCCCGTCGCGCCGGACCCGGGGGACCGATCGGACGGGGTGAGGCGGAGCACGGCCGGCGGTGCGACCACGAACGGGGCAGGGGCGGACGCACGCCCGCCCTGCAGGACGACGAGATGGGGACGGTTGCCACGCGGGTGGCGGAGGCGAAGAGGGCTGGACATGGCGTACTCCTACGAGTTCGGCGTGGATCGAGGTGTGCCCGTCGACTCTGCGTCGGCAGACCCGACCGGCACATCGGGAATTCACCCGCTTCGGCGATGACCGACGCACCCGACCCGGCCGACGTCGCGGAGTGGGAGAACTCCCGATGCGACCACACGGATGATCGGCGCATCGTCGGGCGATGCCGAGCGCCCACTCCCCGACCGACGCCCGACCACCCCGCCTCCGCGACGACCCGTACGCGGTGCGCGCCGTCGTGGCGCTCGGCCTGTTCTCCCTGGCGGAACACGCCGTGTGGGTGACCGTGCTGGTGGTGGCGTACCAGCAGGGTGGCGTGGGCGAGGCGGGCAGCGTGTCGGCGGCCCTCCTCGCACCCGCCGCGCTGATGGCGCCGATCGTGGCCCGGGAGATGACCGCCCCTGGCGTGCGGAGCCCGCTGGCAACCGGCTACGCGATGCAGGCGATGACGCTCTCGTTGGCCACCGGCGTGCTCGCCCTCGACCTCGACCTCGCGCTGTTCTACCTGGCGGGCGTGTTGGTGACGATCACGACCGTCTTCAGTCGCCCTGCTCACCACGCGTTCCTCGCACTGCGGGGACCCACCGTCGCCGCCACCGTGGCCACCGGTGCCGTCTCCGGCGGCGCCCAGCTCGTCGGCCCGTTGATGGCGGCGGCGCTGCTCACCCGGTGGCAGGTGGTGCATGTGTTCACCGTTGCGACCGTGCTGCTGCTCATGGCCACGCTGCTCACCCTCAGGCTGCCGTCGAACCGCCACCTCACGGCGGGCAGCCCGCTCCCCTCGCCCGCCGCCACCTCGCCCGCCGCCACCTCGCCAGCAGGGGCCGTGCTGCGCCACCGGCCGGCGGGCACTCGCGCCTGCGTCGTGCTCCTGTTCGCGCTGCTCGGGATGGTGGCCGTGGTGCTCGGCACGATCGAGACGCTGGCCACCGAGGTCTCGTTCACGAGCAACCGCACCGGCGGGTCGGGAACCGGCGTCCTGCTCGCCGCCACCGGCGGCGGCCTGCTGCTCGGCGCACCGCTCGCCGGCGTCGTGGTCCGACGGGCGAACGAACGCGCAGCCATGCGCATCGGTTCCCTCATCGCCGGCGTCTCGCTGTTGGCCGCCGGGGTGTCGTGGGGCGCGGCGTGGTCCATGGTGGCGTTCGCGCTGGTCGGCGTCGGCATGCAGACCGTGCTCGTGTCGGGGTGGCTCCTCCTGCACCGGCACGTGTGCCGGTCGGACACCGGGATCACGGGCGTGGTGTTCGGTGCGCTCGAATCGCAGCAGTTGATCGGCAACGCCCTCGGCGCGATCTGCGCCGGGGTGGCGATGGGGCACGTGGGCATGTGGCCGGTGCTGGTGGTGGCCGGCGTGGGGTTGCCGGTGTCGATGCTGGCGCTCAGCCGCGACCGGGTGCGGCGCCTCTCCCCCACGGCCACCGTGATCGGCAGCGCCACCACGGCGTCGCCGGCGGCGGCACCGTCGGCCGCTCGCACCGCGTAGCGTCGGCGCGATGAGGTTCGACACCGAGATCACGCTCACCGGTCCGTGGCGGGCGCCGGCCCAGATGCTCGACGAGCAGGAGTACGACGGCCACACGAGCGTGCACGACGAGGAGACCGCCGCGCGCCTCGGCCTACGTGGCGCACCCATCGAGGGCCCCACCCACTTCAGCCAGTTCGATCCGCTCGCCGTGGCGGTGTGGGGCGACGCCTGGTTCGAGCGCGGCTGCATCAGCTCCCACTTCCTCAACATGGTCGTGAGCGGCGAGGAGGTGCAGGCCACGCTCACCACCGGCGGCGACACACGGCTCGCTCGCATCGACGCCCGCAAGCCGGACGGCACCCCGGTGCTCACCGGCACCGCCTCGATCGGGCCCGATCACCCGACGACCGAACTCAGCGCACGCCTCGGCTCCCTGCGCGAGCCGGGCGAGCTGTTCATCGTCGACCGCCTCGAGGTCGGCATGACCGGCACGCCGGGCGAGACCGCCGTGCTCACCCACGACGGACACAACGGCAACCTCTACCCGTTCTCGCTCGCGCAGAAGCTCACCCACATCACCGAAACGCACCCGTGGTACTCGCCCGAGGGCGGCGCCTCGTCGCCGTGGGGCCGGGCGATCGTGCCGATCGAGATGATCAGCGTGCTCGCGATGAAGCAGCCGCAGTCGTTCCCCGTGCGCGGACCCGCGGTCGGTCTGTTCGTCGACCTGGAGATCCGCCTGCTCGCCGGCCCGGTCTTCGTCGACCACACGTACGCCGTCACCCGGCGCATCGTCGGCCTCGGGCAGAGCAAGCGCACCGAGAGCTATTGGGTGGAGACCACGCTGATCGATCCCGACACCGACGTCGCCGTCGCGACGGTCCTGCTGCACTCGGGCGTGTTCAAGGCGTCGTACGCCGACTACCCGGCCGATCGCCTCGCACCCTGACCCTCAGGCCGCGGGCACCTCGTCCACCACGTTCGTGGGGAGATCGATCGTGACCCCGAGGTCCGACACGCTCGTCACGCGCCATTCGAACGACAGCATCGACTCGTCCATGTGATCGAGCGAAGCCATCACGACGGCCGGATCGATCTCGACATCGAGATACCGCAGCAGGCCGTCCTCGTCGAAACCGTACGTGAACACCAGTCGGGTGTCGTCGGGGAGGGACAGACCGGCGATGGCGTAGCCGATCGGCGACACGAGCGCGAACGTCCCGTCGTCGGTGGTCCAGCGTCGCAGGTCGACCACGTCCTCCGGCACGTTGGCCAGGTCGTGCTCGGGAAGCGACATCAACGGCTGCCCGGCCTCCGGCCCCAGCGCGTCCTCGGCGGTCGGCCGGCGGATCTCACCGGTCGCACCTCCCACGGCACGGGGATCACGACCCGGGATCGAGGCGAGTTCGAACCCGATGACGTCGTCGATGGTGGGGACGAGATACGGATCGAGCTCCGTGCCGCCGACGTACGGCGCGCGCGGCGACCGGATCCACGGATCGGCGTCGGTCGCACCCTTGCGGAAGATCGCGTCGAAGGTCACGATCCGAGAAGATGCCGCCGCGGGGACCACCGTCCCCGCAGGGGCCGCCACGCCGGGCAACGCGACGGTGATGGGCACGCTCTGCCCGTCGATGGTGACGCCGGTGAGCGTATTGGTTCGTGTCACCGTGGCCCGCTGCGTGGCCCGATCGACGGTGGTCACCGACGCGCTGGCGATCGTGCTCTCCCCTGCGGCGTACGCGAACTCGCCGATCGACTCCACGACCGCACCGGCGTACTCGGGCCGTTCCTCGGGCGGCTCGACACGGAACTGCTCACGGTTGCCGAGCGCACGCTGCACGGGTTCGGAGCGGTACGCGAACCATCCGCCCACGCCGACACCGACCACCACCAGCCACGACGCGACGCGGCGGACCGTCCCCGTGATGTTCCTGTTGCTCGTCGACGGCTGCATCTCAGGCACCTCCCTCGGCGGCCGGGTCCGCTGCCGGGTCCGCCGGCGCCGGCGAGTCCGCCGACGCGACGTCGGTCGGCGCGGTGATCGTCGGCGCCGTGTCGTCGAGCGAGTCGAGCTCGACTCGGAAGCCGAACGGGTAGTTCAGGTGGTCGTCCTGCTCCGTCGCATGTGCGATCACCGCGTCGAGGTCGAGTCGGATGTCCACCACGCGGACGACACCGTCGGCGTCGACGCTGATGGCGAGCGTCACGGTGGACGTCGGATCGGCATTGCCGTTCAGGACGCCGAACGGCGCGTACGCGAACGGCGCGGACTCGTACAGCTCGCCGAGGGGGATCTCCCACCGATAGGTCGTCACCTCGACGGCGGCCAAGGTCTCCGACACCGTCGACACCGGCGGCACGTGACGCAACGACTGGTCGACGAGGTCCTGGTACATCCAGACGTCGCTGATCTCGGGTCCGGTGAGCGGCCACCCACGATCCTGCCGCTGCCACGGTTCGCCGTCGACCTCGGACTCGACATAGACGAATTCGCCCACGAAGAGCATGTCCTGCTCCTCCACGGTCAGGGCCGGGCTCGTCGCAGCCCCGTCGGCCACCGCGAACCTCGAGGTACGGAACCCGATCGACCGATCGCCGGTGCTGGAGACGCTGAGGATGTCCCGGAACTGCTCGACGACGTTCGCCACGCCGGCGGCATCGACGATCACCCCGAACTCGGTGACGCTGCGTTCGACGCCGGCGGGCGCGGGCCGGGGATACACGATCATCGGCAGGGCCTCGGTGTCGTACCCCACGCCCTGCAGGCGGGTCATCAACGCCGAGTCGCGACCGACGTACGCAGCACCGGCGAGCACGCCGAGGAGCAGGACGGGCACCACGACCGGCTTCTTGCTGCGACGCTTCGGCTTGCGCACCGACCTCACCTGCGGCAGGGACGCAGCTTGCCTCATCGCGGCGAAATGGGCGGCGGCCGCCAAAGCGTGCGGATTGCCCGACGCTGCCGCAGCTGCCATCGAGTCGGGTTCCTCGGCGACCTGACCAGCCTCCGTGGTGGCATCGTCGGCGGCACCGACCGACACCATCCCGGGCGCCGCCGCGGCCTTGCCGCTCGTCGGCCGGCTCGGGCGACCAGCGGTGGGCAACGTCGGCAACGCCGGACCGAGCCGGGGTGGGGGGACGTCGGCCGCGGCGCCGGCGGGCACGGGCAGCGCTGGTTGCGGCAGGTCGGACTCGAATGTCGGTACCGTCGTGTCCGGTGCCGAGGACGCGTCGACCAGATCGGAGACGTCGGACATGGTCTGGGTATCGGCAAGGGCACGTACGAGCTTGAGAATGCTCCCCGACCCCGCACGCGCGGGTGCAGCGCCCTCGGTCGCACGGAATCCGTCGGTTCCTTCGGTTGTCCTGCCGGTGTGGGCCGTTCTGCGCGTCCGCCGGCCGATCGTCACCGAACCGTCGCGTGAAGCCCCTGAAGTGCGTCCACCGCGAATGCGATGCTGGGGACGTGACCCCCCGCACCGACCTCGACGCGCTGCGTGACGCGTTCGCCGACGAGCGCGCCCGGGTGGTGCAACAGATCGCCGACCTCGAGCACCGCTTCGACGACATCGTCGCCGCGGCCGAACTCACCTCCACCGACGACGAGCACGATCCCGAGGGCGCCACCATCGCCTACGAACGGGCCCAGGTGTGGGCGTTGCTGCAACAGGCACGCCACGACCTCGCCGCGATCGACGACGCGGCGCCCTCCCTCGCCCACGGTGAGCTGCCCGTCTGCCAGGGCTGTGGTGGCCCGATCGGTGCCGAACGCCTCCTCGCTCTCCCGGGTGTCCGCACCTGCATCCGCTGTGCGAGCTGACGATCCGGTGAGCGGCGTCACCTGCTCCTCCCCGTCCGGCCCGCATGCGCCCGGCCCGGAACAGGCCGTCGCGGCCCTCGAGGCGTCGGGCTTCGAGTTCGGACCGCCACAACCGTCCACCCGTTCCGTGCTCGACACCGTCGACGGGCGGCTGCACCGTGCCGGGGCTCGCCTCGATGCCCGACCGGTGTACAAGCCCGGGAGCGCCGATGCGGTCGAGCTGTCGCCACACGGCGCCGCGCTCCCCGACCGACCGCTCGTGGTGGGGCGGATGCCGAGCGGCCCCGGCGATCTGCCGGCCGGACAGTTCAACCTGCAGCTCGCGTCGATCGTGCAGGACCACACGCTGCAGGTGCAGTTCACGATGACGTCGCAGTGCGCACACGCGCTCCGGCGCAACCGCGACGGCAAGGCGGTCGCGCGGGTGGAGCTGCACACCGACGTGCAGGTCGTCGACGGAACCGGCACGACGCGCGACCTCGGCGCGGCGACCTGGTGTCTCGAACTCCACGAACTCCCCGAGCACCCCGGACAGGCGACCAAGGCGCGACGCCGGCTCGACGAGATCGGACTCGACACGATCGCGTCCGACTCCCTCGGCTGGGCAGCAGCCATGGCGCGGATCGATCTCGCCGGCGTCGTGCCGGCCGAACGGGTGCGGCTGCGGCTGCGGTCGGACGACCGAGCGGGACGAGCCACCCGCGCGGTGCTGCGCCGACTGGGCGACGTGGTCGCCGTCAGCTGGCAGGGAGCGTCCGACGGTTCCGACCCCGAGTCGCTGCACGAGCTGCGGGTGGCGCTGCGACGGGCGAGAGCGGTGCTGCGTGCGTCGCGCGACGTGGTGCCCGAGCACGCTCGCGAGGAGGCCCTCGACCTGGTCGTCTCGTTGGCGCGCCACACCGGCGCGCCGCGTGACCTCGACGTGCACCTGCTCGAGTGGACCTCGTACGTGGCGCCGCTCGACCCGTCCGACCGTGCGCTCCTCGAACCGGTGCGCGAGGTCCTCGCCGCCCGTCGCGACACTGCACACGTCTCGCTGCAGGAGGCGATGGACGCTGCTGGTCGCGACCGCTGGCACCGGCGGTTCGACGAGCTGATCGACACCCGCCGCGAGCTCGACGGCGACCGACCGTCTGAGGCACGACGAGCCGTGGGCAAGGTGATCGCCAAGCGGATCGAGCGCGCCCACCGGCGGCTCGTGGCCCGCGGCCGCAAGATCACCGCCACCTCGACGAGCGACGCGATCCATCGTCTCCGCAAGGACGCGAAGCAACTCCGCTACCTGCTCGACGCATTCGGTTCCCTCGCCTCGTCGTCGCACCGCCGCACCTACCTCGCGGAGCTGAAGACGCTGCAGGACCGGCTGGGTGCGCTGCAGGACGCGACCGTGCACCGGAGCGAACTCGACGACGTGGCCGGCGAGCTGCTCACCGCGCCGCAGGCGACGTTCGATGCCCTGGCCTCGATGGCCGAGGTGCTCGACGCCCGCTGCACCGCACTGCGCGGCGAGCTCGTCGACGCGCTCGACGCCTTCGACGGGAAGGCGACGCGGCGCGCCCTTCGTCGCGTGCTCGACGACCTGCGCGACTGACCCGGAGCAGTGCCCGGCCGTGCCGCGGCCTCAGGCCCCGTCGGCGATGAACTGCTCGATGGCCGCGGCCACCTCGGCTGCGTGGGTGTCCTCGTGCATCGAGTGCTCGCCGCCCGCGATCACCTGCAGCCGGGCGTGGGGCATCTTGCGCTCGAGGTACTGACCGGACACGACGTACTCGGGCCGGTCGAGCTCGCCGGCGAGCACGAGCGTGGGCACCTGCACCTCGGCGAGGTGGTCCATCACCACGGCGTCGTGCTGGAGGTTGAGGTTCGTCGCCTGCGGCGGCACGCCGAACTTGTGCGCGTTGCGGCGCGACCGCTCGTTCCACGCCTCGCGCCTGTCGGGGTCGCGGAAACCCGGACCGGTGTTGATGACGACGATGGCCCGCGCGGCACCCGGGCGGGTGACCGCGTGGGCGAGCGAGAGGTAGCCGCCGAGGGAGTGGCCGACCAGCACGGCCGGTTCGTCGAGCGAGGCGAGCACGTCGTCGAGATCGGCGAGCGCGGTGTCGCGCGAGTAGGCGTCGGGATCGTCGGGCACCGGCGAGTCGCCGTGGCCCAGCAGGTCGACGGCCACCACCTCGTGGCGCTGCCCGAGGAGGTTCATGCACCTTGCCCACGTGGCAGCGGACGACCCGAGCCCGTGAACGAACACGATCGGCGGCGCTCCCGCTGCGCCGGTCCCGGCTCTCACCACGTGCAATCTCATGCCTGTTCCTCCACGCCCGTCTCCGTGACTCCGTCGTTCTGGCCCCTGTTGCCCTGGACCATGTCGCCCTGGACCATGTCGCCGGGCCAGGCCGGCGGGTCGGCGTTCAGCATGGCATCCGCGGCCTCCGGGTCGGCGCTCGCACCGTACGTGCGCAGCAACTCCCGGGCCATGCGCACGAGGTGGGCCCGCACCTCGGGCGGCTCCACCACCTCCACGAGACCACCCCATCCGGCGAGGTGCCGGGCGATCACCTGCGTCGTCGGCCCGCCGATGATCACCAGCTCGCGCCCGTCGGGCGCCGGGCCGTCCATCTCGGCCAACATCATGTCGTCGCCGAACTGGCCGCGCAGGGCCGGCACGAACGAGGCGTCGATGCGGATCGTGGCCCGTATCGGGATGCGTCGCTCGCCCACGGTGGTGACCACCTCCTGCCACGCCGTGCGGAGGTCGAACCCCTCGGGCCGCTCGGCCCGTTCGTCGGTGAGCACCACCGAACGCACCCGGCTCACCCGGAACGTGCGCCGACCGCGATCCGTCCCCGCGACGAGGTACCAGACCGTGCCCTTGGAGACCAGGCCGAGCGGATCGGCGAGTCGCTCGCTGACGGCGCGGGTGCGGTCGACGTAGCCGAGCACGATCCGGCGACGTTCGATCACCGCCCGCTGCAGCGCGGGGAGGTGCTCGGGCGGTGGCGGCGGCGCCGACGCGCCCCAGGCCGCCGGATCGACCACCACCGCCTGTGCGGCCACCTCGGCGTCGTCGCGGAACGAGGCGGGCAGGGCACCGAGGAGCTTGCGCATCGCGCTGCGCATCTCGGTCGTCGTCGACGACGACGCACCGGCCGCGAGGAAGAGGTTGCGCGCCTCGTCGGCGGTGAGCCCGGTGAGGTCGGTGGAGGCGCCGCCGAGCAGCTGCCATCCGCCACCGCGCCCGGCCTGGGAGTACACCGGCAGCCCGGCCATGCCCAGGGCCTCCAGGTCACGGCGGGCCGTCTTCTCCGACACCTCCAGCTCGCGGGCGAGCTCGGCGGCGGTGACGCGGCCGCGCCGCTGGAGGATGAGCAGGGTGGCCACCAGGCGATCGGCGCGCATACATGGACATCTTCTCTCGGAAACTGGCCACATCCTGACCAGTTTTCTCGGGCACACTCATCCGATGTCCCCCGTCATCCCCTCGTCGGGCTCCTCCGACGCCCCCACCATCGAAGCCAGCGGGCTGCGCAAGCACTACGGCGACGTGCACGCCCTCGCCGGCTTCGACCTCGTGGCCCCCGCAGGTCAGGTCACCGCCATCCTCGGTCCCAACGGCGCCGGCAAGACCACGTTCGTGAAGGCCGTCGCCACCCTGCTCAAGCCCGATGCCGGATCGCTGCGGGTCGCCGGCATCGACGCCATCGCCCGGCCCGACCTCGTCCGCCGCGTCATCGGCCTCGCCGGCCAGAACGCCGCGGTCGAGCCCGCCCTCACCGGGCGCGAGAACCTGGTCATGGTCGCCAGGCTGTTCGGCCACGATCAGCAGGCGGCGAAGGCAGCGGCACAGGTGGTGCTCGACGAGATCGGGCTGAGCGACGACGCCGACCGGCCGGTGAAGGGCTACTCGGGCGGCATGCGTCGACGTCTCGACCTCGGCGCCAGCCTCGTCGGTGCCCCGAAGGTGCTGCTGCTCGACGAGCCCACGACCGGCCTCGACCCGCGCACCCGCCTCGAGCTCTGGGAGTCGATCCGCTCGCTGGTGCGTGGCGGCACCGACGTGCTGCTCACCACGCAGTACCTCGAAGAGGCCGACCAGTTGGCCGACCACATCGTGATCGTCGACCACGGTCGCGTCATCGCGGACGGCACGCCCACCGAGCTGAAGACCCGAGCCGGCCTCGACGTCGTCGAGGTGCGCGTCCGCCACGCTGCCGACATCGCCGCGATCGCCGAGGTGCTCGCGCCGCTCGGCACCGAGCCGCCGCACATCGACGAACCGGCACGCCGTGTCGCCGTCCCCGTGCACGACGGCACCAAGGCACTCACCGAGGCGGTCCGCATCATCGGCGAGCGCGACATCGCCCTCGATGACGTCGGCCTGCGCCGTCCCACCCTCGACGAAGTCTTCCTGACCCTCACCGGAGCCCCCTCATGAACACCGCATCGGCCACCAGCATCAGCGCCTCCATCCACCCGCCCGCGAACCCACCGGGTGTCTGGGCCACGGCCTCCACCTACGCGGGCCGCACCATCCGCCAGTTCATCCGCACCCCGCAGCTGCTCATCGTCAACGCGGTCACGTCCACCATGTTCCTGCTGATCTTCCGCTTCGTGTTCGGCGGGGCGATCACGACCGAGGTGAAGTACGTCAACTTCCTCATCCCGGCGCTGGCTGCCGTGAGCGGATTGTTCGCCGGTGGCGCCGTCGGCGTCGCCGAGGATCTCGAGAGCGGCCTGTTCGATCGGCTGCGCTCCCTCCCGGTCCCGCGGCCCGCGGTCCTGCTCGGCCGGTCGTTGGCCGACACCGCGCTCAACGCGTGGGGCACCGTCGTCACCCTGCTCGTGGGCTTCCTCGTCGGCTTCCGGGTCAACGGTGGCCTCGTGGGTGCGCTCGCGGCGCTGGCGCTGTGCCTGGTCTTCTCGACGGCGTTCACGTGGCTGATGATCTTCCTCGGGCTGGTCTCCGGTTCGGCCCAGGCCGCGCAGGGCATGTCGTTCTCGGTGTTCCCGCTGATCTTCGTGTCGAGCGCCTACGTGCCGGTGGAGTCGATGCCGGGCTGGCTGCAGCCGATCGCCGAGAACCAACCCGTCACCGCGATGGTCGGCGCCGTCCGTGCCCTCACGATCGGCGGCGACACCGAGGCGCTGCTCGGGCACTCGACCACCTGGTTCGTCGTGCGCTCGCTGCTGTGGTCGGCGGTGATCCTCGTGGTGTTCGCGGGCCTGTCGGCCCGCCGCTTCGCCCGCCTCTGATCCGCGGTCGGGCCGTGATCAGCGGCCGGCCACGAGCTGCACGAGCCGGGCGATGTGCTCGGGCTGCATGCCGCAGCACCCGCCCACGATCGTCGCCCCGGCCGTGAGCCACTCGTCGACGTACTCGCTGTAGCTGCTCGGGTCGAGATCGTCGCGGAACGCGGCGATCTGAGCGTTCGCCTCGCCGCCGTCGGTGTGGCTCGACACGAAGCGGTTGGCGTAACCGCCCACCGCCGCGCCGGCGCCGACGGCGCGTGCCGCGGCCGTGCGGATCGCCGGGGTGATCGTCTCGGCTTGGCAGCAGTTGAACAGCACCGCCGACGCACCGAGGTCGAGGGCAGCGGCCACGGCGGCGTCGATCGGTTCGCCCGAGCGCAACGTGCCGGGATGGTGGTCGTCGAGGGTGAACGAGATCCACAGCGGCCGGTCGCCGACGCCGGCCCGATCGATCGCGTCGCGGACGGTGCGGGCCTCGGCGATCGCGCCGAGGGTCTCGCCCAGCCAGAGGTCGACGTGTGGTGCGAGCCCCTCGACGAGCGGGTCGATGATCGCACCGGCCGCGGCGGCGTCGAACAGGTCGGGACGGTACGAACCGAACAGCGGCGGCAACGAACCGGCCACCTGCACCGGTGACGGTGCGGCGTCGGCGGCCTGGCGGGCGAGACGACCCGACAGCTCGGCGAGCTCGAGCCCGCGCACCGCGAACCGCTCGTCACCGAGGTGGAACGGCACGATCGCGTAGCTGTTGGTGGTGATCACCTCGGCACCCGCGTCGATGAAGTTCGTGTGTGCCTGCACCACCCAATCGGGACCCTCGAGCAGCGCCAGTGCCGACCATTCGGGCTGACGAAAAGGTGCCCCGATGCGCATGAGTTCGCGTCCCATGCCACCGTCGAGAATGGTGATCCGACGAGAGCTGCGCATGCCGGCGAGTCTCCCAGTCGCGCACCGCGTGGTCGCGGCACGCGCGTCGCATTCCACGCGATTGATCGCGATTCGTCATGAACGCGACCGCGCGCCTCCGACCCGTCGACGTCGCTCAGGGCAGCGACGGGCGGATGAGGAACTTCTGTCCGGTCGCCTGCTTCGCGTAGGTCTGGATCGCGTCGAGCGACAGCGCACCGGCGAGCGACACCTCGTCGGTGTAGTGGCTGGCGAAGGTGGTGGTGAGCTCGTCCACCACGCGCTGCCGGAGGCGCAGCATGCCCGGCACGCCGAGCTTCTGCAGGAACGGGGTGAGCAACCAGCCGCCGATGCTCCACATCATGCCGAAGCTGCGGATCAGCTCGGTCGGGCTGCGATCGAGACCGCCGTAGATGTAGACCTGCTTGTGCACCGACGAGCCGTAGCGGCTGTACTCGGTGGCGTTGGCGTTGATCGCCGCCTCCATGCAGCCGAGGATCTGGCTGGCCAGGCGGCCGCCGCCGGTGGCGTCGAACGCGATCGTGGCACCCGTCGCCCGCAGGGCGGCGATGAGGTCGTCGGTGAACGTGGGCGCGCTCGAGTCACACACGTACTCGGCGCCGAGATCGCGCAGCAGACCCGCCTGCTCGGGTCGGCGGACGATGTTGACGAGCGGCACCTCGTCGGCGAGGCAGATCTTCACGAGCATCTGGCCGAGGTTCGACGCCGCCGCCGTGTGGACCAGCGCTGTGTGTCCCTCCATCCGCATCGTCTCCACCATGCTCAGGGCGGTGAGCGGGTTGACGAAGCACGACGCGCCGTCGCGCGGGTCGGTGCCGTCGGGCAGCACGAGGCACGACATGGCGGGCACGGCGCGGTACTCGCCGTAGGTGGCGCCACCGATGATCGCGACGAGCTTGCCGAGCAGCGCCTGCGCGTCGGGGTGATCGCCGGCCGCCACCACGATGCCCGATCCTTCGTTGCCGACCGGCATCGACTCGCCGAGCCGCGGCGTGAGGCCCTGCATCACGGCCGACGGAACGGGGGCGGTGACCACGGGCGACTCGGCGGAACCGGTGTTCACGGCCTTGCTCACGTCGGCCATCGCGAGCAGCAGACCGAGGTCGGACGGGTTGATCGGCGCGGCTTCCATGCGCACCAGGACCTCGTGCGCGGCGGGCGTGGGCATGTCGATCGAGGCGATCGACAGCTCCAGCGTGCCGTCGACGGTGACGAGCGACCGGATCTGGCGCATCGTGGCGGGGAGTTCGGACATGGGGTGCCTCCAGGCGGAGCAGGGTGTGCCCGCGACACTACGGCCGGGCGCGACCCGATGTCGCCGGGACCCAGGCCGACAGAGCGACGGTCAGGCTTCGAGGGCCGCCTTCACCCGGTCGAGCGTGCGCTGCATGCCTTTTGTCATCGCCTTCGAGCGGAAGAGGACCCGCTCGTAGACGAAGCCCATCACACCCTTCGGTTCGTATTCGAACGTCTCGATCACCGCGGTGGCCGAGCCGTCGACGCCCGACGGCTCGAAGCGATAGGTCCACGTCGTGTAGCCCTCGGCGACGAACTGGAACACGCTGCCGGGCTCGCACGCGGTGACCTCGGACGTGGTGGTCCATGCCTTCACCGTGCGGCCGGCGACGCGGGCGACGTTGTCACCCTCGAAGCGTGCGCCGACGGCCGGGCCGGTGGCGCCGCCCACCCACCGGCCGGCGACGCACTCGGGGCTCCACTCGCCCATGCGCGTGATGTCGGCGACGGCCGCCCACACCTCGGCAGGGGGGCGGGCGATGACGGTGCGGGCAGATCCGGTGGCCATGGGTCGTCTCTCCTAGAGCTGCGCGGCGGCTGTGTCGATGAGGCGCTGCAGGTGCAGGCCCCGATGGATGTCGAGCGGGTGCGGCGTCGCGGTGCGCACGGCCTCGGCGAACTCGGCCACGATGCGGCGCTGCGCGGTGCGCGCCTCGGCGACCATCTGCTCCTGGGTGAACGCAGCGGCATCGAAGCGACGGTTGCCGTCGAGGCCGTGCACCTCCACCGCGAGCCCGCCGTTCTGGTTGGACGTCGCGGACAGGGCCGCCTGGCTGACCCGACCGTTCTCGTGCTCGCACTCGAGCAGCACGATCTTCTGTGCGTCGCCCCGAGCGGTGATGCCGACGATCGTGCCGAGCGCCGCGTCGAGGCCGTCGAGCACGTGCGGGCCGAGGTCGAGCAGGCCGCCCTGCTGCAGGCGCCACGGAGTGGCGAAGTAGGTGCCCGGCACACATCCGTTGCCGAAGAACGATGCCCGCCCGCCGTAACTGTCGAACGTGCGGGCCTCCTCGAGGAAGGTGCGCATCGAGTCGTAGTAGCGGTTGGTGAAGATCACCTGCGAGATCACGCCGGCGGCATCGATCTCGGCAGCGAGGCCCTCGGCCTGGGCGGTGTCGAGGCCCACCGGCTTGTCGAGCAGCACGGCCTTGCCGGCGCGGGCGGCGCGAGCCGCCAGGTCGGCCTGTACGTCGGGCGGGAGGCTGAACGTGACGGCGTCGCACGCCTCGAACAGCGCGTCGAGGTCGGCGTAGGCCGCGACCTCGTGGGTGGCGGCGAGCTCGCTCGCCGCCTCGGGCCGGCGGGCCCACACCCCGACGAAGTCGACGTCGGGCGATGCCGCCAGCATCGGTCCGGTGAACAGGTGGCCCCACGGGCCGGCTCCGACGAGTCCCATGCGCAGTCGTTCGCTCATGGCCGTCACTCTGGCACGTCGGCGGCGGCCGCGACGCCCGCCACCGATTGCCGCGCGCCGGCACGGCTACATTGCGCGCGGCGTCGGTGAGGGGACCGGCCCATCGAGAGCGCGTAGAGGGGAACTCGCATGAGCGCACCGGCACCCGGCACCCAGGAGTGGCTCGACCTCGTGGTCGAGGACGTGGTCGAGCCCGACCTCCCGATCGTCGATCCGCACCACCACCTCTGGCCCGCGGGCGGCGCGCTGCCGTACGGCCTGGCCGAACTGCACGCCGACACCGGCGACGGCCATCGCGTGGAGCAGACCGTGTTCGTCGAGTGCCACGCCGGGTATCGCGACGGTGGCGACCCCGAGCTCGCCCCGGTGGGCGAGACGGAGTTCGTCGCGGGTGAAGCGATGCGCGATCCGGCACACCTCATCGGTGGCATCGTCGCCCACGCCGACCTCCGGTCGCCGCGCCTCGACGAGGTCCTCGACGCGCACGAGGCCGCCGGGCAGGGGCTGTTCCGCGGCATCCGCCACGCTCTGTCGCATGCACGCCATCCCGAGGTCTTGATGATCCCGGGCCGCGCGGGCGCCGACCTGTACCTCGAGCCGGCGTTCCGGGCGGGCGTCGCACGCCTCGGCGAGCGCGGCCTCACCTACGACACCTGGCACTACCACTACCAGAACCCCGAGCTGCTCGAACTGGCCCGCGCGGTGCCCGGCACCACCATCGTGTTCGACCACTTCGGCACGCCGCTCGGGGTCGGGCCATACGCGTCGCAGCGCGAGGAGATCTTCGAGCAGTGGAAGCTCGACATCGCCGCGATCGCCTCGTGCGACAACGTGGTCGCCAAGCTCGGCGGCCTGGCGATGCCCGACAACGGCTTCGGATGGAACACCGCCGAGCGTCCGCCGACGTCCGACGAGTTCGTCGCCGCGCAGTCCCGCTACTACCTGCACGCGATCGAGTGCTTCGGCCCCGACCGCTGCATGTTCGAGTCGAACTTCCCGGTCGACCGGTTCTCGCTGTCGTACCGCACGGTGTGGAACGCGTTCAAGAAGCTCACCGCCGACTTCTCGGCCGACGAGCGCGCCGCGATGTTCAGCGGGACGGCCCGCCGCGTCTACCGGCTCGCCTGACCGGCGAGGCCCTCGCGGGTCGCTCGCACCCGCGCGAGGATCCCGCCTGCGCCGCTCGCCACGGCGCGCGCCTCCGCCTCGTCGAGCAGCGCTCCGACGCGGCTGCCGTCGCCGAGCCGACGATCGGCGAGCGCACGCACGCGCAACGTCTCGGCGAACCAGAGGTACTCGCCCCGACCGTTCGCCTCCCCGGTCGCGCGGTCGAGCGCATCCCAGGCCCGCTCGTCGCCGAGGGCGACCAATGCGTCGGCGACGAACGTCCACAGCGTGCCCCGCAGCGAGTGCTCACCGCCCGCTTCGAACGCCGCGATCGAAGTCAGCATCGCGTCGACGAGCGACGCCGTCCCCGGGTCGCTCGGCGGTCGGTCGCCGGCATCGTCTCCGACGCCGGTCATCACCAGCGCCCAGGCACGCAGCACGTCCGTCGCCGGGGCCTGCCCGTCGAGGAAGCCGTGCAGGCCGGCGCGTGCACCAGCGGGCAACCGCTCCACGACGTGCCGCGGATCGCCGAGGAGCGCCTCCACCAGCGCGCTGGTGAACGCGAGCGCCGCCTGCACCGACTCGTCGACCTCGGCCCGCTGGGCGAGCCAGGCGCGGATCCGGACATGGCCGTGGCGGCGGGCCTCGTCGGCGTCGCCCCGCACCGCTGCGGTGATCGCCGCCACCACGGGCAGCAGCACCACCGGCACGTGTTGCGGCGTCACCTCCGCCGGCCGGTCGCGGTCGCCACCGAGGGCGAGGTCGAGATGCTCGGCCGCCTCGTGGAGGCGGCCGCAGAGCATCGCGTGCGCACCGATCATGTAGTGGCACGTCAGCAGCGCGTACGGATCGGTCGTCCGCGCCACGAGCCGTCGAGCCTCCTCGAGCCCGGCCATCAGACCCGGGTCGGCGAGGTCGGCGACCGTGTCGACGTCGTCCCACACGAGGAAGAGGCCGAGTGCACGAACGCCGTCGTTGTCGCTCGACTCGCCTCGGGCGCGCACCCGCTCCACCAGCGCCTCGAGCCGGGCCTGGTCGTTGCGGCGCACGACCATGCCGAGCAACGCCTCGAGCACCTCCACCTCCACGCGAGCCACCTCGGCACGTGCCGCATCGCTGGTTCGCGTGGCGCCGTCGAGCACGTCGAGCGCGAGGTTCGCCCATCGCTCGGCAGCGTCGAGCGCGTTGCGCCACCGGGCGACGTCCGACGCACGCACCAGCGCCTGGGCCACCATCAGGGGATCGAGGAACGACCGGGCCGCATATCGATGGTGCGCCACCGGTTCGGCCGCGTCGGCGGCGTCTCCCTGCACGGCAAGGATCGCATCGGCCACACGCCGGTGCAGCCGGGCGCTGCGCAGCGCCGGCAGATCGGCCAGCACCGCGTCGCGCACCAACGCGTGGGCGAAGCGGTATCCGTTCGCCTCTGGCACGAGGATGCGCGTCACGATCGCGGCGTCGAGCGCGTCGAGGCAGCTGTCGGGATCGCGTTCGCTGGCCGCCATCACGGTGCGCACGTCGAAGCGTTCACCGACGACTGCGGCCACCTCGAGCTCGGCGATGGCCTGCACGGGCAGCGCGGCCAGACGTGAGCGCACCACGTCGCGTACGGCGTCGGGCACGACGCTCGCGTCGTCGAGACCGCGCTCGCCGGCGAGGCGCGCCAACTCGGTCACGAACAGCGGGTTGCCGCTCGTGCGGGCCTGCACTCGTTCGGCCAGCTCGGCCGACGGTGCCACGCCCGTGGTGGCCGCGATGAGCTCGGCGACCCCGGGTGCGTCGAGCGGGGCCATCGGCACGCGGGTCGCAGCCGCGACCGACCGGTGCAGGCCGGCCAACGCCGCGGCGAGCAGCGAGTCGGGCACCAGCTCGGGCGGCCGATGGGCGGCCACCACCAGCACGCCACCCCGCCCGAGGCGCGACAGCACGAGCTGCAAGACGTCGAGGGTCGCCTGGTCGGCCCAGTGGAGGTCGTCGACCAGGACGACACACCCGGTCGTGCCCGGTCGTTCGACGGCGGCATGGAGGAGGTCGACGAAGTGATCGGCCAGCTCGACGGTGGCGGTGGCGACCTGCCGGCCCGCTGCGAGCCGCTGCCACGGGTTGGCCTGCGGCGCGCCATCACCCGTGTCACCACGGCTGGCCGCGCCGCCAGCTGCCTCGTCGATCGCGAGCAGCGTGCGGGCGATCTCGATGCAGGGCCACAGCGTGGGCGCGAGACCTGGCTCCAGACAACGGCCGGTGACGGTGTGCCACCCGGCGGCACGGGCCTGGGCCAGGAAGGCGTCGCACAGGGTCGACTTGCCGATGCCGGGCTCGCCCTCGAGCAGCACGAGCCCGGGTGCGGCCACCGCGGCCTCGAGCGCACCCTGCAACGCGGACCACTCGGCCGGTCGGCCGACCAGGGCGATCCGTGGGACGTCGACGGGCACGGGTGGCGGCGATGCCGGTGCCGGCCGGTGCGCCCCACCGTCGAGCTGCAGACCCGGGTCCTGGGCGAGGATGCGCTGTTCGAGCTCACGTAGGTCGGGTCCGGGGTCGAGGCCCAGCTCGTCGAGCAGCACCTCTCGCGCGGACGACAGCGCCCGCAGCGCGTCGGCCTGGCGGCCGCTCCGGTACAGCGCGAGCGCGAGCAGTCCCCACAGGCGTTCGTGCATCGGCTGCTCGTCGACGGCGGCCTGCAGCTGCGGGATCGCCTCCTGGTGCCGGCCGAGCGCGAGCAACGCCTCGAAACGTTCGTCGAACGCGGCGGCGCGTTCCTCCTCGAGGCGCACGACGATCGGCCGCACGAGGTCGTCGGCGCCGATGCCCGCCAGCGCTGGACCGCGCCACAGCCCGAGCGCCACGTCGAGGCGGGCGAGGGCTGCTGCGTGGTCGCCGGCATCGGCCGCGAGGCGTGCCTCGTCGACGAGCGAACGGAACCGATGGACGTCCACCTGCGTCGGGTCGACGCGCAGGAGGTAGCCGGGGGCCTCCGACACCAGCACCTCGGCAGGAGCCCCGGCGGCTCGTCTCGGTTCGAGCGCTCGGCGCAGCCGCGAGACGTAGCTCTGCAGGGTGCCGAGCGGTGTCCGCGGCGGCTCGTCGCCCCACAGGCGATCGATCAGCCGTTCCACGGACACCACGTGGCCCGGCTCGAGCGCGAGGTGCGCGATCACGGCGCGCTGCTGCGGTCCGCCGAGGTCGACGAGCACGTCGTCGATGCGGACCTCCACCGGTCCGAGCAGCTGCACCGAGAGCATCCGTCGAGAGATACCACACGGAGCGACCGCGAGACCGGGCGAGTTCCGGCGCGACGACACCACGACGACACCCTGCACGTCGGGTGCAGGACATCGCCGGGGCGTCGTCGCCCTGTCGGGGGCAACGGAGTGGACCGTGGCGGGGAGCATGGTCGTGACCATCGGGCGTGGCGGGCGCTCGGCCTCGGAGGTGGCGATCAGCCGGCCAGTGTGAGCTGGATCTGCTCGAGCACCGCCTGATCGGGCTGCGGTGGCACGACGGCCGTGTTCGAGCGCCGCGTCGCGGCGATCGCCTGGTCGATGTGGGCGCGACCGATCACCGGCGTGTGGCAGCCGGTGATGAACGACGCGCCCAGCGCCTGCACGCGGTCGACCGTGGCCTGGTACTTGTGCTCCTCGGCCATGGTGATCCACGGCGAGACGTACTGGTTGAACATGAGCATTCCCTCGTCCCAGAACATCGGGTCGAGCGCTGCCACGTCGCGCACCGGGGTGAGCATCGGTGTCGCGAACGCATCTGACGCCCAGTACACGCCGGTCGTCGGGTCGAACAGGCCGCGAGTGGTGGGCGAGTCGTACACGGGCGGGCGAACGGTCACCAGGGTGCGGTCGCCGACGTCGATGCGCTCGCCGTCCATCACCCAGCGCTGCCGCATCGGCGACACGCCGAGCGAGGCGCCCATGCGTTCCTGCATGAACCAGTTGACGATCACCGTTGCGTTCGGCGCGGCCGCCATCAGGGCGTTGAGGTTGCCGGTGTGATCGACGTCGTCGTGACTGATGAACACCCAGCGGATGTCCTCGGGCTCGACGATCGAGAAGACGTCCTCGAGGAACCAGTCCTGGTTCTCCATCATGCCGGTGTCGACGACGACGGGTTCGGCGCCGCGGATCACCATCGCGTTGAGCGGGACCAGCACGGGGGCATGGCCTTCGCCGGCGTGGTCGTGGATGAGGAACGTCTCATTGGCCACCTTGGTGGGCGCGAGGCGGGTCTTGGTCGGGTGACTGGCGGGCTGTTGGATGAGGGTCGTGTTCATGGAGCACACGATGCGAGCCCGCGCTTGCAGCCCACTTGACGTCCGCTGACCGCTGCCGGTCCGACTACCGGGCGAGGTGGGTCCCCATCCAGTCGACGGCGAACGCGACGAGATCGGGGCCGTCGAGCAGTTCGGCCGTGGCACCGCCGACGGCACCGAGCGCGGCGCGATCCGTCGTCAGGTAGTCCCGCGTGATCGAGGCGAAGTAGTCCTCCGCATCCGGGTCGTCGCGTTCGACGATCCCGTCGCTGTCGTCGAGGCACTCGACCACGCGCAGCTGTGGCCCCTGGGCCGTCGACACCATGCGGTGTCGTCGGACCTGGCGCTTGGCGGGCAGCTCCACCAGGTACTCGGCGAGGTGGAGGAGGGTCACGGTGTCGAGGTCGGCACCGAGTCGCAGCACCCGTCCGCCGGCCTCGACGAACCGATCGAGCGGCGAACCGGGCCCGTAGTAGTGGTCCCACGGCACGTGCTCGGTGAACGCTGCGGCGAGCCGGCCACGGGCACCCATGCGGCCCTCCGGGTGATCGCTCACGATCGTGCCCGGCGTGGTGCGGAACACCTCGGCCAGCACACCGATGTCCTCGTCGGCCGGCGTCGCCAGCACGTCGAACGGCACGGCATCGGCCAGCAGCGCGGGCCGCTCGTCCTCGGGCCGCTCGTTGACCCACGACCATTCGTCGTCGGCACCGAGCGTCATCATCCAGGTTCCCTCCGAACCGAGGGCGCGGTCGATCGCGGCCACCACCCCGGCGGCGCGACCGTCGACCGGTCCGATCCTGCGCAGCGAGGCATGCACCATGAGCACGTCGCCAGGTCGGACCCCGAGCCGCGCGAGCGCGGCGGCGAGGTCGTCCACCGACAGGGCTGCGGCTGCACGGGCCATGTGGCCGACGTTACGACGATCGTGGCACGCCCCGTCGTCGGATCGCGCGGGCCGTGCGTCCGGCCGCCATGCTGCGGGGGTGCTGCGCATCGTCACCTGGAACGTGAACTCCATCCGGGCGCGCCAGCCACGCGTGCTCGCCTGGCTCGCCCGTCACCGGCCCGACGTCGCCCTGCTCCAGGAGACGAAGTGCACCGATGCCCTGTTCGGGAGCGAGGGGTTCACCGACGAGTACGAGGCGCTCGGGTACGAGGTGGCCCACCACGGACGCGACCACTGGAACGGCGTCGCGATCCTGAGCAGGGTGGGCCTGGCCGACGTGCAGCGGGGCTTCCCAGGCGCCAATCGGCCACCGTTCGACGAGGCGCGGGTGATCGCCGCCACCTGCGGAGGGATCCGGGTGTGGTCGATCTACGCGCCGAACGGCCGAGAGCTCGACGATCCGCACTACCTGTTCAAGCTGGTCTGGTTCGAACGTCTCCGTGGGGCGGTTGCGGCCGATCCTTCGGGCGCACCGCACGCGCTCACGGGCGACTTCAACGTCGCCCCGACCGACCTCGACATCTACGACCCCGTCCGCTGGCGCCGCCGAACGCACGCGAGCCCGCCCGAACGTGCGGCCGTCGCCGCCTTCGCCGACCTCGGCCTGGTCGACGTGACCCCGGTGCACCTCCCGGAGCCGGCGGTGTACACGTGGTGGAGCTACCGGCCAGGACAGTTCGAGCAGAACCGTGGTCTGCGCATCGACCTGGCCCTGTGCTCCCCGGCCGTCGCCGACCGGGTGACCCGCGTGCGGATCGACCGGGACGAGCGTGCCGGTGAGGTGGCCAGCGATCACGCACCCGTGGTGCTCGACCTCCGCGACTGATCGCGCCCAGGTCGAACAACGAGCACGCTCGCTGTTGCAAGCACCCCCCAAGTCGTCTGCAAGCGCCGAGACCGACGATGTCGTGGTGCCGGCCGCCCGAGCGTCCGGCGACACGAAGGACACCCGACCCATGCACCCCATCGACATCCGCGCTCTCGCCGGCGCCTTCGCGGCCGGAGCAGCCGCACCGAGCAGGCCCACCCGACCCATGCGCCTGGAGCACCAGACGCGACCGAGCGGTGAGCGGACGAACCGCTCACCGCTCGCGTGCCCGCTGGCAGGGGTCGCGGTCAGCGGGCGCGATCAGGGATCAGGCGCCGCGCTCAGGCGGCACGGTGGTCCGTCGTGCGATCGGCCCGCTGCGAACCCCTCGTCGTCGGCGTCTTCATCGGCGGCGTCGTCGGGGTCTGTTCGGGCCTGACGCGGGTCGTGCGCTGCTCGGGCATCGCCGGCACCGGGTCGACCCGGTCGAGGGTGGTCAACACCGGCTCGATCGCCTTCATCATCCGGCGGGCGAACATCGTCTGCTCCTCCACCATCCGCTTGCGGAAGGTGAAGCCGGTGTCCATCACGTCGCGCACGGTGTGCGCCTTCGGCATCGGGGCCAGGAAGGCGGGTCGGCCGGGCACGAGCTCGGCGAACCGGGTGGCGAGCTGCGTCGTGGTGCGCAGCACCGGCGCCTCGATCCGCTTCACGAACGTGAAGTACTCGTCCTGCCACGTGCGTCCGTGGATCTCACGGGTCTCGTGGGTCTCATGGGTCTTGGTGGTGGTGGTCGTCATCTCGACACCTCCTCGTTCGGGTCTCGCGTTCGAGACCGGGGGTCGAGCACACTCGGCCCGAGATCATCCTCCGCCCGGGTGCTTGCAATTGCAAGCACGGCGACGGTGACCCTCGTCGCCCCGTGCGCGCACAACCTTTCCGGGCCCTCAGCCGAGGATGCGGTCGACGAGTTCGGGCTGGTGTTCGGTGACCGAACACCATGCGATCAGACCGTCCCGTACGCCGAACCGCAGCAGCCGCGGCAGGTCGATGATCGATCCGTCGACGGTCCAGCGCTCGACGACCTCGACATCGGCGAACCCGTCGGCCGGGGTGATCGACCGGACCTCGGCCAGCACCCGGCCGGTCGCCGCTTGGAGTTCGGCGAGCGCGGTGACCGCTGCGTCGCGACCCGAATGCGTTCCCGACAGCCGATGCGAACCGGGCCAGCGCAGCTCGAGGCGTTCGTGGTAGCTGCCGAGCACGGTCATCACGTCGCCGTCGCCCCACGCCGTGAGATAGCGGTGCAGCGTCGCCGTTTCGTCGTCGGTCATGGATGCCATCCCACCCGGTGCGCCGTGCTGACACAACGCCAGGTCGCCCACCGATCCGCCATGCAGGCGGCCGGGAATGCACGGGACAGGCCTCCGGTTGAGATACTTGTGCGCGCAACGAATGCGCCGGATCTCGGAGGCAAGGAACATGGATCGCACGTCAGGGCAGACGCCCTTCGTGGAACTCGGGTTGGACACCTTCGGTGACGTCACCGTCGATGCCGACGGCCGACGGCTCACCGACGCCGAGGTGATCCGCAACGTCGTGGAGGAGGCCGTGCTGGCCGACCGCCTCGGCGTCGACTTCATCGGTGTGGGCGAGCACCACCGCGACGACTTCGCCGTCTCCTCGCCCGAGACGGTGCTGGCCGCGATCGCCGGACGGACGGAACGGATCCGGCTCGGCTCGGCCGTCACCGTGCTCAGCTCCGACGACCCGGTGCGCGTGTTCCAACGCTTCGCCACCCTCGACGCCGTCTCGAACGGGCGGGCCGAGGTGATCCTCGGTCGCGGCTCGTTCATCGAGTCGTTCCCGCTCTTCGGCTACCAGCTCGACCAGTACGAGGAGCTGTTCGAGGAGAAGCTCGACCTGTTCTCCGTGCTGCTCGCCGAGCAGCCGGTCACCTGGTCGGGCGAGACGCGTGCGGGACTGCGCAACCAGCAGGTGTACCCGCGCACCGCCGGTGGCCTCACCACCTGGGTCGGCGTGGGCGGCAGCCCGCAATCGGTGGTCCGTGCCGCCAAGTACGGGCTCCCGCTGATGATCGCGATCATCGGTGGCGAGAGCGTGCGCTTCGCACCGTTCGTCGATCTCTACCAACGAGCGCTCACCCAGTTCGAGCACCCTCAGCTCCCATCACACGGTGATACACCTCGCACGCTCGGCGTTTCACAGGCCTGCCGGCCGAGGGTCGGTGTGCACTCCCCCGGCCACGTCGCCGCCACCGACGAACAGGCCAAGGACGAGCTGTGGCCGCACTGGCAGCGGATGCGCAACAAGATCGGCAGCGAGCGCGGCTGGGGTCCCACCACCCGGGCCGAGTTCGAGCACATGGCCTCGCCCGACGGCGCGCTCTACGTCGGGTCGCCCGACACGGTCGCCCGCAAGATCGCGGCCACCGTGCAGACGCTGCAGCTGTCGCGCTTCGACATGAAGTACTCGGCGGGCACGATGCCGCACGAGGCGATGATGAGCAGCATCGAGCTCTACGGCGGCGAGGTGATCCCCAAGGTCCGAGAACTCCTCGCCACCGAGGCGGCGACCACCGGCGCCTGACCCGTCATCGGTCGGTCAGCGACGCGTCGCCCCACCGATGCGCCACTCGCCCCGCTCCAGCGCGAACGCGAGTCCCTCGGTCTGGCCGCGCGGGAACCGGCGGACGCCGGTGGCCTTGGTGCCGGTGACCACCACGTCGGTCAGGGTCTCGTCGACGAACATCTGCGAGCTGATCGACCCGCCGCCGCTCGTCTCGCGGCGGTAGCGCTCCGACGCGGCGACGAACGCGACCGGGTCGGCGATCGCCTGCACGCAGGCCTTGGTCGCACGCTTGTGCGCCGTCACCAGTTCGTGGTGTCGCTGCGACTCGGCGAGCATCTGCTCCGTGGACACGTCCGCGACACGAGCGCGTTGGGCGGAGGCGACGATGGCCGTACCCGCCTCGCGCACGGCCGCGAGGAGATCGTCGGGGATGCCGTGGGCGTGGCACAGATCGGCGAAGCGTCCGGACGGATCGTCACCCACCATCGGGATCACCATCGATGCGATCGCCTGGAGCCGCGCTCTGGTGAGGCACCGGAAGAAGGCCTCCCAGTCGCCGCGGACCATCGCCTGTCGTGCGGTGAGGAACACCTCGTCGGGGCTCGATGCTGCCATCGGTGCATCCTCGCGCCCGATGCGTCCCGACGCGAGGCACGAGCGCGTCGGCCCGGTGGCGACCGTCGTCGAGCAGCGCCGTACGATCGTCCGCATGGGCGCACTGGGGACGATGCCGACCGACACGGTGCTCGACCGCGTGCTCGGCACCGGCGCGACCGGCCACCGCGACGTCCACGCCGACATGACCGCCGCGCACGATGCCGCCTGGGCGGCCGTCTCGCCACGGCTGCTCGAGCTGTGCCGGGTGCGGATCGCCACGATGCTCGGCTGCGAGGTGGAGGCGAACGCCCGCACGGCCGACAGCGACGCGCCGGCAGAACTGCTCGACGCCATCGGCGCCTGGCCGACCGACCATCGCTTCGAGGCGGCCGACCGCGCGTGCCTCGCGTTCACCGAGCACTACGTGATCGACGTCGCGTCGGTCGACGACGCGACCGTCGCCGCCGTACGCGATCACCTCGGCGATGACGGCGTGCAGTCGTTCGTGAGCGCGTTGCTGGTGGTGGAGCAGCGCATCCGGCTCCGACTGATGTGGGACCGACTGTTCGCCGCCGGCGCGCCCGGATCGATGGAGGACTGACGATGGAACGCGAACGACGAGTCGCGGCCGGCACCACGGCCGACCCGACCCTACGGCGTGCGTTGGGTGCGATCGCCGCGTCGACCGTCCGCCTCGCGACGGTCGATCCGGTGACCACCGAGATCGTGCGCATGCGTTGCGCCAAGCACCACGACTGCGGGACTTGAATGTCCGTTCGCCTGGCGGTCGCCAGGGATGCCGGACTCGACGAGGACACGATCGCGGACGTGCTCGCGGGCGACCTCGACACGTTCCCCCACCACCACCGGCTCGCGCTCGCGTTGGCGGACGCGCTGATGACCCAACCGACATCGCTGCCCGACGACACCGTCGCGGCGCTGCGCGAGCACTTCACCGACGAGCAGCTGGTGGAGCTGACGCTCGACGTCATGAAGTGGAACGCGCAGAAGGTGCCCGTCGCGCTCGGGACCGACGTGTGGCTCCGGCCCGGGGAACTGAGTGATCTGGTCTTCGACGACGCCGGGAACTGGGTGCGATGAACACCGCCGAGTCCCGACCCGTCGCCGTCGTCACCGGCTCGGCCGTCGGGATCGGTCGTGAGCTGTGTCGGGCGTTCGGCGCACGTGGGATGTGCGTGCTCGGCCTCGACATCGACGGTGCCGGCAACGCCGAGACCGCCGACCTGGTCGGGCCGTCGATGGCCACCGCCACCTGCGACGTCGGTGATGCGGTCGCGGTGAAGGCGGCGATCGACGACCTCGTCGCGCGCACCGGACGCATCGACGTGTTGGTGAACAACGCCGCGGTGTTCGGCGACACCCGCTTGTTGAGCGGCGACTACGACCGCCAGGTGGCGGCCTGGCACCGGGCGATGGATGCCTGTTCGAACGGGGCGTTCCACTGCACGGCTGCCGCAGCGCCGGTGATGGTCGCCGGTGGGGGCGGCACGGTCGTCAACATGATCACCGACCACATCCGGCCGGCGCACGCGCTCGCCAGCGGATACGCCACGGGCTACGACGCCACGAAGTTCGCGCTGTGGCGACTCACCGAGGGCTGGGCGGCCGAGCTCGCGCCCGTCGGGATCCGGGTGAACGGGCTGGCGTTCGGCGCCACCGACACGCCGATGCTGCGCGGCGTGTCGCCCCGCCTCGCCGACAGCGCGATGCGGGCGTCGGACATGGCCGACGCAGCGTGCGCGATCGTTGATCAGGGTCCCGACGGACCGACAGGACAGGTGTGGGACGTGGGCTTCACCGGCACGCCCCGCGAGGAGTACCTGGCCCAGATCGCCGCCATTCGCGCGCTGCGACCCGGCGACTGACGGCCCCTGACCCGGTCCGACACGCAGCGGTCCGCGGCGAAAGCCGTTCGGCGGCCTTCGCCGGATACCTTGCACGGCATGAGGCGAGCGTGGGTCGTACGGGCGGGCAAGAACGCGAAGGAGATCGACGCCATGCGCGAAGCAGGCGTCATCGGTGTCGATTTCGAGACCGTGGGCGACGTGCGCACGATGACCCAGCAGGAGATCGAGCACGCCATTGCAGCCAGCGGACGTACCGGCGTCGAGAACCTGCGGTCACGGCTGATGCGCTTCGTGAACGACGTGCACATCGGTGACCTCGTGATCACGCCCAACGGCACGGAGCACGACCTGTGGGTGTCGATGGTGACGGGTCCGTACGAGTACCTGACCGAACCGCCGGTGCCGGGCTACCACCACACGCACACGGTCGACTGGCTCGGCTGGCTCGACCGCAGCGACAGCTGGCTCCAGCACAAGCTCAAGTACCTCGACGTGTCGGGGGCGGTCATCGAGCTGCGCGACACCGAGTGGTGGCTCGACCAGGTCGGGTCGCGCGACCTGCCCACCGACCGGCCGCCGCGCCGGTTCTCGCCGCCGCCCAAGGCCGCGCCCCGCGCTCGCAAGGCTGCCGCTCCGCCGGCGCCCGTGAAGCCGAAGGAACCGGCTCGGGCCCTGTGCGCCGGACAGTGCGGGTTCCAGTGGTCCGTCGCGGTGCTCGTCGGTGGCCTCTGCCCCGACTGCCGCGGCGACTGAGCCCCAGTACCCGCGCGGCGAGTCAGCCGCGCACGACGGGCAGCGACCAGCAGGTGTGGGGCTCGCCGATGCGCAGCGACCGCAACGTCGGCGTCGCCCCGTCGGCCGGCCGCAGCTGCGGCGCATCCTCGAGGATCGCTCGCGTGGTCGTCGAGGCGAGGTCGCGCACGATCGCGTAGCGCGACCGGGGACGGTCCTCCGGCACAGCCGGGTGCCGTGACGGCGCGCCGGTGCCGAACGAGATGCCGCTCGGCAGCCCGTCGGCACGGTACTGACCCCGCGGCTCGCGTTGGCACAGGTCGCGGCGGTGCAGATCGAACACGTCCGGATCGGTGAACACTCGCGGGTCGTGGTTGGCGGCGGCGGCGGAGAGGCGGACGAGCGCGCCCTCGGGCAGCAGCCGACCGAAGCGCTCCACCTCGTGCCGGGTGAACCGATCGGCCGACACGATCGGCGGGCGGTGGCGCAGCGTCTCGAGCACCGCGGCCTTCACCAGCAACGGATCGCCGCGCACTTCATCCATCAGCTCGGGCTCGGTCAGCAGTCGACACCAGAGGTTGGCGAGCACACCGTGCAGCGTGTCGTGATCCATCTCCAGCACGGTGATCGCGAGGTCGGCGCCGGATCCGCCGACGCGGGCGACGATCGACAGCAGGTCGTCGCCGTCGCCGCTGCGGCGTTGCTCGAGCAACGGCGCGGCCCAGGCCGCGAGACGATCGAGCGCGTCGAGGCCGTCGCGCCGTGCCGCCGGCTCCCAGCTGGTGGCGCGGCGGAGATGCAGGTACGTGCGAGCCAGGTCGGTGGTGGGTTCGACGGCCATCGCGGTGCAGAGCAGCTCGAACGGCAGGCGGGCGAACACCTCGGTGGCGAGGTCGCCTTCCATCTCGCTCAGCACGCGGCGAGCGATCGCCTCGCCCTGTTGATCGGCGGCGCGTTCGAGGCAACGGAGCACCTCGAGCTCTTCACCGAGATCTCGCCCCCACCCGTCACGCCCGCACCGCTGCGCCCGCGACCGGGTCTCGAAGTTGGCGTCGTCGACGAACACGCTGGTCACGTCGTCATAGCGGGTGACCCAGAAGGCGTTCCCCGGCCAGTCGCGGTAGCACGGGGTGTGCTCGCGCAGGATCGCCACCAGCGGGTACGGGTCGACGAGGTACGCGTCGGAGGTGAGTTGGCGCGGCTTGATCCACTCGGTGGTCTCACCGGGCCGGGTGCGCTGGTACACCTCGTAGGTGCGGAACCCGCTCACCTCGACGCGTCCTCGAGCGTGAGCCACAGCGAGCGGATCGCGCCGAGCCCGATGGGGGCCAACGACGTCCCGTCGATGTCCGCGGGCATGCGGTCGACGTCGATGCCGACCCGGACGCGGCGGGCGTCGAGCGCGGCGGCGAGCACCCTCGAGCCGAGCACCGACTCCTGCTGGCTGATCCACGCTCCCGGGCACAGGTGGGGGCCGACACCGAAGGCCATATGGCTGCGGCGACCGTCGCGATCGACGCCGCTGCGGATGATCTTGCCGGTGTGGAGGTCGGGTCGGAAGACGTCGAAGCGCTCCGGATCCGCGAACACCCGGTCGTCGTGGTTGGCCGAGAAGTCGACCATGTTCACGAGCGAGCCGGCCGGGATCGTGACGCCGTGGATCGTGACGTCCCACGTGGTGTGGCGCGGCTGACCGCCGATCGAACTCGCGCACCGGAGCGTCTCGTGGAACGCTGCGTCCCACAGGGTCGGGTCGGCCCGCACCCGGTCGAACTGGTCGCGGTGCTGCAGCAGCAGGTACCACATGTTGAGGATCGCCCCACGGGTGGTCTCGCCTCCGCCGCCGACGACGAGGGCGATGTTGGAGGTGATCTCCTCGGCGGAGAGCAGGTCGCCGTCGACGACCGTGGTGCACAGCTCGCTGATGATGTCCTTGCCGATCGGGTCGCCGGCGTCGTCGTACAAGAACGTGGGCTGCACGCGCCGCTGCGCCACCAGATCGGCCACGTAGTCCTCGAGATCCTGTCGGGCTCCGATGCCGAGGTGAGCCGTCTCGGACCCACCGAGGCCGTTCATCATCGACGAGTACCAGTAGAAGAACTGCGAGCGGGCCTCGTCGGGGAAGCCCAGCACCTGGCACACCACGCGGATCGGGAACTCGTTGGCGAAGGCCTTGCCGAGCTCGACGCTGCGTCGCGACGGATCGCGCTCGTCGACGACGATCGACCCGTCGGGCGCGGTGCCGTCGAACCAACTGGCGATCATCTCGGCGGCGAGACGCTCGATGATCGGGATGCGTCGATCGAGCGCCTGGCCGACCAGGTGGCGGCCGTACAGGTTCCGACGGCGGCGGTGCTCGATGCCGGACAGCTCGAGCTGGGTGTTGCCCAGCACGCCGTTCGACATGCCCTTCGGAATCGTGTTGAAGCCCTCGTCGTCGAGATAGCCGGCCTCGACGTCGGCGTAGCGCGTCACCCAGTAGCAGTTGTGCAGCGTGTCGTGGAACACCGGATGGTGGTCGCGCATGATGCGGTAGTACGGGTACGGGTTGCGTTGGAACTCGGCCGAGTCGAACAGGCGCGGGTCGATGAGTGGCGTGCCGTCAGATGCTCGGCCCATGTCGCAGGCCTGGCCGACGGGCATCAGCGGGAAGTCACGTCGGGCGCCGGCCGCGTCGGGTGAGGGATCGGAGAGGCGGAGCGTCTCGTCGAGGACCTGGTGGAACGGGCACGCGCTCATGTGGCTGAACCTCCATCGGACCGGTGGGACCGGGTGCGGGCGACTCTACGAGCGCTTGCGTTCGCCCTCGAACCCGGGCGGTGTGCAGACTCTGGTCGTGCCCCAGGTGTACGTCATCACCGACCCGTGCGTGGACGTCATGGACCGCAGCTGCATCGAGGTCTGCCCGGTCGACTGCATCCACGTCGGCGACGCCGCCGACCGCATCTGTTACATCGATCCCGACGAGTGCATCGGCTGCAACCTCTGCCTGCCGGCGTGTCCGGTCGGCGCGATCTTCACCGCCGACGGTGCCCCGGCCGCGCCCGCCGCGTGGACCGAGGCGAACGCGCTGTGGTTCCGCGACCGTGACGCAGCGCGAGCGATCGTGAACCGCCTCGCCCCCTGACCACCCCCGCGATGAGCGATGAGTGGCCCTGGCGCGCCCATCTCTCACCGGACTGCCGGCCCGCCCGACACCGATGAGAGATCGGGGCGGCAGGGGCGCTCATCTCTCATCGCGGTTTCGGCGGGCGCTGCAGGATCACCGGGTCGACGCCCGGGCGGTACAGCTCGTGGGCCCGGCGCCACTGGGCGAATGCGGCGAGGATGTGCGGCGGGTCGCCGTGGATCTCGGTGAAGCCGCCGTTCATCGCGCGGGTGTCGAAGTAGGCCGCATCCACGCCGTCGGCGTACAGCCGGCACGCCGGCTCGTAGCCCATGTCGGTGAGGCGCTGGTACTCGGCCTCGAAGTCGTGCACCAGGTACGCCTGGTGGTGGAAGCCCTCGACGCCCGCTGCGTACATGTCGCGGTAGATCGACGGCGTGTCGTCGTGCTGCACGATGAACTGGATCATCACGTCGCCGAGGTAGCCGAACGCGTACGACACGTCGGCCTCGGCATCGGTGCCCCGATACATGAAGCGATCGGTGCGGTGGTGGTGGGTCACGACGAACGGGCCGGCGCCGTGCACGTCGCTCCACCGCTGGATCGACGTCTCGAGGTCGTTCACCAGATACGCCACCTGGAACAGGGTTCGGGTCTCCATCGGCTCAGTTCACCAGGTGAGCAGCGGCGCACACGGAGCGGAGTGGCCGTGATCACTGGATCCGTCAGCCGGATCGGGCTCGGGGCCGCTCAGGCCCCGGTCCGATCGAGCCGTGGCGAGTGGTGTGCGACGGCCGGGGCGCTACCTGACGGCTGCGCTGAGGGTGCCGCCGCTGGTGATCGCGAGGAGCAGGCCCTCACGGTGCACCGCCCGCACCGACGCCGACACGGTGATCACGATGCCGGTGAGGGTGAGCAGCCAGCAGACCACGGGCCGGACGGCAACGAACGCGCCGACCGGCATGGTGAGCAACATGACGAGCGTGGCCGACGCCGCGCAGAGGTTGACCGCCGCCCAGAGATAGGTGAGGTGGCTGTACAGCCGCACGACACCCGGTCTCGAGGCGATGCCGGGCTCGAGCGCACAGAAGTCGCTCGCGAAACGTCCGATCAACGGGCGGCCGACGATGACCGAGATCACCATCACCGCGCTGAGCACCAGCGTGCCGAGGACCGGCTGGACGAAGTAGACGAAGCTGCTGCCGCTCGCGATCGCGAACGTCGTGCGCAGGGTGATGCCGATGCCCGCCAGGATCATGATCCCCGGGATCGGCGTGCGACTCGCGAGCCGTCGACCGATGGCGAGGTACGACCAGCCGAGCGCGGCGATGAAGGCGCCGGTCGCACCGACCAGTGCGAACACGGCGTAGAAGAGCAGCGTCGGTACGAGCGTCGCCTCGATGAGGCTCGGCAGCAGACGCCGCCCGACGGCACGGAGCACCGCGACCGGATGCGGGGCAGATGCTCGCGGTGTCGCCTCGAGCCCGAGGTCGGGGTCGAGGTCGGGACTTCTCATCACATCGTTCAACCCACGCACTCCTTCGCGACCGGTCATCGCCGCAACGAGCGGGAGAGGAACAGCCGTGTTCACCATAAGGTCGCCGAGCCATCGATCGCCTTCAGGTCGGGTCAAGTTCCGGTGTCGTTCATCTCGTTTGCGCATGGCGCCGGAGCGCCCTCACCGGAGGGCGCCGACGTTGAACGTGCGGATGGCCTCGCCGGATGCAACCGGGTCGCCCTCCGTCACACCGAATCGACTCGGAACAGGCTTGGGAACGACGGCGGCCCGGTGTCGGTGCGTCGGGGGAAGAACGCACCGGCACCGGGCCGGCCAGTTGGGGGGAGTACGTCGCGTCAGGCGACGACGTTGAACGTGCGGATGATCTCGTCGAGCGCAACCAGGTCGGCGTCGGTGACGACCTGCACGACGACGAGCACGCCGTAGCTGCCGTCGGCCGGGAAGGCCGCGACCACGATCGACGTGGCACCCGTGCCACCGCAGTTCGAGTAGGTGTCGAAGCGGCCGACGAACGCACCGTCGTCGTAGTCCTCACGACTCTCGAAGGTGCACTCGGTGGTGGCACCGAGGTCGAGCAGCTCGTCGGCGGTGAAGCCGGTGAGCGCCTCGCTGGCCACGAACTGCACGCCCGGCACGTCCCAGGCGCTGTTGTAGGCGGCGACGTCGGTGCTGGCGATGATCGACGGCGACGAGATGCCGTCGATGTCCACCGGTGCTCCGTCGATCGACGACCACGCGGTCGGCACCGACACGGTCAGCGTGCCGCTGTCGTCGGTGACCGTCGTGTACTCGGTGTACTCGGCGCCGGCATCGGTGCCGGTGTCGACGCTGTCGGCGAAACTGAACGCCGTGGTGAGGTACTCACCGTTGAACTGCCCGGTCAGCACCTCCTCGGTCGCGAAGCGCAGCACCTCGACCGACAGCACGTCGCCCGGGTTGTGGGTGCGCATCACGTCGCAGTAGTCGGCCATCGTGCCGTCGGTGCCGACGCTGACGCCCTCGATGCGGGTGATGATGTCGCCGGGCTCGATACCGGTGTCGTCGGCGGGCGAACCGGACTCGACGCCCGACACCCAGAGGCCGGCGATCGTGCCGTCGTCGCTCATCACGATCTGGCCGTTCACGCCGAGCGAGTCGACGTCGTTGCCGGCCGTCATCTCGGCGATGATGCCCGCCGCGTCGGATGCCTCGATCGAGAAGAATTGGTCGGTGTTGGTGAAGCTGCCCGACGCGTAGTTGATCGCGACGACCTCGCCGTCGGCGCTCACGAGCGGGCCGCCCGAGTTGCCGGGCTGGGTGTTCGCGTCGTGCTCGATGGCGTGGTCGATCGACGCCCACTGGGTCTCGCCGGGGGCGTCGGCCTTCGAGACGATGCCACGGGTGAGGGTGAACTCGGGGTCGCCGAGCGGGTAGCCGGCGGCGTAGATCTCGAGGCCCGGCTGGACCTCGCCGGTGTACCACGACAGCGACGGCAGCGGATCGCCCTCGATGTCGATGACGGCGAGGTCGGAGCACTCCGACACGCCGAGCACCTTGGCGTTGCGCGGCTTGTCCTCACCCTGGACGAACACCTGGATGAGACCGGCGCCGCCGACGACGTGGTGGTTGGTGACGGCGATGCCGCTCGGATCGACGACGAAGCCCGAGCCGCGACCGACGCTCTCGTAGGCACCGAACTCGGGATCGACGAAGGTGCCCTGGGCGACGATCTGCACGGTCGCGCCCTGCACCGAGTCGAGGCTCGACACGGGGACGGTGGACGGCGGGACCGTGGCGACCGGGAGGCTCACGGGTGGCTGTGCGGTCGTGGTGGGGGCCTCGGCCGTCGTGGTGCTGGTGAGGTCGCGGAGGTCGCTCGCCGTGACGTCGCTGCCGCATGCGCTGGCGAGCAGGGCGATGCCGAGGATCGGCACCATGGTGAGCGAGCGGGTGGCGTTCGTGCGGTTGGTGGGTGTGGTGGTGTGGTTGCGCCGGTCGGCGCGCCGCTGGGTGCGGTTGCGGTACATGGGTTGCTCCTGTGTGTCCGGTTGATGGGACACACGATGCGGCCGGCCGCTTGACGCCGACTTGGAGCCCGCTTGCAACGCCCGAACACGCAGGCAGGACCGGGCGGAGACGTCAGTCGCGGCGGCGAGCCCGCGTGCACACGAACACACCGGCCCGGGTGCGGATGCGCAGGCGGCCGTCGGTGAACCGTGCCCGGACGGCCGCGTCGAAGGCCACCCGCTGCTCATCGGTGGCGAACTCGCCCGGCGGGAACGAGAGGCCGTAGTCGATCACCGCCTGCGGCTCGTCCACCACGAGGTCGTTGTCGAACGCGTGCCACACCACCGACGCGAACCGCTCGCGGAGCCGAGCTTCGCCGGTGTCGATGCCGAACACCTCGTAGAGCCCCTCGGCGTGCGATCCGAAGACCTCGGCCAACGCCTCGTTGATCTCCTTCATGTGGCCGTAGCCGTTGGTCGCCACGAGCGCGACGCCCTCGGGACGCAGCACACGGGCGAGCTCGGCCACGCCACGGTCGGGATCGGGCACGTGGTACAGCATGTGGTTCGCGACCACGACGTCGAACGAGCCGTCGCCGAACGGCAGCGACTGCACGTCGACCGCCTGGCCGCTGACGCGGTCGAAGCCGTTCGCCCGTGCCCGTGCCACGGCCTCGTCGACCATGCCCGGCGACAGGTCGGTGAGCGTGACGTCGAGCGATCGCGGGAGCTCGGGCGTCTCCCAGAAGCGGCCGGTTCCGCACCCGCACTCCAGCACGTCGGCACGGCCGTACCAGTCGACGAGCCGCGCTTCGAACGTGGCGAGCGGCACGGGCGACGTGGAATACGCACGGTGCAGGTGCGAGCGGACGTCGAGCTTGGCCCCGGTGCCGTACTGGACGTCGCGCAGGTACGCCTGGTCGCCGCCGCTGAACGCCGATCGTTCCGTCATCGTCCGCTCCCCCCGCTGCGGACCGCCCCCGGGTCCTGCGTCGTCGGGGAATCCTGTCACCGGACCAGGCCGAGCGGGCCGCGGGCGACACCCGCCGTGGCCGGCTGTCGGGACTGCAAGCAGGTGCCAAGCGATCGTCAAGCGCGCCCGCGGACGATGCGTGCCATGAACAGCAACGTCACCTCCGCCACCCTGCCCGCCCGTTCCACGTCGCTCGTCGCCGCCGGCGAGCGCATGCTCGTCGTGGTCGCCCACCCCGACGACGAGACCTTCGGCTGCGGGTCGATCATCGCCGCCGCCTCCGCCGCCGGCGCCGAGGTCACCGTCGTGTGCGCCACGCTCGGCGACCGCGGCGAGAGCCACCTTCCCCTGTCGCCGGCACAGCTGGCGCAGCAGCGCCTGCTGGAGCTGCACCTCGCCGCACAGGTGCTCGGCGCGACGAGGGTCGTCACGCTCGACCACGGCGACTCCGATTTCAGCGGCGACCTGCCCGACGGTTCGCTGTGCGCGATCGACGAGCAGATCGTCGTGCGCCAGATCATCGACGTGCTGAGCGACGTTCGGCCGCACGTCGTGGTGGTGCTCGACGGCAGCGACGGCCACCGCGATCACCAGCGCATCCGCACCGCCACCCTCGCCGCGGTCGAGGTCGCCGACGCGTGCGGTGACGAGATCGCCGTGTACGAGTCGAGCCTGCCGAACTCGTTGATGCGCCAGTGGCTCGAGGAGATGCGCTCGATCGACCCGGGCGCCGCCTACCACTCGATCGACCCCGACTCGTTCGGCCGACCCGACCACGAGATCACCCACGTCATCGACGCGACCGCGGTGCTGCACCTCCGGAAGCTGGCGATCTCGATGCACTCGTCGCAGTCGTCGCCCTTCGACGGCCTCAGCCCCGCCCTGCGCGACGCCTTCCTGAGCGCCGACCACCTCGTCCGCGTCGGCTGACGAGCACACCACGACACCACCACCCACACCATCACCGACCCGATCCGATCCGAGGAAGACCACCATGACCATGACCACGATCCCGAACCCCACGACCCTCCGCACCTCTCGCCGACGCCGTCTCGCGCTGCCGCTGCTCATCGGCGCGACCGTCCTGCTCGGCGCGTGCGGCAGCGACGATCCGGCCGCCACCGACCGGCCCGCCGACGACCCGGCCACCGAGACGACATCCGAGACGACGCCCGACGTCGTCGCGCCCGATGGTGCCGACCCCGGCAGTGGTGCCGCCGGGAGCGAACCGGCGAGTGCGTGCGGTCTGTTCGACGTCAGCACCGTCGACGCGATGCTCGGCACCAGCGGCACCACCACGTCGCGCGACACGAGCCTCGGCCTGTACGACGGCTGCCGATGGGCGACCGCGCCCACGGACGTGCCGGCGCTGGTGGTGGGCTACGACCCGACGGGCGACGCCGACACGATCCGCGACCTCGCCTGCGACGGCGACACCGCCGTGGACGTCGCTGGTGCGGGGACCGGCGCCGTCGTGTGCTTCGGCACGCTGATCGTGCCCGCACGCACCGGCGTGATCATGGTGAGCATCGACGACCCGCTCGACCAGTGGGACGACGGCACCGAAGTCGGCCTGGCCGCCGCATTCGCGGCGGCCGCCGCGATGAACGCCTGACCGCCCCGACGGCCGGAGAGGTGCGCTGCGTCACCCGGAGCGAATGGCGGAACGGGAGGTGTGTTGTCTCAGGACATAGGAAAGGGATGTCGCGCGTCATAGGAAACCCTTGGCGGGGTGTCCAAGGCGCGTCTGATCATCACTGCTGTTGTTCTGGAGGGCCGTTCGCAACGGTCGGTCGCGCGTGACTACGGCGTG
>CAUJET010000042.1 GCA_963169665.1 Actinomycetota bacterium | reverse complement strand
TTCGTGTTCTCGATCGACCTGCAGGTGCAGATCCACGTCAGTGACACCAAGGCGCCGAAGGTGATCTCGATGGTCGGCACGATGCAGAACCTCGTGAACGAGGTGCTGCAGTCCGCCGTCGGCAACCACTTCCGCAACACGTTGCAGCGGCTCGAGGCCGTTCGCTTCATCGAGACGCGCGACGAGGTGCAGGAGGCCGCCCTCGCGGCGGTCACCCGCTACCTCGCCACCTACGACGTCGAGACCCGCGGCGTGTACATCCAGGATGTGGTGTTCCCCGAGGAGCTCGTGCAGGTGCTGACCGAACGCGAGATCGCCAAGCAGGAGAAGGCGACGTTCCACGAGCAGCGCGAGGCCCAGCACGCCCGCATCGAGGTGGAGAAGGCTCGCGGTACTGCGGACATGCAGGGTCAGTTGGCGAGCTCGCAGGTGTCGATCGAGATCAACTCGAACGAGGCCGAGGCGCGCGCTGCCAAGGCTCGCGGTGAGGCCGCCTACGTGGAGACCACCGCACGCGCCGAAGCGACGAAGGTGGAGGTGCTCGGCCGGGCCGATGCCAGCCGCATCGAGGCACTCGGTCTCGCCGAGGCATCGAAAGTCGCCGCGGTCGGTGCAGCAGAGGCGTCGCGTGCCGAGGCCGTCGGTCTCGCGGAGGCCAAGGCGGCCGAGGCGCTCGGTCTCGCCCGGGCCGAGGGGTTCGAGGCGCAGAAGCAGGCGCTCGGCCCGACCGCGACAGCGCTCGTGGCAGCGATCAACGCGATCGCCGAAGGTCGCATCGACGTGATGCCGGAGGTGCTCGTCACGAGCGGCGGCAGCATCGACGGCCTCGCGGCGTCGCTGATCCGGCGGTTCACGCCGGCGTCGTCGACGGCCGATGAGGTCGTCGTGCCGATCGAACGGCCGGCCGCCTGACCCGTCCCGTCGTCTGGGCCGCGTTCGTCCCCGCAGTGCGAGGAGGGCGCGGCCCTGTCGCGTCCGTGGGTCGTCAGCCGCGGAGCTCGGCGAGGCGGGCCGCGATCGTGGCGTCGTCGCCCTCCAGCCGGAGCTGCTTGCGTCGTCCGGAGTGCCCGCGGACGATCTCGACCGCGGAGACGCGGAGGCCGAACGCGTCGGCGACCGCCCGACGGACGGCCTCGTTCGCCTGGCCGTCGGCCGGGGGAGCGGCCACCGCAACGGTGAGCACACCGTCGTGCGTGCCGCCGACGACGGTGCGCTTCGCGCCGGGCCGCACGTGCACCTCGATGTCGGTCGTCACAGGCCGAGCGCGTCCCAGACGCGAGCCGGCTCGAGCGAGGCGAGGAAGTGATCATCGCCGGCGATCACCTCGAGCGCGGTGTCGATGCCCAGCGCGGTGAAACGGTCGTGCGCCGCCTGCGACTGCGCCAGCCAGCTCGCGTCCTCACCGCCGACGAACTGCGAGATCCGCATCCCCGCCAGCGCAGCGAACTGCTCGTCGGTCGCGTCCGCCGGCGGCGCGCCCGGTGCGAGCGCCATCGACCGGAACCGCTCGGGATGGTCGAGCGCTGCACGGAAGGCACTCAGTCCGCCGTTGCTGATGCCGGTGAGATCGAAGCGGCCGTCGGTCGGCGGGAACCCTGCGGCGACTGCATCGAGGAACGGACCGACGAGTACTGCGCTGTCGTCGGTGAACCACAGCCCGGTCGACGGAGCAGCAGGGGAGACCACGACGACGCCGCGGGTGAGCGCCTCGGTGCGCCAGTCGCTGTCGACGATCCGCCGGGTGAGGTCGAGGTCCTGACCGCCGGGTGGGAAGGCGATCAGCACCGGTCCGGCGACGCCGAGCACACGCACTGGCGGGATGACGACCTCGAACGTGACCTCGGTGCCATCGGCCGCGACCCAGGTGTTCGTCCCGTCGCGGATCGGGGTGATCGTCGCGACGTCGACGAAGAGGCTGTCATCACCGGTCGCCGACGCGACGTCCTCGACAGCAGTGGCAGCAGGATCGGTCGCAGCTTCTGGATCGCCGCCGTCCGTGCAGGCGGCCCCGACGAGTCCCAGCGCACCGACGCCGAGCAGGGCGATGTACCGGGCTGTGCGGGTCACGCCGCGAACCGTATCGGTCGGGATCCACCACCGGGGGACATCGGTCGGCAAGCATTTCGTCATGACGGAAATCGGTCGAGGCGAGACAGTGGAGGGGAGCGGTGGGGCTCCGATCGAGCGGCGGTGTCGGTGGTGCCGCTTCCCGCTGGCCGAGCACGCCGGCCCGGGTCGGCCGCGCCAGTTCTGTTCGCAGGCGTGTCGCCAGTGGGACTGGGTGTCGCGCCAGCGCGCCCGAGAACTCGCGCTGAGCGACGGCGAGCTCGTGATGGCCCGGACCGAACTCGACGCGTTGCACGACGACCTGTACGTGCTCGAGTGCGCGGTGGCCGACACGTTGAAGGACCTGTCGAGCGAGATGTCGGCGAAGGAGGCGATCGATGCGTTGCGGTGGTTGCTCGACGCAGCGACGCCGCTGGCGAACCGTCGCCTCCGCAGCGCCTGAGCGGCCGTCGCGGCCGGCAATATCGTCATGACGTAAATCAGGGTGGTATGGCAGTGGCGGAGGATCGGAGCCACGATCCGGCGCCGCCGGCGTCGTCCCGGCGCTCAGGTGCGGGCCGCGTCGTCGGTGCCTCGTGGGTCGGTCGTCGGCACCTGTGATGCGCTGACCGTCGACGATGTGCGAGTCGATGGTTCGTTCACAGCCGACGAGCCGTCGACGAACGGTTCTCCGTGCGCCGTCGCGTCGTGTGGCCCAGGCGGTCGCGGCGCCGTGCCGCTGCCCCAGGACGTTCCGGCGTTGCCGGCCACAACGCCGATAATCATCGTTATGTCAATACGATCAGGAACGAACCTGTGCGGAACGAGCGCGGGTTCTCCACTGCTCGATCCGCGGCCCCTCCTCCTCCGCACGGGGACGGCCGCCACGGGATCAGGTGGCCGACGAGGAGCCGGAGCGGTCGTGATGCACCGTGTCCGGTGCGGCGCTGCGCGGCGCCTCTTCACGCTGGGACCGCCGTGTGGCCTTGTCCTCGTAGGCAGCGAGATCGGCCGCACGCATGAGATCGTCGAGGTCGGACTGGCCGGTTGCGGTGACGATGCCCACGCTGAACGCCAACGCCACGAGGTGTCCGTCGTCCACGGCGAGGTCGCTGGTGCGGATCTCGTCGAGCTGGCCGGCGATCAGGGTCTCGTTCATCGGTGACTTCGCATGGAGGACCAGCAGGAACTCGTCGCCACCGAGGCGGATCACCGCACCGTGATGCCCGCTCGCACCGCCGCGCCATGCGGCGACGATGGCCTCGAGGCGTCGGGCGACCTCGATGAGCACGGCGTCGCCGACGGCGTGACCCCAGGTGTCGTTGATGAGCTTGAAGCGATCCATGTCGATCGCTGCGAGCAGATGCCATGTGTACGCCGGGTCCTGCACCCGCCCGACCGTGTCGAGCTCGAGTTGGTGCCGGTTGCCGGCGCCCGTGAGCGGATCGACGCTCACCCGGGACACGGCGCGGGTCATCGCCCGGATCCGCCGATGGACGGCCAGCACGACGAAAGTCAGGCCGACCAGACCGAACAAGACGGCGAGCGCCACGCAGATGGCTGTCAGGCGCGACGCCGAGTCCTCCGTCGACTCGTGGTCGGCGCGAGCGTCGGCGAGCGTCTCGGCGACGATCGCCTGGATGTCGCCGCCGACGGCGTCGACGTGGGTGGCGAGTTCGTCGAGCGTGAGCGGCGGCGCACCGGGCACCGCCTCCTGCCAGGATCGGATCCACTGGTCGTACGTCCACAGATCGCTCGCGACCAGCCGGTCGCTCACGGCCTGTACCGCCGGCGACGCGAGCGCTGCGATCGGGTCGTAGACGTAGCTGTCGACCAGCGGTGCCTGCGGGTCCGGACCGAGGTAGCCGCCGTCGGAGAGGATGTACGGCTCGGACCGGCTCACGTATTCGGCGAGCAACTCCCTCACCTCGGGGCGCTCCATCGTGTACGCGGCGTCGAGTGCGTCGTTCAGGACCTGCATCGGCGCTGCGTCGGTGCGCATCAGGTCGTAGAGGGCGAGCAACTCCTGCGACAGCGCCTCGTCCGCCGGTCGGCCGTCACGGGCAGCTGCCCTGCCGGTGTCGAAGAGCAGCCCGGGATCGGCCTCCCTGACATCGTCGACGCCGTCCTGGGCGATCAGGTCGTAGAGGAACAGAGCCTCGCCGGCGGTGGTACCGCTCCCCTGCTGCAGTTCGAGGAGCCGATCGGTCGCGCGTGCGCGTACATCGATGCGGTCGTCGCGTGCTGCCTCGACCTCGGCCGCAGTCGCCACACCGAACAGCTGCAGCATCATCTGGTTGGTCTCGTGCAGGTGCACGCGACGGAGATCGCTGCGCAGCTGGATGATCTCCACTGCGTCGGCATCTGCGCGTGCCCGATCGCCACGGTGGCGAGCAGTGTTCGCCGCCACCGCCGCACCGACGCTGCCGAGCAGGCTGGCCACCACGATTGCCGCGGTCGACACGCGCTGCCGGCGTGACGTCCCCCTGTGTTCCTGCTCACTCATCTGGTCAGGGCCCGTCCTGTCGAGGCGTGCGAGCACCGTACGCCGCACGGAAACGTCATCGGCGTCGGAGACCCCCCACTTGAGTGTGCGGGCGGCGTCCCGTCGGGGGTGGCGCATGCCACCCCCGGAGGTCGCTGATGGGTATCGCGCCTGGTGGCGGGACTGCTCGTCTCGAACCCCCTCGTTGGGGGTGTCCAGTTCGTCGACCGTCGGTCCGATCAGGACCATGCGGCGACGCAGGCAACAGCGGGCAGAAGGAGCTGCGGACATGAAACGAGCAGTGGTGATGGCGGTCGCTGCGGCGGTCGGCACAGCGATGGTCGGTGGGGTGCAGGTGTGGGGCGAGGGCGGTGGCACGCCGTCGTCATTGATCCCCGTACCCCCCTGCCGATTGCTGGACACCCGACCGGCGCCGGACACGGTGGGTCCGGTGTCGGCCCCGATCCCAGCCGGTGGCGAACTGACCCAGCAGGTGCACGGGACGAACGGCAACTGCATCATCCCGGCGACGGCGACCGCAGTGGCGATGAACGTGACGGCTGTCGGTGGCACTGCGTCGAGCTACCTCACGGTCTGGCCCGCCGACGCTCCTCGTCCGTTGGCCTCGAGCCTCAACTGGGTAGCCGACGCGCCCCCGACGCCGAACAAGGTGGATGTGCAGTTGTCGACGTCCGGCGAGTTCAAGCTCTTCAACCTCGCGGGCTCGGTGAACATCATCGCCGACGTCGTGGGGTACTACGTGCCCTCGGGCGGGGCTGGCTCCGGTACGGGTCCGGCCGGGCCGAAGGGTGACAAGGGCGATAAGGGCGACAAGGGCGACACGGGGGCGCAGGGCGTACCCGGCCCCGCAGGTCCGGCCGGTCCGGCGAGCCCGAGCGGCGGCGTCGGTCCGGCTGGTCCGGCTGGTCCGGCTGGTGAGGTCGGACCTGTGGGTCCGGCTGGTGAGGTCGGTGCGCAGGGTCCGCCAGGTGTGGCGGGTGCGCCTGGTCTGAAGGGCGACAAGGGTGACAAGGGCGATCCGGGTGAGGTCGGTCCTGCTGGTCCTGTGGGCCCCGCTGGTGAGGTCGGTCCGGCTGGTCCGGCTGGTCCGGCTGGTGAGGTCGGACCTGTGGGTCCGGCTGGTGAGGTCGGTGCGCAGGGGCCGCCAGGTGTGGCGGGTGCGCCTGGTCTGAAGGGCGACAAGGGTGACAAGGGCGATCCGGGTGAGGTCGGTCCTGCTGGTCCTGTGGGCCCCGCTGGTGAGGTCGGTCC
>CAUJET010000041.1 GCA_963169665.1 Actinomycetota bacterium | reverse complement strand
CGGCCGTGCGGAGGTTCGGCTCCAGGCCTCTCCCCGCCGACCTGCTCTTGGAAGCTGCGGTGGACTTCCCCGACATCTCGCCCGAGTTGTGGCCCGCGCTCGGCCGCTTGTCATCGCAACAACGAACGATCGTTCTTCTCGTGCACGGCTTCGGCTGGCCTCAGTCCGAGGTTGCCGCGCTGCTCGAGGTGAACCCGTCAACCGTCCGAGAACATCTGCAGCGAGCGCTCTCGCGCTTGCGGACCGAACTGGTGGTGACCGATGCCTGTTGATCTGATTCCGCAACTCGAGATGGCCGGACGGCTTCTGGACCGACTTGCACCTCCGCTCACGATCGACGATGTCGCACCGATCGATGATCGTCGAGCCGCAGACCCGGTCGAACGCCCGGACGAGGCGGTGACGGTCGAGCTGGCGGCGCTCCGGCCCCATTCCAGCCAGAGTTGGCGCACGACGTGGTTCGGTGTTGCTGCTGCGTCCGCGCTGGTGGTCGCTGGCGTGGCGGCGCTGTCGAGGCGCGACTCGGATTCGGCGGTCCCGCAGCCCTCGGCCTCAGGTCCGTCGGTCGCTTCGACGGATCTGGAGGCCGGCGACGGATTGCCCGTCGACCCCCGGTTCACCGTCGACTGGCCGGCGGATGCCTTCCCCGCCGGTGCTGTTCTGCGTCTCTCTGCCGAATTGGGTCGGTTCGGACAGGTGTGGGTCTACGACGCGCCTGCCACGGGCGAGGTGTGTGTCGTGAGGCAAACGGACGACGGGTACTCCGGTTGCTCCGAGTTCAACGCCGAGACGTATCTCTCCGGACAGGCATGGAGCCTCGAAGGAGTTCCGCAGTCACAAGCCGGCGCCGTGCTGTGGGGGCTCGCACCCGTTGATCTCCCGGTCACCGTAGTCGCCGGCGACACCGTCGTGGCCTCCGACGCGAACGGCCTCTGGTACATGGAGTTCCCGCCCGACGCGAGTGGGTTCACCATCCAGACGCCGACTGCGACATACACACCGGACGTAGTGCTTGAACCCGTCCAAACCACGATCGTGGTGACATCGACGACAGCCGACATCGGTTTCGTTGCGATCGATCCATCGGGCTATATCCCCGCGGTGCTGTTCTCCGCGAACCTGTCGGACGTGAACGAGGTTTCGAACGATGTGACGATCGGGAACGCAGTCGTCACGACCCGCCGGTCCGGCGATCGGTGGTACCTCTCGTTCTCCGTCGAAGGCGTCCCGGCCGGGTCGGGGTGGTTCGACGCGGATCCGATCAGAGCCGGAGTTGCGTTCATGGAGGTCGGAGTTCCCGGACGGCGATTCGTCGTCGGTCTCGTCCCCGACGAGATCACCATCGTGAAGGTGAACGAGCTCAACACAGCGCCGGTCGACAACGTGTACTTCTTCGACATCACAGGCGTCGACAAAGCCGTCCTTTCGGTCAGCGACGGAGTCAACACGGCGGTGGTCGGTGGCGATCGCGCGCCCACGACGCCCTAGGAATCAGTTGCCGTCGCGATTGTCGGAAGTGCGACTCATCCAAGAATCCAACCAAGAAATTCTTGGAAACAGGGTGGTACAGGACGGCACAGGCTGGACTCGAGAAGCGCAAAAGCCCTGCTAGATGGCACAGGATGGTACTGGCTGGACGGCTCGGGCTCGACTCATAATCCCTGGGTCGTGGGTTCGATACCCACCCGCCCCACCCGATCTCGCCTGTTCGATCTGCCGCAGTCGGTCAGTCGAACAACCAGCAGGTCATCTCGGTGTCGAGCACCCGGCCCCGGTAGAAGGTCCGTGCCGGCACATCGGAGGCGGCGCCGGCGGCGACCATCAGCGGGATCAGGTGTTCCTCGCGGCCGTGGGCGATGCGGGCGGCCGGTGCCTGTGCCCAGCCGGTGAGCGCGGCTCGGCGCTCGGCGTCTGGCAGCACCATCACGTCGTTCAACCAGTCGTCGAACACCTTGGCGAGCGGCGAACCGAAGTGGGCGAAGTTGTGGAAGCTGGCACCGCTGCCCACGATCAGCACGCCCTCGTCGCGCAGCGGGGCGAGCGCACGGCCGATCTCGAGGTGCGCAGCCGGGTCGAAGCTCCGCAGCACCGACAGGGCGACCACGGGGATGTCGGCCTCGGGTCGCATCACCTTCAGCGGGACGAACACGCCGTGGTCCCAGCCGCGCTGGGTCTCGTACCGGTGGGCGATTCCGGCCACGCCCAGCAGGCCCCCGATCCGTTCGGCGAGCGCTGGCGAACCAGGCGCCGGGTAGGTGAGCTGGTACGTGTGGGGCGGGAAGCCGCCGTAGTCGTACACGAGGTCGGGTGAGGTCTGGGCCGTGATCGCGACCTCGGGCGTCTCCCAGTGGGCGGTGATCACCGCGATCGCCCGCGGTGGCGTGGGCAACGCCGGGATGACGCCCTCGAGCGCGGCGCGGAGTTCGTCCCACGCGTCGATCGGGTCCCAGTCCATGAAGAAACACGGTCCACCACCGTGGAAGATGAACGTGGTCGGCGTCGGTGCGGTGGCAGGGCTCACGGGTGCTCCAGTCGATGGCTCCAGCGGAAGCGGCGGACGACGTCGAGGCTACGGCCCGGAGCCTCGCGCCCCGAGCGATCGGCCGGGCGTGCTCAGGCGGCGAAGTGGCGGGCGATCGTGCGGTGCCACTTGTTGCCCGGCAGCGCAGGATCGAGCAGTGCGAGCGCCGTGCAGTACTTGCTGATCGGCTCCGGCCGATGACCGTGCCGCCACATCCACCGGTCGAGCGGGCCGGGAGTGAGATCGGACTTGGTCTCGACGATCACCTTGTCGAACGCGACCGAACGGCCGTCGACGTGTGTACACACCAGATCGACGTCGATGGTGGCCCGGCTGTCCGTGACGGGGTCGACCACCGTCGCCCGCCGGTAACGGGTCTCGAGCGTGGGGACGAGGGAGGCGGCCAGGCCGGGGGAGCGGGTGACGCCGTCGACGAAGGTCATGCCGTCGTCGCCCAGCTCGGCGACCCGGTCGAGGTCATGCGGTTGCCGGTGTTTCACCGTGCGCCCGCGCCCGTCTTTCGCCTTCACCTCGAGCATCGCGGTGCCGGTGTCGTCATACACCCGCGTGCGCACCTTCACCCGGTGGCGACGATCGGTCGCTGCAGCGCGGTGCAGCGCCACGTCAGGCGTGTCGAAGTAGAGCGAGCGGTACCGGAACGACCGGCGCCCGTCGATCTCGAGGCTCACCAGCCGGTCGGCATGGTCGGCGAGCAGCGCGTGCAGACCGACGTGGTCGACCACGTACTTCCGGTCGGTGCGGGTGAGCAGATCAGCCGACCGGTTCAGCTCGTCGAGCGACACCGTTCGAAGCCGTGCGACGGCATCGAGGGTCATGGCAGCGTCGACCCGCCCGTCGGCTCGGCGGGGACCCGGTACCGCACCTCCACCGTCGTCGTGTCGTTCACCAGATCGACGCGCTTCACCTTCATCCGCACGATCGGGGCCTGGAACAGCACCTCGAGACGTCGGCGCAGCTCGTCCTCGTCCGCGATCGCCGAGTCGAGTGTGACCCCCTTGCTGCGATAGCTGGCGAACAGACGCGGGTGGTCGGTCACGAACAACGCCAGCACGATCGATCCCATCAACACCGGCGAGATCCAGTCGGGCGTGATCCGGACGCCACCGAGCAGGCCGAGTGCGATCGCGGAGAAGTAGTAGGCGATCTCCTCCTGGTCGAGCTCGATCGAGCGGAGCCGGATGATCGACAGCACGCCGAACAGACCGAGGCCCAGCCCGGCGGTCACCTCGGCCCGCTCGAGCACCGTGGTGACGGCGACGACACCGACGTTGATCGACACGAGCGCCAGCACCATGTCGCGCCGACGGTGTCGGGGGAAGTAGAGCGCGAACGTGATCACGAGGACGGCGACGGCATCGAAGGCCAGGCGGCCGGGGTCGGACATGGCGATCATGTGGGGGAGGTCCTGGGAGTGGTGATGGTCGGATGGTCGGATCGGCCGTGCGAACGCGACGGAGCAGGGGAGGCGGTGGGGGAGTTCGTCATCGACCCGCCCCGTTGCGGGAGGTGGCGACGGCTTCACGGAGCCGGTCGAGCGCCGCCTCCCAGGCGTCGATCGAGGGGGCGTCGTCATGTAGCTCGACGGCCTCGGCGACCGCCGGCCGGATCTGCTCGGTCCACGCGGTGAGCTGCTCCTCGATGCGTTCCTCGGCGAACGGGCCGGCGAGCAGGTCGGCGCGGATCCGCTCGTAGTCGTCGCGCAGTGTGGCGAGTGTGCCGAGCAGCGGGTCGCATGCTGCCGATCGCTGGAGCAGGTTGAAGCTGCCGTACGCGAACGGCTCGCAGTCGTTCGTGATCTCGCCGAACGGGTCGGCGACCGCGATGAAGTTCCCCACGGTCGTGCCGTCGACGAGCGCGTCGAAGGCGTTGTCGAGATCCCACGGGAGGAGCGTCACCTTCAGCGAGGACGGATCCTCGTACCAGTAGAAGTTGTGCGGCGCGCAGGCCTCGAAGCAGTACCAGTGGATGGGGCCGTCGTCGTTGCGGATCGCCCGGTCGACGACGATGGTGGCGAGCAGGGTCTCGAGATCGGTCCACCGTGCGAGGACGTCCACCCGTTCGTCCGGCGCGGCGGCCGCGAGCTCAGTGGCGAACCCAGTGATGATGTCGGCGGTCGGGTCGTCGTCCTCGTTGGTCTCGAGACCGGCGATGAACTCCTCGGCCGACCGAGGCGCGCCGGTGGCATCGAAGGGCCACACCTCCTTGTAGACGTTGCCGCTGCCGTCGTCGAACGCCTCGCGGGCGAACCGTCCGTCGATCTCCTCGGTGAGGGCGAACACGCCGACGTACTCGCCGTTGACGACCACCCGGGCGTGGGTGGATCGTGGCGCCGGCACACCCATCTCGCGGAACAACCAGTAGCCCAGCCGCTCGTGCATCAGCGACGTGTCGAGGTTCAACGAGTGGAGCTGGACGCGGCGGACGCCGTAGAACTCGGCGTCCGGGTCGTCCCAGTTGATCTTCAACTTCATCGAGAGCTTGGTGCAGCTCTTCGCGCCGGAGGCCTCGAACGGGTTGGGTCCGGCCGTGCAGCCGATGAAGGCGCCGACCGACCCCTTGTAGCGGATGCCGATCGGTTCGATCGTCTCACCGTCGAAGGTGAGGCTCCCCTCGACGTACTCCTCGGCCGCAGGGTCGGCATCGAGTTGGGCCAGCGCCTCCTCGGGCAGGTCGATCTCGAACGTGTGCATCTGCTCCTGGTCGAACAGGAACTCGTCGTCGCCGGACAACGAGCGTGGCTCGTCGGGAGCGGTCGTCGCTGCGGCCTCGTCAGACGCGTCCGACCCACCCGAGGCGTCAGGAGCCGGTGTGGTCGTGGCCGACGGCTCCTCGTTGGTGGCCGGCGGTGTCTCGGCGGTGGTGCCCGTGCTGTCGGTGCCCACCGTCGCGCCGTCGCCGCCGCCGCTGCACGCGACGAGCAGGGTGGCCCCCAGGACTGCTGCGGCACCCGTCCGTCTCGTCCAGTTCGACCTCGTGGTCGACGCCGTCACCGTCCGTCTCATTCGCCCCCCAGCGCCCGCAATGGTTGGGGCAATCTAGTCGACACCCTCCGTTCACCCCGTGTCCATGCATGCGGCCCGGTGCGGACTCGCGTGGGACGTAGCAGGGGGGTCAGGTGGCCGAAGGTGCGCGAAGGCCGGCGAGGTGGAACGTCACGTCGAGCGGCGGTGCCTTGGCGATCTGGCTCATGACGTAGCGCAGGTAGCCGAGGATCATCTCGTCGCCGTTGGGGTCGACCCGGAATGCGAGGCCGGTGAGGGTGTCGGCGATCTCCCAGTTGGAGATGACGATCGCCTCGGACAGTTCGCCCGGCGGGATGAGGCCGCGACGGGTGAGCTGCTCGTACATGGTCCGGGCGAGCCGCTTGTTGTTCTCGAGGTCGAGTTGGCGGTGGCGTCCGGTGAACCCGGGGCCGAACCAGATGGCCCGGAAGCCCGGCTCGGCGCGGTAGTACTCGATGAATGCCTGACCCACGGCGATGCTGGCTGCCTTGGGGGTGGGGAACTGGTCGGATGCGAAGGTGCGCTCGATCACCTCGACGAAGCGGTCGAGATGTCGGCGGATGACCGCGTCGATCACGTCGTCGACGCCTTCGAAGTACTGGTAGAGGGTGCCGGCGGCGATCCCGGCCTCCTGGGCGATCGACGCTGCGGTGAGGTGGTCGATGCCTCGCTCGGCGAGCAGGGAGGCGGCGTCGAGCACCGCGTCCCGTTTGGCCCGGCTGCGCGCCTGAGCAGGTTCGCGTCGCCCGTTCACGCTTCCGAGGTTACCGAGAACGGCGTCGTGCGCGAATCTGAATCATCTTCAGGTTATGCTCGCCGACATGCGACGGGGCACGCAGGAGGAGTTCGTGATGGAGCAGTCAGACGTTCGACTGGCCGGGGGTGCGTCATGACGCTCCGACTCGACGACGGCACGGTGGTCAGGGTCGCGT
>CAUJET010000040.1 GCA_963169665.1 Actinomycetota bacterium | reverse complement strand
GGCCACCACCTCCCGCGTCATCGCAGCCGTCCTCGCTGCCGGACTCCTCGCCGCCGGATGCGCATCGGAGGAGTCGTCCACCACCGCACCGACGGCGACCACGACCCCGACGACCACGAGCGGTCTGGGGTGTTTGGGTGGACGCCCCCGTGGCCGCTTGTGGACGACGATCCGCCCGTTCTCGATCAGCTCGCCGCCCCACACGCCCCACGGCTCCGCACGGTCGAGGGCGCTGTCGAGGCAGCTCGCGGTGAGCTTGCACTTCGAGCAGATCGCCTTCGCCCGGGCGATGTCGAGGACGTCGTCGGAGAAGAACAGGTGGGTGAGCGTGCCGTGGCCGTCGGCGCACCGGGCCTGCGGGGTGCGCAGGGTGACCGGGGTGTCGGGGGCAGCGGGGATGTCGTGATCGGACTGCTCGACGAGCTCGTCGAACGCCCGATCCACCGCCTCACGGGTGAGGCGGTCCGCGGCCCCCGGAACGAGGTCGAGGTTCGTGCCGGCGGAGAAGGTGGTGTCGAGAGTGGGCGAGGAGTCGGTGCTGATGGTGGTGTACATGACGTGGTGTTCCTCTCGGGAGACGGTTCTGGGGTGGGGAACTGGCTGGCGTGGAGTCGGACGGCTCGTGCGTCCGGAAGCGGAAAAAGCGAAAGGCCGCCGGGATCTGTGATCCCGACGGCCTCGGAGCGAAAGCTTCCGAACGCAAGCACTGCTTACGACGGAGGAGCTCCGAGGTGTCGGGCCGGGCGACGCTTGGTGGTGGTGACCACATGGCCGGTCTCGATGGCAAATGCCTTCGAATCCATGGTCATCCCCACCGAGGCATTCCACAGGTAGCCACCGAGCACGCCGCTGCAGGAGCGCGCGCCAGCGGCCATGCGGCCCTGCTGCGGTGCGGTCGTGCAGATCATGTCGGTGTGTTCTCCTGGTGCGTGTGTCTCGTGGTCCGCCGGACAGCGAACCGTGGACTAGGCAATCATCATCGGCGGATGAGGTCAAGTGATTTACGAGATGTACATCACGACGATCCCTGATCGATGTCTCCACCGGTCCTGATCGACCCTGCCACACCCGATTCGAGCCGATGCCGACTGCCGTGGACCATCGTCCGGCGACGCGCCAGACTCGCACGGTGCTCAGCGCCGATCTGCCGTCGTACGTCGGGCCGCCGGCGATCGGCTCACTGGTGCTGTTCGCGCTCGGCTGGACGGCGGGGTGGGTGGCGCTGTGGCGTGCCCGACCCCTGCCCGCTGCGTCGTCCCGTCGCGCCGCCGTGTCGATCGTCGTGCCCGCCCGCGACGAGGCCGCATCGCTGCCGAACCTGCTCGCATCGCTCGTCGGTGAGCTCGGTCCCGATGACGAAGTGATCGTCGTCGACGACCACTCGACCGACGACACGGCGTTGCTCGCTGCGGCGGCCGGCGCTCGAGTGATCGCCGCTCCGGCGCTGCCGGCGGGGTGGGCGGGCAAGCCGCACGCATGTCACGTGGGCGCGCAGGCGTCGTCGAGCGAGGTGCTCGTGTTCCTCGACGCCGACGTGCGTCTGTCGCCCGGCACGCTCGACGCGCTCACCGCACAGCTCGAGGCGTACCCCGGCGAGCTCGTCTCCGTGCAGCCACATCACGTCACCGCGCACGCCCACGAACAGGCGAGCGTGCTGTTCAACGTCGTCGCCGCAATGGGGTCCGGCGCCTGCACCCCGTGGGGGGACCGAGTCCCGACGCTCGTGGCGTTCGGGCCGATCGTGGCCGTGCACCGCGAGGCGTACGAGCGGGCCGGCGGGCACGCGCACCAGGACGTCCGCGGTGCCGTCCTGGAGGACATCGCCCTCGCACGACGGTTCCCCCGGTCGCGGCTGTTCTCGGGCACCGCTGCCGGTCCGTCGTTCCGGATGTACCCGCGCGACCTCGGTCAGGTGGTGGAGGGCTGGACGAAGGGCGTCGGCATCGGCTTCGACGCCACACCGTGGTGGGCAGTCGTGCTCACCGCGGCATGGGTGACCTCGCTTGCAGGCGGCGCGGTCACATCGGCGTGGTTCGCGCTCGCGTCGCTGGTGCAGTTCGGTGTGTTCGCCCGCCGCGTCGGACGGTTCCGGTCGTGGGCGGTGGTCGTGTTCCCGGTGTGGGTGCCGCTGCTCGTGGTGGTGCTGGTGCGGAGCCTGTGGCGGCGCCACCGGGGCGGCACCGTGACCTGGAAGGGCCGGGCGCTGCGGCCCGACCAGGAGACGGGCTGATCAGCCCTCGGGTGTCGCGTCGGTCGCCGTCTCGGCATCGGCGGATGCAGCTGCAGCGGCCGCGATCGCCGCAGGCGACGTGCTCGGCAGGAACACCCGCTCGCGGTAGAAGCGCAGCTCGGCGACGCTCTCACGGATGTCGTCGAGGGCGCGGTGGGTGCCCACCTTGTACGGCCGACCGTTGGTGAGGCCGGGGTACCAGCGACGCACGAGCTCCTTCACGCTGCTCACGTCGATGCTGCGGTAGTGCAGCCAGTTCTCGATGTCGGGCAGGTAGGCGTCGAGGAATCGGCGGTCCATGCCGATGGAGTTGCCGCACAGCGGCACCTTGCGGGCCTCGGGCACGTATTGCTTGATGAACTCGAGGGTCTGGGCCCCGGCGTCGGCGAGGCTGACGGTGCTCGTGCGGATGGCATCGAGCAGGCCGCTCTTGGTGTGCATCTCGACGACGATCGGCTCCATGAGGGCCAGGGCTTCCTCGGGCTGGTGGATCACCAGGTCGGGTCCTTCGGCCACCACGTTGAGCTCGTCGTCGGTGACGAGCGTGGCGATCTCGACGATGACGTGTTTCGACGGCTCGAGGCCCGTCATCTCCAGATCCATCCACACCAGCACGAACGGCAAGACTACGGCACGATGAGCACCTCCCACACGCAGGCAGAATCCGCAGCACCCGTCCCCGTCAAGCTGGCTGCGACGGTGATGCTCGTCAGGAACCGTGCCGACGCCGGCACCGGCCCCGATGGCGTCGAGGTGTTCATGCTGCGCCGCACCCTCAACGCAGCGTTCGGGAGCGGCATGTACGTCTTCCCGGGTGGCAAGGTCGAGACCCACGACGGTGAGGACCTCGAGCGGGCGCACCGCCTCGCGGCCATCCGCGAGTGCTTCGAGGAGGCCGGAGTGCTGCTCGCCCACGACCCCGACGGTGCGACGGTCATCGACGGCCATCCTGCCCTCGACGCCCGCCACGGCGTGCACGACGGCACCGTCGACCTGCTCGAGCTGTGCGCCGAGCACTCGTTGGTCCCGGCGATCGAGCAGCTCGCGTGGGTCGCGCACTGGATCACCCCCAAGGGCGAGGGTGCCCGCCGGTTCGACACCCGCTTCTACCTGGCGCCCGCGCCGGCCGGTCAGCACTCGGTGCACGACGACAACGAGACCATCGCCAGCATGTGGGTGGCACCGCGTGAGGCCCTCGACCGGGCTGCGGCGGGCGAGCTGATGATGATGCCCCCCACCGTTGCGAACCTCGAGTTCCTCGCCGGCTTCGGAACGGTGGCCGACGCGATGGCGACGGCCAAGGAGCTGCCGCCGCCGCCGTGCATCCTGCCCAAGATCGTGTTCGTCGACGGCAAGATCGCCGGGATCAAGCTGCCCGGCGAACCCGGCTACGACGAGATCGAGGACTGACCGGCAGTCTCAGGCGGACGCGGCCGGATCAGGCGCTGGCCGCCGCGTCCTTCGCAGCGTCCTTGGCGTCGAGCGCCGCGTTCACGAGACCGATCAGCCGCGCCGAGCACCCCGCCATGTTCGTCGGCGGGGCGACCTCGTCGATGATCTGCTTCGCGATCGAACGGAACGTGTCGGCCGCGATGCCGGTGCCGTCGAGCGACACGGGCACCCCGGCGTCGCCGCCGGCGGCCACCGACGGCTCGAGCGGCACCTTGCCGAGCAGCGGCACACCGATCTCGTCGGCGAGCGACTGACCGCCGCCTTCGCCGAACAGGGCGTACGTCTCGCCGTGGTCGCACGTGAAGGCGCTCATGTTCTCGATGACGCCGCACACGCGCAGGAAGCTGCGCCGGGCCATGTCGGCCGCGCGGGCGGCGACCTTCTGGGCGGCCAGGGCGGGGGTCGTGACGATCAGCAGGTCGGTGCGCGGCAGCATGCGGGCCAGGCCCATCTGCACGTCGCCCGTGCCGGGCGGCATGTCGATCAGCAGGTAGTCGAGCTCGCCCCAGCGCACGTCGCGGAGGAATTGTTCGACGGCCTTGGTGAGCATCAGACCGCGCCACATGAGTGCGGTGTCCTCGCCCACCAGGAATCCGGTGCTCACCACCTTGAGCACGCCCCGGCCCACGGTGCGCTCGTTGGGGAAGATCTTCGGCTTGTCGCTGCCCTCGACGGCGTGGGCCTCGAGCCGGTCGTCGATGCCGAGCAGTCGTGGCACCGAGAAGCCCCAGATGTCGGCGTCGAGCACGCCGACGGTGAATCCCTGGGCCGCGATCGCCGCCGCGAGGTTCACGGTGACCGAACTCTTGCCGACCCCGCCCTTGCCGCTCGCGATCGCGAGCACCCGTGCGGTGATGGGGATCTCGGTGTCGGGGGCGTTCTCGCGGGCGTTCCAGCGGGCCTTCAGCATCACCTCGCTGCGCTCCTCGCTGGTCATCTCGCCCCAGTCGATGCGCACGCTCGTGACCCCCGGGTGCACCGCGACCCGGCTCTCGACGTCCTTCTTGATCTGGGCGCGCAGCGGGCACCCGCCGATCGTGAGCTTGACCCCCACGGTGACGGCGCCGTCCGCGGCGACGCTCACGCCGGGCACCATGCCGAGCGACACGATGTCGGCGCCGAGCTCGGGGTCGATGACCGAACGGAGGAGGTCGAGGACCTGCGTCTCCGTGGGCACCTCCGGTGCCGACGGCTGCCTGCCGGCGAGGGGTGAGGTGGGGTCCACGGAATGATTCTACGGGGGCCTGGGGTTACACTTCCCGTCCGTACCACTGGTTCAGCCCGACTCATAGGAGAACCCCACCGTGATCACCCTCACCGACACCGCCGCATCCAAGGTCAAGGAACTCCTCGAGGCCGAGGGCGCCACCGATCTGGCGCTGCGCGTCGCGGTCCGCCCCGGTGGCTGCAGCGGCTTCTCGTACGAGATGTTCTTCGACGGCGACTTCGCCGCCGACGACGAGAAGGCCCTGTTCGGCCCGGACGAGGCGAAGGTGGCCGTGGTCGTCGACCAGGCCTCCAAGCAGCTCCTCGAGGGCGCCACGCTCGACTACAAGGACGGCCTGAACCAGGCCGGGTTCTCGATCACGAACCCGAACGCCACGCGCACCTGCGGGTGCGGCTCCAGCTTCAGCTGAGCCGGCGCACTCCCCGATCTCGGACCGGCCCGGTCCGTCGCCACGGCGACGGCCGGGTCGTTCGCGTTTTCAGGACCCCGAACGACGGTCAGCCGAGCGATGCGGCGAGCATCTCGCCGAGTTCGTCGGCGTCCCACACGATGTCGATCCGGCGCACGACGGTGCCCTCGGCGTCGGTGATCCACACGACCGGCTCGTAGTCGAGGGTGTACTCGGTGACCGCCGGTGCCACCTCGGTGGCCTCGGGGTCGGCATAGACCTCGGCGTGCACGAACGTGGCGACGTCGCCGTACTGCTCGGCGGCCGCCATCAGGAAGTCGAGGCCGGGGCCGCACGTGGCCGTCGCGCAGTGGGCCGGCGTCCCGATGATGTACACGACCGGCTTGCCAGCGGCGAGCGCCTCGGTGAGGGTGACGTCGTGGAACGGGCAGGGCCCGTCGAGGCGGGTGCACACCGGGTCGACGCCGCGGGCGTCGTCGGTGGTGGGCGTGTCGAACGGGGGCAGCGTCGTGCCGACCGTCGGGATCGACACCTCCGCCGAGTCGAAGATCAGGAACGGGGTCGGATCGCCGGTGGCACCGTCGAGCGCCAACTCGTAGAGACCCCGCTCGGGGATCGTCGTCGTGATGCTCCAGTAGGGCACGTCGAGTCCGGCGCCGCGACGGGGTGCCTCGATCGTGTCGATCGTCTGACCCTGCTCGTTGCGGATGACACCGGTGAGGACGGCGGGCCCGTCGGTGAGCAGCGACCCGTTCGAGCTCGCGATCGAGATCGCCAGGCGCACCTCGCCCGGGGTGAGCCGCTGGCCCGACGGGTAGCGCTGGACGACGGTGAACCCGTCAGCCGTCCCCGCGCCGACCGACCCCTGGCCGTCGGTGGCCGATGCGGTCGAATCCGTGCCGCTCGAGCCGCCGGAGCCGGGCTCCTCCGAGTCGCCGCCGCAGGCCGCCACCAGACCGCCGAGCACGACCGAGCCGCCGAGAGCGAGGAACTGTCGCCGCGATCGCGGTGCAATCGGGCCGATCGGCGCGAGCTGATCGGGTTCGTGTGCCGATCGGCTGGACAGGGCGGACGAGGCGGCGCGGCGGGGGGTTCGCATCACCGCTCAGGTTAGGGGTCGGACCCCGTCACCACGGGATCGCCCGGACTCCTCGGGCAGGGCGAGCGTCACGCCCTATATTCCCTGCCATGTCGAAACCACTCGGTCCGTACACCCCTGTCGTCCGCGCCGGCGACTGGATCATCGTCAGCGGTCAGCTGGGCATCGCCGACGGTGCGCTCGTGCCGGGTGGCGTGTCCGCCCAGACCACCCAGGCCGTCGAGAACCTGAAGGCCCAGCTGGCCACGGCCGGCGCCACCCTCGCCGACATCGTGAAGACGCTGTGCTTCCTCACCGACATGGACACCTTCGCCACGTTCAACGAGGCGTACGTCGCCGGTTTCGGCAACGCCCGCCCGGCGCGCAGCACCATCGGTGTCGCCTCGCTGCCCTTCGGTGGCGCGGTCGAGATCGAGGCATGGGCGTACAAGCCCCTCTGAGGCCTGGGCTGTCCGGCCTGGCCGAGGCCTGGGCCGACCGGCTCGGCTGAGATAGCATCGGTCCCGTGCCAGGTGCCATCGCCATCCTCGTCGTCCTCGTCGTGCTCCCCATCGTGGTGTGCATGAGCGGTGCCGTGCTCGCCGCCGTCCTCGGCGGCGTGCTCAACAAGGACGCCGAGGTGCGTGGCGAAGGCAGCGAGCTGCTCGACCTGAACGTCTGAGCGCGGTCACCACCCCCATGGCCTCCACATGACGCCCTCGTGATTTCCTCATGATGCACCAGCACGATGCCTCGATGGAGGTGCTCACCCAGGCGGTGCTGCGCTACTCCGTCGAACGGATGCGGCTCGACCCGCCGCCTCTCGACGCCGGCCGACCGGCATCTGACCTCGCCGCCATGGCGGGTCGCACGGTCACCCCGAACGGCATCGGGGGACTCGAAGCGCTCCGCGTGTTCGGTGACGTCCTCGCCCCGGCGTGCATCAGCGTCGACCACCCGCGGTTCCTGAGCTTCGTCCCGGCCGCGCCCACCGAGGCGTCGATGCTGTTCGATCTCGTCGTCGGCGCGTCGAGCATCTACGCCGGGTCGTGGCTCGAGGGCGCCGGCGCCGTGTTCGCCGAGAACGAGGCGCTCCGGTACATCTGCGACCTGGCCGGGCTGCCGCCCTCGTCGGGCGGTGTGTTCGTGAGCGGCGGCACCGGCGGCAACCTGTCCGCGCTCATCGCAGCGCGGTGGCGGTGGCGCACGCGGGCGGAGGGTCGCTTCGACCGGGTGCGCGGGCTGATCATCGGCTCCTCCAACGCCCACTCGTCGATCGTCGCCGCCGGCCGGGCGATGGACGCCGACGTGGTGGAGGCACCAGCGGACGAGCGGGGTCGGATGACCCGCGCCGCGCTCGAGGCCACCATCGACGCACTGTCCGCGGAGGACCGCGAGCGCCTGTTCGTGGTGGTCGCCACGAGCGGCACCACCAACGCCGGCGTGATCGACGACCTCGCCGGCGTGGCCGACGTGTGCGAGCAGCACGGACTCTGGATGCACGTCGACGGCGCCTACGGCGGCGCCGGGCTCGCGGCGCCGAGCGTGCGCCACCTGTACGACGGCATCGAGCGGGCCGACAGCTTCATCGTCGATCCGCACAAGTGGCTGTTCGCGCCGTTCGACTGCTGCGCGCTCGTCTACCGCCACCCGTTCGAGGCGCGCCGTGCGCACACCCAGCACGCCGAGTATCTCGACGTGCTGCACGCCGACGACCATGCGGACGAGGACTGGAACCCGAGCGACTTCGCGCACCACCTGTCGCGCCGGGCCCGCGGCCTGCCCTTCTGGTTCAGCCTCGCCACCTACGGCACCGACGCCTATCGCGACGCCGTCGAGGTCACCCTGCAGGTGGCCCACGCCGGCGCCGAGCTCGTCCGGGCCGCCCCGCACCTCGAGCTGATCATGGAGCCCGAGCTCAGCGTCGTGCTGTTCCGTCGCGTCGGGTGGGACGCCGGCCAGTACCGGGCGTGGAGCGACCGGCTCCTGCGCGACGGCACCGCGTTCGTCACCCCCACGGGCTGGGCGGGCGAGACGGTGCTGCGGTACTGCGTCGTCAACCCGCGCACGACGGTCGCCGACATCCAACTGCTGGTCGACTCGCTCGCCGACGCACCGACGGGCGCCACGGCATGACCGACCTCCTCGTCCGCAACGCCCGCCTCGTGGCGACGCTCGACGCGCAACGCCGCGAGCTCGCCGGCGGCTGGATCGCGATCACCGACGGGCTGATCGAGGCCGTCGGGTCGAGCACCGATCCCGAGCCGGCGGCCGATCGCGTGATCGACGCCACCGACTGCCTGGTCACGCCCGGCCTGGTGAACACCCATCACCACATCTACCAGAACCTCACGCGGGCCTTCCCGCCGATGACCGACAAGCCGTTGTTCGGGTGGCTGCAGTCGCTGTACCCCTTGTGGGAGGCCATCGACGAGGAGGCCGTCCACGCCTCGGCGTTCGTCGGTCTCGCCGAGCTGGCGCTCAGCGGGTGCACGACCTCCACCGACCACCTGTACCTCCACCCGAAGCACGGGGGCGACCTGTTGTCGGCCGAGATCACCGCGGCCCGCGACCTCGGCATGCGCTTCCACCCGACGCGCGGGTCGATGAGCCTGTCGGTGAAGGACGGCGGCCTGCCGCCCGACTCGGTCGTGCAGTCCGACGACGAGATCCTCGCCGCGAGCGAGGAAGCGGTCGCCCGCCACCACGACCGCAGCCACGGCGCCATGGTGCGGATCGCGCTCGCACCGTGCAGCCCGTTCAGCGTCACCGAGCAGCTGATGGTGCAGTCGGCCGAGCTCGCCGAACGGCTCGACGTGCGCCTGCACACCCACTTCGCGGAGAACGCCGAGGACGACGCGTTCTCGCTCGCGACCTTCGGCTGTCGGCCGATGGAGTACCTCGAGCGGACGGGCTGGTGCAACGACCGCGTGTGGGTCGCCCACTGCGTGATGCCGAACGACGACGAGATCGCCCGTCTCGGCGCGGCCCGCATCGGCGTGGCCCACTGCCCGAGCAGCAACCTGATCCTGTCGTCGGGCATCTCGCCGATCGTGCCGATGCGCGCCGCGGGTGTGAAGGTCGGCCTCGGTGTCGACGGCTCGTCGTCGGCCGACAGCGCCTCGCTGTGGCTCGAGGCCCGCCAGGCCATGTTGCTCGCCAAGCTGCGCGACGGCGCCCATGCGGGCACGGCGCGGATGGCGCTCGAGTGCGCCACGCTCGGCGGCGCCGGGTGCCTCGGCCGCGAGGGTGAGATCGGCGTGCTCGCCCCCGGTGCCGTTGGCGACCTCGCCGTGTGGAAGCTCGACGGACCGCTGTTCGCCGGAGCGCTCGCCGACCCGATCGAGGCGTGGCTCCGTTGCGGCCCGATCGGCGCGTGGCACACGGTGGTGCACGGTCGATCGGTCGTGGCCGAGGGCCGCGTCGTCCACCCCGCGCTCGACGACGTGCTGCGCACCCACGCCCGTCACGCGGCGCGCATCCAACGGCTCGACGCCTGACCGGCGTGGGCTCTCGATGATCGAAGCCTTCTTCGTCGCGTTCGGCACGGTGTTCCTCGCCGAATTGCCCGACAAGACGATGGTCGCGTCGTTGGTGCTCACCACCCGCTATCGCCGCCCGTTCGCCGTGTGGGTCGGCGTGTCGGGCGCGTTCGTCTTCCACGTGGTGCTCGCCGTGTCGATCGGCTCGCTGCTGCGGCGCCTGCCGGAACAGCCGGTGCAGCTCGTCGTCGCCGTGCTGTTCCTCGTCGGCGGCGTGATCCTGCTGCGCGGGGGCGACGAGGACGACGAGATCGAGAGTGGGGTCGCGGCCGCGTCGTTCCGCACGATCGCGCTCACGTCGGCGTCGGTGGTCGGCCTCGCCGAGTTCGGCGACCTCACCCAGCTCGCCACCGCCGGCATCGCCACTCGCTACCACGCTGCGGTCGCGGTGGCGCTCGGTGCCTGGTGCGCGCTCGCCAGCGTCGCCGGCCTCGCCGTCACGGCGGGCAGCTGGATCGTGCGCAAGGTGCCGTTGCACCTGGTGCAGCGCATCGCCGGCATCGTGTTCATCGGCTTCGGCGTGCTGACCGCGATCACCGCGCTCACCTGATCACGGCCTGATCGCTGCCCGATCACGGCGTGAACACGGCCTGAACCCGACGCGGCGGGCCGGCGTGACGGATGTTGCATGACGTGGTGCGCCGCCGGCGTGCGACCACACTGGTGGCCCATGGCTGCCCCCGAGCCGAACGTCCGCTACTACGACACCCGCACGCCCCCGCACCGCTGGGCCGTCGCCGGCGCGCTCGCAGCGGTGGTCGTGGTGCTCGCGACGGCGATCACGTGGATCGCCACCGACGGGTTCGGACGCGACCAGGGCGCCGCGGCCGGCGAAGTGGGCACGGGTGGCCTCCCGGCCGGCGAGGAGGGCGGTGGCGCCGATGGCGCGACCGCCGACGATGGGGGCACCCCGGGCCTCGGCGTGGCCACCGACGCCACCTCGGTCGTGATGGTCGGCGACTCGATCACCCAGGGCTCGGCCGACGAGATCGAGTTCACCCTGTCCGCTGACGGCTTCACCGACGTGACCGTCGATGGCGTCACCAGCCGCCGGATCGACGTGGGTGGCGGGCAGTCACCCGAGTCCGGGATCGAGGCGATCTCTCGATTGCTCGCCGACGGTGCCGATCCCGACGTGTGGGTGATCGCGCTCGGCACCAACGACATCGGCAAGTACGCGACCTCGGAGGAGTACGGCGCGCTCGTCGCGCTCGTGGTCGACGTCCTGCCCGACGACACCCCGCTCGTGTGGGTCGACGCCTACCGCGACGACTACGTCGACGACTCGGCGCTGTTCAACGAGGCGCTGCGCGCCCAGCTGAGCGACCGCGACGGCACCGTCGTCGTCGACTGGTACGAGGTGGTGAGCCAGGACGGCTCGATCCTGCGCGACGGCGTGCACCCCGACCGCGACGGCGAGGCCCTGTTCGCCTCGCTCGTGGCCGAGGGCCTCGAACGGCTCCGCTGACTCGGGCCCCGACGGCCGGCCTTGGCGGTCAGGCGCCCCAGCGGCTCTGACCGAAGCGGTAGCCGACCGAGCGAACCGTTTGGATCAGGTTGGCGTGCTCCTCGCCGAGCTTGGCGCGCAACCGTCGGATGTGGACGTCGACCGTGCGCGCCCCGCCGTAGTACTCGTAGCCCCACACCCTCGACAGCAGCATTTCGCGGGTGAACACCTTGCCCGGGTGCTGGGCGAGGAACTTCAGCAGCTCGTACTCCATGTACGTGAGGTCGAGCGGCTTGCCGGCGATCGAGGCCTGGTAGGTCTCGAGGTTGAGGGCGAGCCCGCTGTACTCCACGAGGTCGGGGCGCACCCCGTCGCCGCCCCGCCAGAACAGATGCTTCAGGCGGGCCTCCACCTCCGACGGGTGGAACGGCGTGAGGCAGAAGTCGTCGAACAACTCGTTGCGCATCTCGAGGTCGGCGAGCTGTGATCCGCTCACCAGCACGAGCAGCGGGGAGACCGGCGTGTCTCGCTTGCGCAGCGCCCGGCACAGCGCCCAGGCGCCCTCGGGGTCGGCGTCGCAGGCCACGATCGCGCCCGACCAGCCCGACGCCGGTTCGGTACGGGCGGCGTCCTCCGCGGACCCGACCGCCTGCCACTTGTAGCCGGCCATGTCGAGGGTACGGGCGAGCTCCGGCGGCGGGGGGTCGGGGTAGACGGCCACGAGCTCCATGTCAGAGCGCCTTCAGGTAGCGGTCGATCTCGAACGCGCTGACGTGTGTCTTGTAGGCCCGCCACTCGCTGCGCTTGTTGCGCAGGAACCACTCGAAGATGTGTTCGCCGAGCGCCTCCTGCACCAGCTCGCTGCCCTCCATCACCCGCAGCGAGTCGCTCAGCGACTGCGGCAGCTGGTCGATGCCGAGCTTGCTCAGCTCGGCGTCGCTCATCTCGAACAGGTTGGCGTCGCTCTCGGGTGCCAGCTCGTAGCCCTCGCGGACGCCGCGAAGACCGGCGGCCAGGAGCACTGCGAAGGCCAGGTAGGGGTTGCACGCCGGGTCGGGCGACCGGTACTCGATGCGGGTGGCACTGGGGTTGCCGCGCTTGGGGATCGGTACCCGGATCAGGCCGCTGCGGTTGTTGCGAGCCCAGCTGACGTGCACCGGTGCCTCGAAGCCGGGCACCAGACGCTTGTAGCTGTTGACGGTCTGGTTGGTGATCGCCGTGATCTCGGCCGCATGGCGCAGCAGGCCGGCCATGAAGCTCTTCGCCACCGGCGACAGGTTGTTGGGGTCGTCGGCGTCGTAGAAGGCGTTCTCGTCGCCCTCGAACAGCGACAGGTGGACGTGCATCCCGCTGCCCTGCACGCCTTCGAGCGGCTTGGGCATGAACGTGGCGTGCACACCGTTGGTGGCGGCCACCTCCTTCACCACGAGCCGGAAGGTCATGATGCTGTCGGCCATCGTGAGCGCGTCGGTGTGGCGCAGGTCGATCTCGTGCTGGCTCGGTGCGTCCTCGTGGAAGCTGTACTCCACCGGGATGCTCATCGTCTCGAGCGTGCGGATCGTCTGCTTGCGCAACGAGCCGGCGACGTCGGTGGTGGTCAGGTCGAAGAAGCCACCCTCGTCGAGCGGCACCGGCGTCTGGCCGCGCTCGGGGGTCGCGAAGTAGAAGAACTCGATGTCGGGCGCGACGTAGAACGTGTAGCCCATCGCATGCGCGGCATCGAGCTGGCGGCGCAGCACCTGGCGGGGATCGCCGTGGAACGGGCTCCCGTCGAGGTGGTGGATGTCGCAGAAGACGCGAGCCTCGGTGGCCTTCGGGTCGCCCCAGGGCAACACCTCGAAGGTGTTCGGATCGGGGATCGCGAGCACGTCGCTCTCCTGGATGCGGCTGAAGCCGTCGATCGACGAGCCGTCGAAGCTCATCCCGTCCTCGAGTGCGTTCTCCAGCTCGGCGGGGCTGATCGCGAAACTCTTGAGGTTGCCGAGCACGTCGGTGAACCAGAGGCGGATCAACCGCACCCCACGTTCCTCCACGGTGCGCAACACATAGTCACGTTGTTGTTCGAGCACGCCCATCACTCCAGTCTTGTCGTTGCCGGCCGGATCCGGTCAACGGGTGCAGTTCTCGGCGGGAAGATCCCCCGAGGGTGTCGGCTTCGGCCACGAGCAGGTCAGCCGCCGATCGCGAGCAGCCCGGGAAAAGCACGACAGGGGACCGACGTGTGCCGGTCCCCTGTCGAGGCTGCTCGTTCGCCTGAATCCAGTGATCGAAGCGAGGTGGCGACGACGATGCCGTGACCCGTGGGTCAGGCGGCGCCGCAGACGCTCTCGAGGATGAGGCGGGTCACCGTGTAGGGATCGCAGTTGGCGTTCGGGCGACGGTCCTCGGCGTAGCCCTTGCCGTCCTTGGCGACCTGCCACGGGATCCGGATGCTCGCGCCGCGGTTGGACACGCCGTAGCTGAACTTGTTGTACGGGGCGGTCTCGTGTGCGCCGGTGAGGCGGCTCTCGATGTCGTGGCCGTAGCCCTTGATGTGGGCATCGACGCGCTTGCCGATCGCCTTGCAGGCGGCCTCGATGGCGGCGTAGCTCTCGCGCATCGCAGCGGTCGAGAAGTTGGTGTGCGCACCGGCGCCGTTCCAGTCGCCCTTCATGGGCTTGGCGGCGAACGAGACGACCACGTCGTAGTCCTCGGCGATGCGGTGGAGCAGCCAGCGGGCCACGTACATGTGGTCGCTCACGGTGAGCGCGTCGGCGGCGCCGATCTGGAACTCCCACTGTCCGGGCATGACCTCGGCGTTGGTGCCCTCGATCATGAGGCCGGCATCGATGCACGCCTGGGTGTGCTCCTCGATGATCTCGCGGCCGATGACGCGGCCGGTGCCGACGCCGCAGTAGTAGGGGCCCTGCGGGGCGGGGAAGCCGCCGTTCGGGAAGCCGAGGGGGGTGCCGTCCGGCTTGAGGAAGGTGTACTCCTGCTCGATGCCGTAGATCATCTCGTGCTTGGCGTACTTCTTCGCGACCTTCTCGGCGGCGGCGCGGGTGTTGGTGGGGTGCGGCTTGCCGTCGGTGGCGTTGTACACCTCGCACAGCACGAGCACGTTGCTGCCACCACGGATCGGGTCGGGGCAGGTGAACACGGGCTTGAGCATGCAGTCGCTCGACTCGCCGGCGGCCTGGTTGGTCGACGAACCGTCGAAGCCCCAGATGGGCGGGGTCTTGCCATCGGCGAGGATCTTGGTCTTCGAGCGGAGCAACGGCGTCGGCTCCGTGCCGTCGATCCAGATGTATTCAGCTTGGTAGGCCACGGGCGTTCCTTTGTTGGTTCGGGCGTTTTCAGCACACACGTAGGGGCGGCGGCACTCTCGCAGCGGTCCGTTGCCCGTCCGTTGCCCGTCTGTGAACGCTGTGTGAAGCCGTCCGGGTGCTGTCCGCCCCCGAGCCGTTCTCGGATCAGGTCGCCGGACGGTCGCGGAACCACGCGACGGTGGCAGCGGCCTGCTCTGCGAGCGGGGTCGCGGACAGCCCGAAGGTCTGCTCGGTGAGCGTCGAGTCGGCGATCCACGGGTGGTCGAACTGGTACCGGGTCTCCTGCAGTTCGCGCATCATGGCCACGAACAGGCCGAGCGTGCGCACGGCGATCCACGGCACCGAGCCGACCCCGACGGACGTGCCCGCCGCTGCCGCGAGCGCCTGCACGGTCTGGCGCTGCGACACGGCCGGCGCGTTGGGGACGTGCCACGCCCGTCCCCAGGCCCGCTCGTCGGTGCCGATCGTGACGAGTGTGCGCGCGACGTCGGGCATGTAGCTGAAGTGGTGCGGCGCGTCGAGCGACCCGAGCACGGACACCTTCTTGCCGGCGAGCACCTTCGGGACCACCCGGTCACCCATGGCGGAGTCGGTCACCTCGGGGCCGATGAAGTCCGACGCCCGGGCGAGGGTGCCGCGCAGTCGACCAGCGGCGTGGGCCTCGAGGATGTCGGTGGCCATGGTGCGGCGGACGGCGCCCTTCTTGCCCTGGGCGAGCATCGGGTCGGCCTCGTGGAGCGGCATCGGCGCGTCGGGTCCGAATGCGTACAGGTTGTCCATCATCACGAGCACGGCACCCGAGACCGACGCGGCCTCCATGAACGATCGGTGGAGGGGCGGCCACGCGGTGTCCCACTGGTGGTACGGCGGGTTGACGCAGTTGTAGATCGTCGCCGCCTGGTGCTGTCGCGCGAGACGGGTGAGTGCCGCAGCGTCGGCGGCGTCGCCGCGCTCGAGCGTGATCGCGGGATGTGCGGGGCCCGTGCCGCTGCGGGTGAGCACGCTGACGGTGTGGCCCTGCTCGGCGAGGAGGCGGGCGGTGGCGCGGCCGACCGGGCCGGCGCCGACGACGAGGTGATGTGCCATGAGGGAGTCCTTCGGGTTCGAGATCCAAGCTCTCTGTCGAGAGCGATGCTCACATTAGCGACATCGACGAGGAATGCAAGAGCAGTGCTCTCGTTTCAGGGTGACGTTCGCTACACTCGGCCGACATGACCGGGGTGCGCGCGAGAGTCCGGGCCGAGTTGACGGCCGAGATCAAGGCCATCGCCCGACGCCAGATGGCCGAGGAAGGGCCGGCGAATCTCAACCTGCGCGCCATCGCCCGCGAGCTCGGCATGGTGAGTTCGGCGATCTACCGCTACTTCGCGAGCCGCGACGACCTGCTCACCGCGCTGATCGTCGACGCCTACAACGCGCTCGGCGAGGTGGGCGAGGCGGCCGATGCCGCCGTCGACCCCCACGAGGTCCGGGCACGCTTCCTCGCCGTCGCCAACGCCGCGTACCGATGGGCCTGCGAGCAACCGAGCCAGTACCTGCTGCTGTTCGGTACCCCGGTGCCCGGGTACGCGGCGCCGCAGGACACCATCGCACCGGCCACCAGGTTCACGATCGTGCTGCTCGGCATCCTCGACGAGGCGGCACGCCAGGGTGCCGTCCCGGCGGTGCGCCCCACCGTGCCGCCCACCGTGAGCGTCGACTTCCGGAGGCTGCGCGAGCTCACCGGCACGGGAGGCGACGACGAGTTGATGCTCGCCGGGATGCAGGCGTGGACGGCGCTGTTCGGCGCGATCGGCTTCATCCTGAACGGCCAGTTCCGCAACGTGATCGGCGACGTCGACGCGATGTTCGCGGAGTTCGCGCAACTCCTCGCCGGACAGGTGTTTCACGAGGTCGACCCGGCCTGACGACACGCGCGACACGTGCGTGTCGATCGTGGGAACCACCGGCCCGGGCGCCGACGTCGAAGTACGCATGAGCGTGAACACCTCCCACCCCCTCGACTCGCACCCACTCGCCGCCCACCCACTGGCCACCCGTCACGTGCTGGGCGGACTCACCCGTCGACAAGTGCTGGCCGGACTCGTCGCCGCCCCGGCCGTCGCCGCAGCGGCCTCGGTCCTCGCCGCGTGCGGCGATCCGAACGTGGAACCGGCCGGCACCGACGGCGCGCCCACCACGACGCCCGGATCGACGCCCGGTTCGACGCCCGGATCGACGCCCGGTTCGACGCCCGACACCTCCGTCCCCGCCGAGGGCGCCATCGCACACCCGACCGGGGCCGACGACGCGATCATCCGGTACGGCGCCGAGGGCGGCTTCGTCGCCCCGGAGACCCTGTTCGTCAACGTGCCGTCGCTCGTGGTGTCCGGTGACGGTCGCGCGTTCGTGCCCGGCGCGGTGCCCGCGATCTACCCGGGCCCGCTGCTGCTGCCCATGGGGGTGCGGACCATCTCCGAGGCAGGCATCCAACGCCTGCTCGCCCTCGCGCTGAACGCCGGGCTGCTCGCCCCGCCGCCGGACTACAGCGCCGAGATGATGGTGGCCGACGCGCCCGACACGGTGGTCCGATTCACCGTCGGCGCCGGCACCTTCGAGCACCGCGCCTACGCCCTCGGCTTCGGCGTCGACGACCAGGGCGCGCCGACCGAGGAGATGACGCCGGCTCGCCAGGCGCTGCTCGACTACGTGCAGGCGCTGGGTGGCCTCGCCGCGACCGTCGGTTCGGCACTCGGGGAGGAGACGCTGTTCGAGCCGACCGAGTACCGACTGCGGGCGACGCCGGTGATGGAGGCCGACCTCGCCGGCATGGACCCGGCCCCGACCATCGTCGACTGGCCGGCGTCGATCGGCCTCGACCTCGCGACGGCGAGCGACTGCGTTCGGGTGAGCGCCGACGCGGTGGGCACGGTGTTCACCGACGCCGATCAGCTCACCCACTTCCGTCAGGACGACGTGATCTACCGGCTCGCGGTGGCGGGCGTGCTGCCGGGCGACCCGGTCTGCTGACGCCCCACGCCGCGACGCAGCTCGACACGGCCGCGCTCGGTGGTGATACGGTCACCGACGGCGTGGCGGCCGACGCAGCCCCGGACAGGGCGACCCAGGAGCACGCAGTGGACCCCCTCGTTCGGTGTCGTCCCGCCACCCGTCGTCCCGCCACCCGTCGTCACGGCGACCGTCCTCGCATCATCCATCGAGACGTCGACGCTCGAGGTCCCGGCCGGTTCGGCCGCGCCGCCGTGGCGCTCGTCGCGCTGATGGGCGCGTTCGTGGGCGCCGTGGCACCCGCCTCGCCCGCGGCCGCCCTGCCGTTCGGCTACAGCGACACACTCGTCGGATCGGTGCCGGTTCCCGTCGCGATCCGACGCCTGCCCACGGGGGTCGTCGCCGTGCTGGGCAAGAGGGGCACCGTGCACCTGGTGCGCGACGGCACCGTGCTGCCCACGCCGGCGCTGACCATGACCGGCGTGTGCAGCGAGAGCGAGCGAGGCCTGCTCGGGATCGCCGCCGCGACCGACCTCGCCGCGACCGGTCACGTCTACCTCTACGCCACCCGCACGGCGCCAGGTGCACCGGGTGGCTGCGTCAATCGGGTCAGTCGGTTCACCATGGTCGGCGACGTCATCGATCCCTCGAGCGAACTCGTGCTCGTCGACGGCATCAGCTCGGTGGCGGGGAACCACAACGGCGGCGACCTCGAGATCGGCAAGGACGGGATGCTCTGGATCAGTGTCGGCGACGCCGGCCGCGACCCGCGCGGCGATTCCGGCAGCGCCGGCGCCAACGACGCCGCCCAGGACCTGTCCCTGCTCAACGGCAAGATCCTCCGCGTGGATCCGGCCACCGGTGGTCCGGCGCCTGGCAACCCCTACACCGGCGCCGGCACGACCAGCTGCCGGGTGCGCGGCAACACGCCCTCCACACCGACGACGACGTGCCAGGAGATCTACGCGTCGGGGTTCCGCAACCCGTGGCGGTTCGCGTTCGATCCGAACGCCGCCGGCGTGCGCGCGTTCGTCAACGACGTCGGCCAGGGCACGCGCGAAGAGGTGGACGAGCTGGTCGCCGGTGGGAACTACGGCTGGCCGACCCGCGAGGGGGCGTGCCCCCAGGGCCAGAACCCGCCGTGCGCTGCACCGGGCGCCGGCATGATCGATCCGATCACCGACTACCCCCGCAGCCAGGGCTCCTACATCACCGGCGGCGCGTTCGTCCCGAACGGGATCTGGCCGCGCCAGTTCGACGGCGCCTACGTGTTCGGCGACGGCGGGAGCGGCCGGATGTGGGTGCGCACTGCCGCCGGCACCGTGAACGACGCCGTGCCGTTCCACACCGCGCCGACCATGTCCGACATGGACTTCGTGCCGGAGCAGAGCGGTCTGGCGCTGTACTACGTCCTCACGGGTACCGGCCAGGTGCGCAAGATCGTGTTCCCGACCCAACCGATTCCGACGGCCTCGGCACCACTGCGCTACCAACCGTCGGCCACCGCGGCCCGTGTGTTCGACTCCCGCCGCGCGGCGGACGGGTCAGCGCCGATCCTGGGCAACGTCGCGCGCACCGTGTCGACAGGGGTCGATGGCACCGTGACCCGCGCGGTGTTGGTGAACCTCGCGTACGTGGCACCCGAGTCGGACGGGTTCCTCACCGCTTGGGCGGCAGGTGCCGCCCAGCCGTTCACCTCGAACGTGAATGCGTTCGGCGGCGAGGCCGTGGCCAACGCCGCGGTCGTACCGGTCGATGCAGCGGGTCGCATCCAGCTGCTCACCAACGTGTCGGCCCACGTGGTCGTCGACCTGCTCGGAGTGTTCGTCGACGCACCGACCGCAGTGACGGCCGGGAGGTTCGTCCCGCTCGCACCCGACCGCCTGATGGACACACGCGAGCCGGCTGATGCGGACAACGAGTACGCAGAGCGCATCGATGCGCCGATGCGGGTCGTGAACGCGCCCGTCGCGGGTCGCAGCGGCACGCCGACATCAGGTATGTCGGCGGTGGCGCTGACCGTCACGGCGGTGTCGTCGGCAACGGCGGGCGGCGGATGGGCGAGCGTCGCGCCGGGTGGCGCACCGCAGCCACCGATCTCGAACGTGAACACCAACGGCCGCGGCGACATCCGACCCAATCTGGTCGTGGTACCGCTCGGTGACGACGGGTCGATCGACCTGCACCTGCTCGCCATCGACGATGTGGTCGTCGACGTCACGGGCTACTTCACCGACGCCTCGGCGCCGGCCAGCACCGTGGGTCGGTTCCACACGCTGAGCAACCCGTACCGCGAGGTCGACACCCGAACGCCGTTCGGCTTCGATCCGTTCGGCGGTCCCGAGACTCGAGACCTCGATCCCGTGGTGGTGCCGGCAGGTGCCATCGGCCTCACGCACAACGTCACCATCGTGAACAACCTCGGCGCCGGCTTCGTGACGGCGTTCGACGAGGGTGCCGTCCCAGGTGCGAGTACCGCCAACGCAAGCGGTCCGGCTCAAGTGCGTGCGGCGTCGGCGGTCACCCGGGCCGCAGCCGACGGGCGCCTGCGCTACTACTCGATGGTGGCGACCGATCTCATCGTCGACGTGACCGGCTGGTTCGAGGGACCCGGATGACCACCCGGTCCGGGTCGGCCCGGCAGATCGTCGGTCGCTAGAGCGCCTCGGGGACGTTGGCCTCGAGCTCGGCCAACCACGTGGTGGCGGCGGTGTCCGACGGTGCCCGCCAGTCGCCGCGAGGGGACAGCGAACCGCCGGCGGACACCTTCGGCCCGTTCGGCATCGCCGACCGTTTGAACTGGCTGAACCCGAAGTAGCGACGGCAGAACACGACGAGCCACGAGCGGATCGTCGCCAGGTCGTACGCCGTCTTCTTCGCTGCCGGGAACGCGTGCGGCCAGTCGCCCGCGTCGACGTCGCGCCACGCGTGCCATGCGAGGAACGCGACCTTCGACGGACGTGACCCGTACCGGAGCACGTGGAACAGGGTGAAGTCGTGCAGGGCGTAGGGCCCGATCGTGCCCTCGGTGGACTGGACCGAACCGTCGGCCCCGGCGGGGACCAGCTCGGGGGTGATCTCGGTGTCGAGGATGGCCTGCAGCGTCGTGTCGACATCGGCGGTGAACTGCTCCGACGAGATCACCCAACGGATGAGGTGCTGCATCAACGTCTTCGGCACGCCGCCGTTGACGTTGTAGTGGCTCATCTGATCGCCGACGCCGTAGGTGCACCAGCCGAGCGCGAGCTCGGAGAGGTCGCCCGTCCCGAGCACGATGCCGTTGCGCTGATTGGCGATGCGGAACAGGTAGTCGGTGCGCAGCCCGGCCTGCACGTTCTCGAACGTGACGTCGTAGACGGGTGCGCCGTCGGCGAACGGGTGGTCGATCTCGTCGAGCATCAGGCGTGCGGTGGGCGTGATGTCGAGCTCGGCGGCGGTGACGCCGAGCGAGCGCATCAGCGCGTGTGCGTTCGCCTTCGTGTGGTCGCTCGTGGCGAAGCCGGGGAGGGTGAACGCAAGGATGTCGGTGCGGGGTCGGCCGAGCCGGTCCATCGCCTTCGCGGCGACGATGAGCGCGTGGGTGGAGTCGAGCCCGCCGGACACGCCGATCACGACCTTCGGGTGACCGATCGCACGCAGGCGCTGTTCCAGCCCGGCGACCTGGATGTTGTACGCCTCGTAACAGTCGAGCTCGAGGCGTGCGTCGTCCGCCGGCACGAACGGGAAGCGCTCCACCTCGCGCCGCAGTCCGAGGTCGCCGTCCGGGGCGTCGAGGGTGAACGTGACCGTGCGGAACGACGAGATGCGCTCGGCATGGGTGCGCCGGTTGTCGTCGAAGGTGCCGGTGCGCATCCGCTCTGCCCGCAGGAGATCGAGGTCGACGTCGGCGACCGAGCGCCGCGGGCCGTTCGGGAAGCGCTCGGTCTCGGCGAGCAGCACCCCGTTCTCGTAGATCATGGTCTGGCCGTCCCACGACAGGTCGGTGGTCGACTCGCCCTCGCCGGCCGCGGCGTACACATAGGCGGCAAGACAGCGCGACGACGCGGAGCGCACCAGCAGGCGCCGGTCCTCGGCCCGCCCGACGGTGATGGGCGACCCCGAGAGGTTGACGAGCACCGTCGCGCCCGCCAGCGCAGCTTCGGCGCTCGGCGGGATCGGCACCCACATGTCCTCACAGACCTCGGCATGCACCACCAGGCCCGGCACGTCGTCGGCGGCGAACAGCAGGTCGGGTCCGAACGGCACCTCGCCGCCGCCGATGCGGATGACCGCGCCGCGCAGGTCGTCGCCGGGCGCCATCTGCCGGCGCTCGTAGAACTCGCGATAGGTCGGCAGGTACGACTTCGGTGCGACGCCGAGCACACGCCCGCGGTGGATGGCGACCGCGCAGTTGTAGAGCCGGTTGCCGTGCCGCAGCGGCGCACCGACCACGAGCAGCGGCAGCAGATCGGCCGTTCCGGCCACCACCTCGCCGAGCGCGGCCTCGACCGAGTCGAGCACCGCGTCCTGCAGGAGGAGGTCCTCGATCGAGTAGCCGGTGAGGGTCAACTCGGGGAACACGGCGACGGCCACACCCTCGGCGTCGCACGCCCGTGCCTGCTGGAGCACGGCCGCTGCATTCGCCGGCGGGTCGGCCAGCGTCGTCCGCGTCGTGACGGCGGCGACCCTGACGAGGCCGTGCGCGTAGAGAGACCGGAAGTCCATGTCCCTATCCTGCCTGCCGCGCACCCTCACCAGGCGCGTCGGCCGCTCGGGATCGGCCGGACCGATGCGGATCAGACCTTCAGGTGGCGGCGGAGGGTGAGCATGCCGACGATGGTGCCGCAGGCGAGCAGGGCGCTCAGGGCCGCCGGCCAGCCGAAGCCGGATCGTTCGTAGAGCGCAGTGGCGGGCACCGACACGATCGCCCGGCCGGACGTGCCGGCGGCGATCATGGCTCCGACGCCCCGGGCGGGTGAGCCGGGCACGAGTCGCGAGCCGATCGCAAGGGAGCTGACGATCGCGAACTCGAAACCAAGGATCGCGACCACCAGCAGCACGATCCCGACCGCCATCTGGTCGTGCCACACGGCGAGCACCAGTCCAGTCGGCACCATCAACGCCGCGCCACCGGCGGTGCTCAGCTCCTTGCCCCAGTTGTCGGTGTTGCGGGCAGAGGTGAGCGATGCGAACAGTTCGCCCAACCCGAGCGCCACGGTGATCGCCGCCAGGCCCACTGCGCCGAGCCCGAAGGTGTCCTCGAGCCAGCTGCCGAAGGTGACGAACAGCGCCTGGCTCGCGCCCATCAGGCACGTCACCGACAGCACGGCCGCGATGCCCCACCGCGGGATCCTGCCCGTGGCCGCTCGCTCGGGCCGTTCGTGACGAGCCGGCAGCGGGGTCACCCGGCGGTACACCACCGTCGCCATCACCAGTGCTGCCGCGGCGCCGGTGAGGTAGCCGACGCGCCAGTTCGTCACCGCGGTGATGAGGCCCATCGTGCTCACACCGATCAGCAGCCCACCGGCCCACGACGTCTCGGTGAGTCCGACGATCCGGCCGCGCCGTTCGTATGGCACCTGTTCGGCGATCCAGGTGGTGAGGCCCAGGTCGAACAACACCTTGCTCTGCGACAGCACCACCAGCGCCAGCGCGAGCCACACCACGTGCTGCGCCGACGCGGCGAGGGTCGCCCCGAGCGCGACCGATGCGAGGCCGCCCGCCATCGCCTGCCGTTGGCCGAGGTGGTCGGCCAGACGGCCGGTCAGCGGCGACAACAGGCCGGCCAGCTCGGCGAACGCGAGCGCCACCCCCATCCGGCCGAGCGACACGTCGAGTCCGCTCGCGATGAGCGCGACGAACGGGTAGGTGTATCGGTAGCAGGCGTTGCCGGTGACACGGGCGAAGGTGAGCGGCACCAGGTTGCGGTGGACCTCCGGCAGGTCGTCGTCGTCGAGCAGCCGGTGCAGCATGATCTGCGACGCTACTGCTCGTGTCGCGCCGACCCGTCGGTGACCGCCCGGCCCCGCGCGTCGGACCGGTGTGCCCGATGTGGCTCGCGGTGCCCCTGGTGAGCAGCGTCGGTGTCGATAACCTCTCGTCCTCGTGGCACTCATCGTCCAGAAGTTCGGCGGCACCTCGGTCGCCGACCCCGACCGCATCCGCGCCGTCGCCGAACACGTGGCCTTCACCAAGAGCCGCGGCAACGACGTGGTCGTGGTGGTGTCGGCGATGGGCAAGGCGACCGACAACCTGCTCGCGCTGGCCGACTCGGTCTCGAGCACCCAGCCCGGGCGCGAGATGGACATGCTGCTCACCACCGGTGAGCGGGTGTCGGCGGCGCTCACCACCATGGCGCTGCACGCCCTCGGCGTCGATGCGGTCAGCTTCACCGGCAGCCAGGTCGGCATCATCACCGACAACGTGCACCGCAAGGCCAAGATCCTCGAGGTGAAGGGCGACCGGGTGCGTCAGGCGCTGGCCGAGGGCAAGGTCGCCGTCGTCGCCGGTTTCCAGGGCGTCAGCACCGACCGCGAGATCACCACGCTGGGGAGAGGCGCCTCCGACCTCACCGCATCGGCGCTCGCGAAGGCGCTCGACGCCGATGCCTGCGAGATCTACACCGATGTCACCGGCGTGTTCACCGCCGACCCGCGCATCGTCCCCCAGGCCCGCAAGCTGCACCGCATCAGCTTCGACGAGATGCTCGAGATGGCCGGCGCCGGCAGCAAGGTGCTCGCGCTGCGCAGCGTCGAGTTCGCCCGCAACCACAACGTCCCCCTCCACGTCCGCTCCAGCTTCACCTGGGAGCAGGGCACGTGGGTCACCGATCAGCAGGAGTCGAACATGGAAGAGCCGATCATCTCCGGTGTCGTCACCGATCTGTCGGAGAGCAAGGTCACGATCGTGGCCGTCCCCGACCGTCCCGGTATCTCCGCTGCGCTCTTCGAGCCGCTCGCGGCGGCGAACGTGAACGTCGACATGATCGTGCAGAACACGAGCCACGACGGCACCACCGACATCAGCTTCACGATGCCCAAGGCCGACATGGCCACAGCGGAGTCGATCGTGAGCCGGATCGCCGCCGAGATCGGCGCCCGCGGCGTCGAGCACGACAACCAGATCGCGAAGATCAGCCTCGTCGGCGCCGGCATGAAGTCGAGCCCCGGCATCGCCGCGAAGATGTTCCGCACGCTCGCCGACAACGAGGTGAACATCGCGATGATCTCCACCTCCACGATCCGCATCAGCGTCGTCACGTCGTCGGCCGACCTCGAGAAGGCCGCACGGTCGCTGCACACCGCGTTCGGTCTCGACTCGGGTGAGGCGTACAGCGCCCCGCTTCCCGAGCGCAAGTAGGGCATGCCACACTGGCTCCCAGCATGAGTGTCCCAGCATGAGCCGCCGGAAGCAGCACGTTCCCTGGACAGCGGCGGGAACCGCCTCCGAACAGCAGCACTCCGCCGACGACGTCGTGCGCGAGACCGGCTGGGTCTTCAACAACCGCACGGGGAGCAGCCTCGACCTCGCCAAGTTCGTCGAGACGGGCGACCACGAGACGCTCGCGTACCTCCAGGCCTTCGGCCTCGACGCGGGGATCGACGGGCAGTCACTGGTCGAGATCGGCTCGGGCATCGGGCGCATGACCGCCAGCTTCAGCCGCATGTTCGCCAAGGTGACCGCGTGTGACCTCGACGGCGCGTTCCTCGAACGCTGCCGTGAGACCGTGGCGCAGTTCGGCCGCCCCGAGCGTCTGCAGACCTGTCACGTCGACGACGGTCGCACGCTGCTCATCGCCGACGGCACCGCCGACCTCACGTTCAGCTACATCACGCTCCAGCACTGCCACCCGGACGACGCGATGGCGCTCACCCGCGAGGCGATCCGTGTCACCCGCCCGGGCGGGCACGTCGCGCTCAACTACCGCACCTGGACCGGCAGCGATGCGGTCCTGTGGCCGGTGGGCAAGCTCGTGCGGGCGTCGTTCCGTCTCCCGGGCCTCGGCGCGGCATTGGCGCGTCACCGGGTGACCGCCCGGTTCGGCTGGCAGGCCAACCGGCTCGCCCCGACCGCGGTGCTGCGCGAGGTCGCACCCCTGCTCGACGACGTGCGGCTCGTGCGCTCCGCGAAGCGCTCGGCCTTCGGCGCCGACGGCGTGAGCGAGGACACCTACGTGGGCGTGCACCGCAGCCACTGGTGGCTCATCGGCACCGTGCGCTGACGCTCCGTCGGCTCGTCGGCTCCGATCGTCGGTTCCAGCGCATGCCCACCCTGGAGCGGTATTTCCGGCCCTGCTCACGGCACCCCTCGATAGCCTGACCGGCATGAAAATCGGTGTCGTTGGTGCAACTGGTCAGGTCGGCACGGTGATGCGCGAGATCCTCGCCGAACGGAACTTCCCCGTCGACGAGATCCGCTTCTTCGCCTCGGCGCGCTCCGCGGGGAGCACGCTGTCGTGGAAGGGCATCGACATCATCGTCGAGGACGCGTCCACTGCCGATCCGTCGGGCCTCGACATCGCCCTGTTCAGCTCGGGGGCGACCTCGTCGAAAGAGCTCGCACCGAAGTTCGCGGCGGCCGGTGTCACGGTCATCGACAACTCGTCGGCGTGGCGCATGGATCCGGACGTGCCGCTCGTGGTGAGCGAGGTGAACGGTGCCGAGATCGCGAACGCGCGCAAGGGCATCATTGCGAACCCGAACTGCACCACGATGGCGGCGATGCCGGTGCTGAAGCCGCTGCACGACGAGGCCGGTCTCGTTCGCGTGATCGCGAGCACGTACCAGGCCGTCAGCGGCGGCGGCCTCGCCGGTGTCGACGAACTCGACAAGCAGGCGCGCGAAGTCGTCGGCGGCGCACGTGAGCTCACGCATCACGGTGACGCCGTCACGTTCCCCGAGCCCACCAAGTTCGCCAAGCCGATCGCGTTCAACGTGCTGCCCTACGCCGGCAAGTACGTCGACGACGGATCGCTCGAGACCGACGAGGAGCAGAAGCTCCGCAACGAGACCCGCAAGATCCTCGCCATCCCCGGACTGCGCGTCAGCGGCACGTGTGTGCGAGTGCCGGTGTTCACCGGTCACTCGTTGAGCATCAACGCCGAGTTCGCCCGTCCGATCACCGTGGCCCGCGCGCTCGAACTGTTGGCCGCTGCCCCGGGCGTGGTGTTGAACGACGTGCCGACCCCGCTCGAGGCGGCCGGCCAGGATCCGAGCTACGTGGGTCGCGTGCGCCAGGACACCTCGCTCGACGACGGCCGCGGGCTCGTGCTGTTCATCAGCAACGACAACCTCCGCAAGGGTGCCGCGCTCAACGCGGTGCAGATCGCCGAGTTGTTCCTCCGCTGACCGCACCGCCGGCGTCGTCATCGTCGGCGACAGTGTCATCGCACCGTCGAGTGCCAGTGCGTGGGGCCCGAGCGATTGGGAGAGGGCCCGGACCCCACGCCTGGCCGCCGGCGCCTTCGGGCGGAAGGCACCGACAACCGGAATTCTGACGTCGGCCGTGCGTCGTTCGTCGCGTGTTGCGCGACATATTTCTGCGAATCACTCGATTCATCACCCTGAGGGGTCCCCGAATTCGAGCAATTGCTCGGACGTCGTTCGAAAGAGCACGATCCGCGACCCGCCGACCGCGTTGAGCGGCTCAGTTCGTGCGGCCTGGCTGACGCTCGAACGCCAACGGACCGTCGTGCAGCACGGTGTTGCGGACGGCGACGGATCCTGTCGCAGTGGCGACCACGACGACGGTCGGTTGCATGGCCGCGATCGTGCCGTCGATCTCGCCGACGGTGACCCGGTCGCCGACGGCGAGGTAGCGGGCGATCGCCCTGCCCGCCGCGATCTCACCGGAGACGTCCCGACCGCCGGTGCCGATCAGCAGTGCGATGGCGAGCGCCGAGCCGAACGCGATCGCGGCGACGAGGATGTTGAGGATCGTGGTGTCGATGCCGAGTTGGCCCGCGGCGATCAGGCTGACGAGGGCGATGATCCCGAGCTCGACCGTGCGCAGCAGACCCTTCGGCTGGCGGCCGGTGGCGCGCAACATGGCCCGGCCGACTGCGGTGATGACGATGCCGGCCACGATGCGGCCACCGATGACGAGCAGGCCGGCGACCACCGCTCGCGGCAGGAACTTGGCGAGGTCGCCCGGGAGCGGCTTCAGGCTGTCGGGGCTCGCCACGCCGAGGGCGCCGATGAGACCGAGCGCGCACGAGAGTCCGAACACGAAGCTGCCGGCGCTCTTGGCGGAGTCGCGAATGGCCTCTTGCGGCCGCGACGTCAGCCACTTGCGCGTGATCGGGGCCACGATCGAGCCCAGCACCAACCCACCGACGGCGAGCCCCAGTGCGATCAACACGTCCCTCATCTGTCGCGTCCTTCCCTGTCGTCCGTCCGGCGCTGCCCGTCGAGTTGTTCGTCGTGCCCGGCATCCTCCTGCCCGCCATCGTCGGCCGAGCCGAACACGACCTGGAGGGTTCGGAAGCCGAGCGAGAGCATGTCAGCGAAGACCGAGCCGGCCTCGCGCAGACGTGGGTCGACGGTGATGCGGGAGATGACCTGCTCGGCGAACTCCTCGGGGGGCACCACCGTCTGGCCCATCGCCGTCACCTGGCGCTCCTCGAGCGCGGTGAGGCGATCGAGGCGGTCGATGTCCTCCGGGTGCTTGTCGAGGTGACGCTCGAGCTTGTCCGGCTTGGTGGCCAACCAGGACAGGAGCGTGGCGTCGCTGTAGTGCGTCATGCGGCACCTCCTTCACCGGCGAGGCCGGCGCCGGCCGAGCCTCGCGTGGTGAACGCCTCGCGGGCGCTCGAGGTGCGGACCAGCTGTTGGCGGGCACGGAACAGACGGGTCCGCACGGTGCCGGTGGGGAGATCGAGCACCTCGGCGATCTCCTCGTAGGACATGCGGTCGACCTCGCGCAGCACGACGATCGCGCGGCCGACCGGGTCGAGGCGGCTCAACGCGTCCCAGATCTCGTCGCGGTCGGCCTGGAGCAGCGCTGACTCCTCGACCGACGTCTGGCCGGGCCGCTCGGGCAGCTCGCTCGGCGCGGTGACGTCGTCACGGCGCTTGCGCAGGGCGGAGATCGCGGTGTTGTGGGTGATGCGCAGCAGCCAGGTGCGGATGCTCGCCTCACCGCGGAACGTGTCGAGGGCTTGCCACGCCTTCACGACCGATTCCTGCACGACGTCCTCGGCGAGCGCGTGATCGTGCACCACCGACACCGCGACACGGAACATGGCGGCGCTGTGATCGCGAACGATGTCCTCGATGCCCGGGCGCGAGCCATCGGCGAGCATCGTCGTGCCGGCCTCCATGGCGGGGGCGCCGGTCGCCGGTTCGGGAACCTCGTGCTGCATGGCTGCTGCATCGACGCCGCCGATCTCGCGTTCGTCGCGGGGTTCTGCGCCGAGGGCGGTGCCGGGCACCGGGGAGGTCTGGTCGCTCACGGGCAGCTGCACGGGATCGTGTGGCATCGCGGACACCCGTCGGCGTACCGGGTGATCGCTTCGTCGAGGTCGATCCCCATCTGGTTGGCGAGCGAGGCGACCCATGCGAGCACGTCGGCGAACTCGTGACGTTGCTGGTCGGGGGAACCCTTGCGGACTGCCTGGGCCAGTTCACCGATCTCCTCGGCGAGCCACGCCACCGTGGACGGCACCCCGCGTGCCCGGTCCCGAGCGCCGTAGGTGCGCTCGATGACCTCCTGCAACTGGGTGAGATCCACGGCCCGGCAGCGTACTGGGGCACCGGTAGCGTCACGTTGCGATGACCGGCCGTTCCGAGGTTCCCGACCCGTCTCACGCGGACGACTCGGTGTACGTGAGCGTCCACCAGCCCGTGCTCGGCACGGTGCTCGAGTTGCGCATCGGCGGGTCGGCGCAGGTGGCTGCGGCTGCTGAGGAGCGGGTGCTGGCGACGATCGACGAGTTCGAACGGCGCTTCACCGTGCACGATCCGGGCAGCGAGTTGTGTCGGTGGCGTGCCGGTGAGCTCGACCGGCCGAGCGCCGACCTCGTGGCCGTGCTTGCGCAGGCCGAGCGATGGCACCGAGCCAGCGATGGCGCGTTCCATCCAGCGACGGCCGAGGTGTCCGCACGATGGCGCGCCGCAGCGACGGAGGATCTGCTGCCGACCGACGACGAGCTCGATCAGCTCGCCGAGTCGCTGCGTCGGCTGCCGTACGAGGTGGTGGACGGGGTGTTGCGGCGTACCGGCGACTCGTCGTCGGTCGACCTCAACGCACTGGCCAAGGGATGGATCGTCGATCGGGCGGTCGCTGCGGCGATGTCGGCGACCGGGGCGTTCCCCGCCGAGCGACCTCGCTCGGTGGTGGTGAACGCCGGCGGCGACCTGGTGCACGTCGGCGAGGGTTCGGTGCGGGTGGGCATCGAGGACCCCCGCCGACCCCACGACAACGCGCCGCCGCTCGACCGGGTCGTGCTGGCCGGCGAAGCGCTCGCGACGTCCGGCACCGCTCGACGCGGCGTACGGATCGCGGGGCGGTGGTACGGCCACGTGATCGACCCGCGAACCGCCCGGCCGACCAGCGAGCGGACGCGCTCGCACCGGACCGTGTGTTCGTCGAGCGTGATCGCCGGCGACGCCGCGACGGCCGATGCGGTGGCGACGGTGCTGAGCGTGCTGGACCCCGACGAAGGGCTGGCATTCGTGGCGTCGATGTCGCAGGTCGCTGCGGCGAGCGGTGGGGTCGCGTGTTGCATCGTCACCGACGACGGCGAGGTGCACGTCGACGACCGCTGGCGTGCCCACCGCCCGGAGGGCTGAGCGTCAGCCCCGACCGATCACCATCAACACGATGCTCACGGCGGCGAACGCCCCGGCCAGGGCGAGTGCGGTGCGTCGGCGCTTCCGGTACACGAGCTGGATGGCGAGACCGGTGAGGGCGACCACGACCAGGACGACGGCGGCGACGTCGATCACCCACGACCACGAGGAGCCGGTGTCGCGGCCCTTGTGGAGGTCGTTCATCACGCCGACGAGGCCCTGCTGGTCGACCACGAGCGTGAACGCTCCGGTGGCGACGTCGAAGGTGATGTCGGCCGCGTACCCGGCGGCCTTGTAGCTGATCGCACCCTGGTCGCCGCTCACGCCGTAATCGGTGACGCTGCCGTGGACGCCGAACTCGTCGCGCACGTATTCGCTGACGGCGAGGAAGTCGACGTCGGCGGAGTCTGCATCGCCCGACGCAGCGGCGGCGTCCGCAGTCGGGAGCACCTCGGCGGGGAGGGTGCCGTCGACGACGTCGCGGCTCGGGTCGTCGCCGAAGGTCCAGGTGGGATGGTTGAGCGTGAGACCGGTGAGTCCGAAGAACAACACGAGCAGCAGGCTGATCATGGATGTGTAGACGTGCAGCCACCGCATCCACCGCTGCGTGCGGACGCTCCGGCGCGGCGATCGCCCGGCCGCGCCGGTGCCGGTGGGGTCGGGCTCGCCCGCGTCGAGGTCGGTGGTCTCCGGCATCGAATTCGACGACGAGCTAGACAACGAACTGCACCGCCGCGGCGGTGAGCTCGCCGTCGGCGCCGAGATCGAGCTCGAAGGACTCGCCGCCGAGGGTGATCGGGGCGGTCACGAGTTCGTACGGGCCGTGTTCACGGGCGGCTTCGATGCAGACGACGTAGTCGCCCTGGGCGACGCGGGCGCCGTCGGTGTCGGTGCCGTCCCACACCAGCGAGTACGAGCCGGCCGCCTTGGTCGCGCCCGAGACGGTGTCGAGCGTGGCGTCGCTGCCGTCGACGCTGTTCCAGCGGCTGAGCTCACGGAGGTATTTCGACTCGTCGGCGCGGTACCAGAGGCTGATCGTGCGGACGAGCGAACCCGAGGCGTCCTCGACCCACACGGCGATGTACGGGTTGCGCACCCGGCCGTCGCCGGAGGGCGTGAACGTGAAGTCGATCGTCAGCTCGGCCGAGTCGGCCAACGTGGCGCCGCCGGCGGTCGCCGGGGGGCCGGCGGTCGTGCCGGCGGTGGCGTCGCTGACGGTCGGCTCGGTCGTCGGGGCCGTCGAGTTGGCCGTCGAGTTGGCCGTCGCGGCGTCGGTGCCCGGGTTCCCGGTGCCGGGCTCGCCGAAGACGTCCTCGTCGGAGGAGCCGCACGCCGCGAGGGTGGCCGGGAGGCCGGTGAGCGCACCGAACGCGAGGGCGCCCTTCACGAGCGCTCGGCGGGAGACGGCGGCGTAGCGGGACTCGAACGACGACATGGGCACCTCGGGGACATCAGGCCTGGCGGGGGCACAGGTCGGCCCCGAGGGTAGGGCGCGAGCGAACCCGTCCGACGACGCCTGTACGTGAATCAGGTGAGAACCGATCGAGCACTCCATCGTCGGGCCTCGATCCGTGGGCGGCATCACCGGCGGCGGTCGAACGGCTCCCACGCTGGCGCCAAGACACGAAAAACCCCTGGTCCAGCTGCAAGTGCAGGCCTGTGACCAGGGGCTTTGTGGTCGGGGTGGGGAGATTTGAACTCCCGGCCTCCACGTCCCGAACGACGCCCTTTCGTGACATCGCGTCCCGCTTCGTTCCAGTTTGTGCCTTTCTAGCTGGTCTTTTGTGGCGACACCGTCCCGCTTGTCCCACTTCGTGCCAGAGCGTCCCAAGGAGTTTGGCTCCCAAGATGGCTCCCAAGATGGCTCCCAAGATCTGCCGGACCGGGGAGTGGTTCGAGTTTGTGAAGAGGTGACAGCGCGACGTGTGTCAGTCGGCCGACGGGTGCTCGCTCACCGGATCCGTAGCGCCCGGGTCGGAGTCCGAGCGATGGAGATTTCACCGCGGGACCGGGTGCGCGTCCAGTTGTCTGGTGTGGAGTTCGTTCGCCGACTGAGACGGTGGCTGCCTGAGCGCCTGTGCGCGCCCCCAGCCGCGCGCAACGGGAATGTCGGGTCAACACGTCGGTGTGATCCGGTCCAGTTCTTCTTCATGGGACTCGTGTCGCGAGGTGAGCCGTGATGAGCGTGTCGACGGTGGTGCCGGACTTCTTCACGTTGCCGGAGGCCGGCCGAATCCTGCGGATCGGACGGAACTCTGCGTACAAGGCGGCGACTGAGTTCGAGAGAACCGGCGGCGTGTCGGGCCTGCCGTTCGTGAAGGTCGGAAAGCTGAAGCGAGTTCCGCGGTTGGCGTTGGAAAAGCTGCTCGGCGGCCCGATCACGTGGCCGCTCGGAGACGACGTCGCGGTAGGCGCTGATGCTCCGGAGGCCTGGTCGCACCGGTCCCATCTGTTGGAGCAGAGGGCGTCGATCTCCAACCTCGGTCACGGCCTTCACGAGGTCGAGCTTCAGCCGATCCACCCACCGGACCAGCAGTCGCTGCCGTTCGAAGGCTGAGCCCCAAATGGCAACCTCCTTGAACGACCTTCCCGAACGCTGTTGGTTTGACAGACAGGTGCCCGTTTCAGGCGGTGATGTGTCGTGATGCGTGTGACCACGTTGTATGCGTCGTCGGCCGCCTCGTCGGCCGCGTATTACACGAAGTACCTGACGCAGGCGCCGGGAGAGGCTCCTGGGGTGTGGATGGGCGCTCAGGCCGCCGGGCTCGGGCTGGTCGGGAACGTCGACGGCGAGCAGTTGCAGGCGCTCCTGGGCGGCCTGGATCCGGTGACGGGTCGGAGTCTCGGGCGGGCGTTGACGGATCGGACGACGAGCGATGGTCGAGTGGTGAAGGCGGTGTCGGGGTTCGACGCGACGGTGTCGGCACCGAAGTCGTTGTCGGTGCTGTGGGCGCTCACGGGCGACGACCGCCTGTTGGAGTGCCACGACGTTGCGGTCCGCGCCGTCGTGGATGCGTTCGAGCGGTGGGCCGCGACGACTCGTGTCCGGTCGAATGGCGGCCGGTTGCATCTGGACACGCAGGGGTTGTCGGTGGCGGGGTTCCGGCAGACGACGTCGAGGTTGGATGACCCGCAGATCCATACGCACCTCGTCGTGTCGGCGAAGGTCCAAACAGAAGATGGGCGGTGGATGGCGTTGGACGCTCGTGTGTTGAAGCAGCACCAACGAACCTTCGGTGGCTTGTATCAGTCGGTGCTCCGCTCGGAGGTCACGGCGAAGTTCGGGGTCACGTGGGAGGCGATCGTGAACGGCCAGGCCGAGATCACCGGTCTCGACCCGAACCTGTTGGCAGCGTTCTCCAAGCGTGCCGCCCAGGTCGACGTCGAGACCGACGCCCGGGTGGAGGAGTTCGAGGCGCGTGAGGGCCGGGCGCCGTCGCGGTTCGAGCGGGCTGCGATCGAGCGTGAGGCAGCTGCGGACACACGCGTGAAGAAGACCGGCACCGCTGCCGCAGAGCTGCGGACTGCGTGGCGCAAGGAAGCCACCGATCTCGGCCACACCCCGCGCTCTGTGATCGACGCCGTGAACGCCGCCGGCCGCGCGACATCGGAGCCGACCAAGACCACGGTCGCCGAGATCGTGGGAGCGCTGTCGGATCGCAAGAGTGTCTGGCACGACCTCGACGTGCTCCGTGAGATCACCGACCGCCTCCAACTACGCAAAGGCATCGACGGCGAGCGGTGGGCCGGTGTGTTGGATCGTGCGCTCGCGCAGGTGATCGACGCTTGTGTCGGCCTCGACCCCGACCAGAGAGATGGCGAGGAGGGTCGCGGGTCGGATGGTCGGTCGGTATGGATCGAACCGGTCGCGCCACGGTGGTCGTCGCAGCAGGTGATCGATCAGGAACTCGACCTGCTCGCCTGGACCCTCGCCGCCCAAGATGCTGAGCCGTCACCGTCGCAGTCGATCGAACGCGGCCACCTCGACGTGTTGCAGGCCGCCGCTGCAGCGGAGGTGGCGGGTGAGGATCGGTTGGTGGTGATCATCGGCCCTGCCGGTGCGGGGAAGACGAGCATGCTCACCGCCGCGATCGACGACCTCCGGCAACACGACCGGCCGGTGTTCGGCGTCGCCCCTACGGCGAAGGCGGCCCGTGTCCTCGAAGACGAGACCGGCATGCGCACCGACACCCTCGCAAAACTCCTGCACGAACACGCCCGTGACAGCGGCCCACGGCCGGAGTGGCGGCTGAAACGCGGCACGACCGTGATCGTCGACGAAGCAGGCATGGTCTCGACCCCGGACCTGTGGCGGCTGACCGATCTCGCCCAACGACTGGACCTGCGGGTAGTGCTGGTCGGTGACCCACACCAACTCCAGGCCGTCGCACGCGGTGGCATGTTCCCCGAGATCGCCGCCACCGCAACACGCACGGTCGAGCTCGAACACGTCCACCGGTTCACCGAACCCTGGGAATCCGCAGCCTCACTCCGACTCCGCCGCGGTGACCCTGCCGTACTGTCGGAGTACCTGTGGCACGGACGCGTCGAACCCGGCAACCTCGGCCAGCACCTCCGAACGATCGGGCGAGAGTGGGCCGACGCACATGCAGCGGGCAGGTCATTGGCGATCACGACCACCACCAACGAACACGCCACCCTCATCAACCACCACATCCAGAACACCCGGCTCAAGACCGGCGCCCTCACCGGCGTGCCCGTCGCTGCGGCCGACGGCGACATCTACATCGGCGATGTGGTGATGACCCGCCGCAACGACCGCACCCTCACCACCACCGCAGGCGACGCGGTCCGCAACCGCGACCGCTGGACCATCACCGCCACCCATGACGACGGGACGATCACCGCCAGCTCACACACGAGCGAGGCGACCGTGACGCTGCCGGCAGCGTACGTGTCCGAGTTCGTGCAGCTCGCCTACGCGACGACCGAGCACGGCAACCAAGGCATCACCACCGACACCTCCATCACGTTGATCACTGGCACCACCACAGGACGAGGTCTCTACGTCGGCGCGACCCGCGGACGCGACGACAACCAGTTCCTCGTGGTCACCGATCAACACTCCGAGCGCGAAGCCATGGACCTGCTCGGACGGGTCCTCGCCACCGACCGGGCCGACACCCCCGCCGTCACCCACCGGCGACACCTCGTCGAACGCCGACCCGCACCGGCAGCCGGCCCTCGTCGTCGAGCGGTCGAGCCCGGCTGGCTGAACGAGTGGCAGTCCGATGTTCGTGACCGGGTCCCGATGATCGGCGGGCTCCTCGCCTCGATGACCGAGGAACGCCCCGCCCTCGAGCAGTCCGTCGCCAACGCCCGAGAGAGCTACGACCAGGCCCGTGCACTCCCGGCGCCCGACCAGCACGACCTGTCCCGAGCCCGACGCGAGGCGAGCATCGACGAGGCCGCCGCCCGCACCGCCCGCTACCGGGCCGGCAACGCAACCTGGCGAACACGACGCCCGCTCGAGCGAGCCGCGACCGCAGCGACCGAGCGGGCAGCCGTGAGCGCCGGTCGCGTCGATGAACTCGAAGCCATCTACCAACCCGTCACCGAACAACGAGAGGCAGCGCGTCGCAAACTGGCCAGCGCTACCCAACGGCTCGACAAACACGACCGCCGAACCGTCGA
>CAUJET010000039.1 GCA_963169665.1 Actinomycetota bacterium | reverse complement strand
GTTGTGCAGGTTGGGCTGGTCGCTGCTGAGCCGACCGGTGCGGGCGACGGTCTGGTTGAACGTCGCGTGGATGCGGCCGTCGGCGGCCACCTCCTGCAGCAGGCCGGTGCCGTAGGTGCCGCGCAGCTTCTCGACCTCGCGGTAGGTGAGCAGCGGATCGATGAACTCGGGCCACTGGTCGCGCAGCTTCTCGAGCGTCGCCGCGTCGGTGCTGTAACCCGTCTTCGTCTTCTTGCCGGGCGACAGGCCGCGCTCGGTGTAGAGGATGTCGCGCAGCTGGATCGGCGAGTTGATGTTGAACGGCCGGCCGACGATCGCGTGCAGCTCGGCGGTGAGACGTTCGCAGTCGGAGGTGAGCCGCTCGTTGAGGGCGCGCAGCTCGGCCACGTCGACGGCGATGCCGACGTGCTCCATCTTGGCGAGCACCCGCACGAGCGGGTTCTCGATGGTGCGGTACAGCTCGACCATGCCCTGCTTGGTGAGCGCGCTCTCGAGCGCGTCGGCGAGATGGGTGACGGCGAGCGCCTCGCACCCGGCCCGCTCGCGACCGTCGTCGCCACCACCGAAGTCGAGCTGGCCCTTGCTGGCGGGATCGACCGCGGCAGCGAGCTGGTAGTCGGTGTACTTCTCGAGCAGGTCGCCGACTGCGTACCGGGTCTCGGCCGGGTCGATGAGGTACGCGGCGATGGCCGTGTCGAGCTGCAGCCCGTCGACCACGAACCCGTGGCCCAACATGCTGCGCATCAGCGCCTTCACGTGATGGCCGCGAACGCGCGGGTGGGCTGCGACCGCACCGAGCACGGCCGGATCGCCGGCGAGCGCCTCGGGCACCCAGACCACGTCGGCCGTCGCCGGGTCGACCACGATCGCGAGCCCCGTGAGCGCCGACCTGCCGGGCTCGCCCGCCCACGAGGCACCGATGTCGAGCGTGGGCAGCGCAGCGATGGCAGCCGCGGCCTCGGCGGACGAGGCCGCCTCGCACACCTCGGCGTGAAGCACCTCGGCGGTGGACGCCACCGGGGCCGAGCCTGCGGCACCGAGCGCCTCGTACAGGCGGTCGTGCAGCGATTTGAACTCGAGGAAGTCGAACAGTCGCCGCACCTCGGCGTCATCGGGGTCGACCGTGAGCGTGGTGAGATCGGGGTCGACCGGCGCATCGCGCCGGAGCACCATCATCTCGTGGTTCGAGCGCGCCTTCGCCTCGTTCTCGACGAGGTTCTGACGAAGCTTCGGCGTCTGCTTGTCGACGTTGGCGAAGATGCCGTCGAGTCCGCCGTAGGTGGTGATGAGCTTGGCGGCGGTCTTCTCCCCCACCCCGGGCACCCCGGGCAGGTTGTCGCTCGGGTCGCCGCGCAGCGCCGCGTACTCCGGGTACTGCGCCGGCGTCACCCCCGTGCGCTCCAGGATGCCGGCCTCGTCGTAGAACGCGTAGTCGCTGACGCCGCGGCGGTTGTACAGCACCTTGACGTGCGGATCGTGCACGAGCTGGTAGCTGTCGCGGTCGCCGGTGACGATGATGACGTCGTGCCCCTCGGCCTCGGCCTTGGTCGCGATCGTGGCGATGATGTCGTCGGCCTCCCAGCCGGACAGCTCGAAGATCTGGATGCGGAGCGCCTCGAGCACCTGGCGGACGAGCCCCATCTGCTGACGCAGGATGTCGGGCGCGGCTTCGCGCTGGGCCTTGTACTCGGGGTTGGCGACGTGACGGAACGTCGGCTCGGGCCGGTCGAAGGCCACGAGGATCGCGTCGGGACGGTGGTCCTTCAGCAGGTTGATGAGCATCGACGTGAAGCCGAACACCGCGTTGGTGACCTGGCCGCTGGCCGTGGCCATGTCGGTGGGCAGCGCGAAGAAGGCTCGGTACGTGAGCGAGTTCCCGTCGAGGAGGAGGACCTTCATCGGGGTGGCCGCGGTGGCGGGCGCGTCGGTCATGGGGTCGGCCGGGCGATCAAGGACGCAGGGTGCCCGCGATGATGCGGTCGGCCACGTCGCGCATACGGCAGCGATCGCTCATCGCAGTGCGCTGGATGAACGTGAACGCGTCCTGTTCCTTGTAGCCGCACTCGTCCATGAGGATGCCCTTGGCCCGGTCGACGAGCTTGCGCGACTCGAGCTGCTCACCCAGCGCGTCGACCTCGCCGTCGAGGGCCTGCAGCTCGCGGAAGCGGCCGATGGCCACCTCGATGGCCGGGATCAGGTCGTTCTTCTGGAACGGCTTCACCAGGTACGCGAGGGCGCCGGCGTCGCGGGCCTCCTCGATGATCTCGCGCTGGCTGAATGCGGTGAGCATCAGCACGGCACAGATGCGCTCGGCGGCGATGGTGCGTGCCGCCGTGAGGCCGTCCATCACCGGCATCTTGATGTCGAGGATGACGAGATCGGGTCGCAGCTCACGGACGAGCTCGATGGCCTGGTCGCCCCGACCCGCCTCACCCACGACCTCGTAGCCCTCTTCCTCGAGGGATTCCTTCAGGTCGAGCCGGATGATGGCTTCGTCCTCGGCGATCACCACACGGATGGTCACGAATGGCGTCCTTTCACATGACTGGTCAGAAGTCGGGCCCGCCGACATTCAAGCAGGTGGGTGCGCACGATCGCGCCTGAGCCCCCGGCTGTCACCCGATCACGGCCGGATCACGGCCGGATCACGCCAGGTTGAGCTGGTCGAGCAGGGTGTCCTGCAGCTGTTCGAGCCGATGGATCTCGTCGACCACGTGCGCACGGTGCTTCGCCAGCGCATCCGCATGGGCACGGGCCTCGCGGGGTTCGCTGCCCAGCGGGCTCTCCGACACGAGCGCGCGCAGCTCGGCGTCGGCTGCGTCGTCACCCAGGTGGAGCACCTGTTCGTCGAGCACCTCGAGCTCGGAGCGCAGCGACCGCAGCCGCATCGCGGTCTTGCGCAACCGCCGCTCGATGATCCGCTTGCCCATGACAGCCGAAGTGTAGGGCGATCCGGCGCACCCCGACCCCGGCCTGGCACGATGTGGCTGTGGACGACTGGGGCATCACCGAGGGCTATCACGACGTTGCGGGCGTGTGGCACCCGACCGACCCCGTGGTGCGCGACCGGATCCGGGCTGCGATGGGCGACCCGCGACCCGGCCGACCGCTGTGGTTCGTGGAGCAGGGCACGCACCACCGCCTGTGGAACGCCTGCACGCTCACCCTCGAGGACGGCACGTCGTGGGGCCGCGTCGACGAACTCACCGGGCACGTGCCCATCGGCTACCACGACCTCACCCCCGTCGACGGCAGCCCCTCGACCCGCCTGATCGTGCACCCGACGCGCTGCCCCCCGCTGCCGCACGGCTGGGGTGTCGCCGCCCAGATCTACGCGCTGTGGAGCGACCGTTCGTGGGGTATCGGCGATCTCCGCGACCTCCGTACCCTGGCCGAGCGCGTGGTCGCCGCTGGGGGATCGGCGATCCTCGTCAGCCCGCTGCACCAGCCGGCCCCGTCGCTCCCCCAGGAACCGAGCCCCTACTACCCCAGCAGCAGACGGGCATGGAACCCGATGCTGCTCGCCATGGACGCACCGGTGCCCGAGCGGCTTCGCTGCGCCGCCGGCCAGCTCATCGACCGCGACGACGCGTGGATCGCCAAGCGGTCGCTGCTCGAAGCCGAGTTCGACGTGTTCGACCATCCGGGCATCGAGCCGTCGTCGATCGCACGATGGAACGCCCACTGCGACATCCTCCTGGCCGACTGGCGCGACTGGCCGACCGACCTGGGGCCGATCGAGCAGGACGAGGAGTGGCAGCGGCGCGCCCGGTTCCACGAGTGGCTCCAGCAGCGAATCGCCCAGCAGCTCGCCGACGTCGCGGCCACGGGTGTGCAGGTGATCGGCGACCTCGCGGTGGGCTTCTCGCCCAACGGCGCCGACGCACACGAGTTCCGCGACCTGCTCGCACTCGACATGCGGATCGGGGCGCCGCCCGACAAGTTCAACACCGCCGGCCAGGAGTGGGGCATCCCGCCGTTCGTGCCGTGGAAGTTGCGCGCGGCCGGGTACGAGCCGTTCATCCAGACCGTGCGGGCCGCGCTCCGCGGGGTGCACGCACTCCGCATGGACCACGTGATGGGCCTGTTCCGCCAGTACTGGGTGCCGGCGGGCGGCTCCCCGACCGAGGGCGCCTACGTGCGCTTCCCGGCCGACGAGCTGCTGGCGATCATCTGCCTCGAGGCCACCCGGGCAGGAGCGTTCGTGGTGGGCGAGGACCTCGGCACCGTCGAGCTGCAGGTGCGAGAGACACTCGCCGCTCGCGGGATCGCCGGTACCAAGGTGCTGTGGTTCGAGGAGGATCCGCCGGCGACATGGCCGGAGTCGGCGCTGGCGACGGTCACCACGCACGACCTGCCCACGATCGCCGGGGTGTGGCGACGGGGCGAGTCGGGCGACCCCGCCGACGCGGCCGACGACGAGGTGTTCCACCGGCTGCGCGCTGTCGCTCCGGCGGCCACGACAGCGGCGGAGGCGGCCGCGGCCGCCAACGCGGTGCTGCTCGCCGGTTCGTCGAGTTTGCGCCTCGTCACCACCGACGATCTGGCGGTCGCAGTCGAGCAGCCGAACCTGCCCGGGCAGAACGACCACCCGAACTGGCGCATTCGGCTGCCGCTGCCGGTCTCCGACCTGCTCTGAGGTCGGCAGCGGGCCGCACCGTCAGGTGCGAGCGGCCTCGAAGCGAGCGGCGACGTCGCTCCACCGCACCACGTTCCAGATCGCGTTCGCGTAGTCGGCGCGACGGTTCTCGTACTGCAGGTAGTAGGCGTGCTCCCACGCGTCGATGCACAGCAGCGGTGTGATGCCGAGGATCGTGTGGTCCTGGTGGTCCTCGATCTGCTCGACGAGCAGCCGCCCGCCGACGGGCTCCCACACGAGCGCCGACCAGCCGGAACCCTGCACGGAGACGGTCGCCTGCGTCATGTGGGCGCGGAACGCATCGAACGAGCCGAACTGCTCGTCGATCGCATCGGCGAGCTCGCCCGTCGGACGGTCGCCGCCGTCCGGGCCGAGGTTGGTCCAGTAGATCGAGTGCAGGACGTGGCCTGCGACGTGGAAGGCGAGGGTCTTCTGCAGTCCGACGATGGAGCCGTAGTCGCCGGCCTCACGCGCTGCCGCGAGCTTGTCGAGCGTGGTGTTGGCGCCGTCGACGTACGCCTGGTGGTGCTTGCCGTGGTGGAGCTCGACGATGCGGGCCGACAGGTGCGGTTCGAGCGCACCCGGGTCGTAGGCGAGATCGGGAAGTGAGTAGGTGGCCATGGTCCCAGTGTCCACCCGTGGGCGACCGCGTGCCGTCCGGACCGCGGTGGCGTGGGTCACGATCGCGCCGACCACGTCGGCTTCACGACAGGTCAGGCGAGCGTGACCGGCGTGGCCGCAGCGGCACGTCGGAGCCGCGCCGCAGGCATCCAGTTGGGCCCAGCGGTCGCGTCGACCAGCGAGAGGAGACGGTCGGCCACGGGGAGGACGAGGTCGATCAGGGCCTCGCTGCGTGCGTCGCCGAGGTGTTGCCACGGGGCGATCGTGAGCTGGTCGAGCCGGTCCTCGAGCGACTGGCGGTGGCGCACGCCTCGCTCGTCGACCCGGCCGTCGGTGACGAAGCCGCGTGCATCGAGCTCGACCATCGCCGCGTCGAGCATCTCGTCGTTCGCGCCTCGGCTGCGCGGCAGCCACCCGTCCTCGTAGTCGCGCCACGCTCCGTCGAGGATCCCCGCCGCGGTGCCCGAGAGACCGTCGGCGACCTGGATCGCCCAGTGGATGTCGCCGCGCCATTCGCGGATGCAGTTCAGCGCGAGCCACGCCGAGAGCGCGTCGTCCTCGGACGGGCGCGGCCACTGGCGGTGTGCCGCGAACAGCACCCGACCCGCCGACGGCAGTGCATCCGCGGCCGCCCACAGGTCGGCCGCGAACGTGGCGAGCTCGTCGACGATCTCCGCCACGTGCCGGCGGAGACCCTCGGCCACCGCAGCGTCTCGCGCGGCCGCGGCGTCGGCGAACGTGGTGTGCGTCCGGCACAGGTCGAGGGAGAACCGCACGAAGTCGGGATGGATCGAGCCGAACGCCGCCGCCACCGCCTGATCCCCGGCCGCCGCGAGCGGCGCGGCCCGCGAGGCGATGTAGTACCCCATGCCGTTCGGCACGCCGAGCGCCGCGTAGTTCGCGATCGCGGTCGGGTCCCAGAAGATCCAGCCGATCAGCCGGTGCGATGCCAGTGCGGCGCGTCGGGACAGTTCGGGCCAGTCGGTGCTCACGTCGGCGACGCTAGCGCAGGTCACCATCTTCTGGCACACGACGTGCCACTAGTGGCCCGCCCGCACCACGTGTCAGGCGGTCGCTCCGGCGTCCACCGTGAGCACCTCGCCGGTGACGAACGATCCCGCATCGCTGCACAGCAACAGGGCCGGGCCGACCAGTTCGTCGGGATCACCGATCCGACCGAGTGGCGTCGAGCGTGCCACCGCGTCGAGCGTGCGGTCGTCGAAGGCCTTCGTCACCATGTCGGTGCGGAACGTCCCGGGCGAGATCGCGTTCACGCGGATGCCCTCGCCGGCGAGATCGCGCGCCATCGACCGCGTCACCTGCGCGAGCGCTGCCTTCACCGGCGGGTAGTAGTAGCGATCGGGCGTCGCCCGATCTGCGGCGATCGAGATGATGTTGAGCACGGCACCGTGACCGCTCGCGGCGAGGTGAGGCCGGGCCGCCTGCACGAGCAGCATCGGGGCGAGCAGGTTGGTGCCGAAGGCGCCGGCGAACGTGGCCGGCTCCACCCCGTCGAGCGGCCGGTCGAGCACCGTCGCCGCGTTGTTCACGACGATCGAGATGCCACCGAAACGCTCGACGGTCGCGGCGACGAGGGCGGCGACGTCGTCAGGCTCTTGCATGCGCGTGGCGACCGCGAGCCCGGCTCCCCCGAGCGCCTCGACCTCGGCCACGACCGCCTGGCAGGACTCGAGCTTGCGGCTCGCGATCACGACGTTCGCACCGGCCTTCGCGAACCCGAGTGCCATCGCTCGACCCAATCCGCGGGATCCTCCGGTGACGATGGCGGTGCGGCCGGAGAGGTCGAACATGGCGGAGAGGTCGGCGTGCATGCCGGCATCTTGCCCGGCCGCCACCGACTCCGCTCCGGTCGGACGTCGCGAGCGCCAGGGCCGACGCACGCGCCCGCGTAGGGTTCGTGCATGCCGATCGACGACGCGAGCGGGCTCGACACCGCCCATCGGGACGACTCCCACGACGAGCTGCACGTGCTGTTCGCCGGCGCTCCTCGACCGCTGCTGTCGACCACGGCTGAGGAACGGCTCGGCGCACGACACCGCGAGGTGCTCGACGGACTCGAGGCGATCGTGCGCGACGACGGCCTCTCGGGCTTCACGATCGGCGAACTCGCCGCGCGGCTCACCTGCTCCCGACGCACGCTGTACGAGTTGGCCCCGTCGAAGGACGAGCTGCTGCTGCTCGTGCTCGACCGGTTCATGCACCGCATCGGACGACAGGCGATCGCGGCGATCGACCCGGCAGCGACGGCGACCGAGCAGCTCCGTCAGTACGTCACGGCGAACACGGACTACGCCTTCCGCTCGGCGGCGTACGACGACCTCACCGACACCCCTGGCGCGCACCGGCTGCTCGACCGTCACTTCCGGTTCGCGGTCACGATCATCGAACGCCTCGTCACCCGCGGTATCGAGCGCGGGGAGATACGCGACGTGAACGCCTCGGTGGTCGCCGCGGTGCTGCTGTCCGGCACCGTGCACCTGGCGCAGCCGGACGTGATCGACGACGTCGGCGGCGACCTCGGTTCAGCGATCGACGCGATGCTCGACGTCGTGCTGCGCGGCCTCGCCGGCTGACGCAGCCGCACGGGCGACGCTCCGCCGCACCGTCGTGACCGTGAGCCCCGACTCGAGGCCGGCCCGCCGACCCACCTGCTTCACGAGATAGTCGACGCCGAAGCGCGTGAGCCGCTCGGGCGCCCCCACCGTGCGGTCGCCGAGGAGCAACGGCCCATTGCGCCGCTGGCCGAGGTAGCTGCGCACCGCGAGCGCCGTTCGGGGATCGACGGTGATGCGGACGCCGTCGTCTGCGATCGTCATCGGTGCCCTGCCGAGCTCGAGGTCGGCGACGTCGAGACGCAGCATCCGCGGCGTCGTGAACCCGTCGAACAACAGCAGCGACACCAGCACGGCCGCCTTGCCGCCCGTGTCGTTGGCCGCGCCCCACAGCGCGACGATCGACGCCCGGTCGAGCACGTCGTCGGGCACGCCGCCGTCCGAGTCGCGTCGCGGTCGCTCGATCGAACCGACCGGGTTCGCCCCGGCACCACCGCCGAGAGATCGGTAGAACGACGACACCGCGGCGAGGCGCCGGCGGACCGTCGCCGCGCTCGAACCCGCCGCCTCACAGGCGATCCGGAAGGCGTCGACATCGGCGCCGGTCACGCCACGCGAGGCCACCCCGGTGTCGCCGAGCCAGCCCACGAACACCTCGAGATCACGCCGGTACGCCTGCCGGGTGTTGATCGACGTGATCCCGGCGAGCCACTGCTCGATCCGATGCTGCATGCCGGCGACGGACGGAACAGACGGATCGGCGACGGACGGATCGGGGTCGGTGATCACGGCGCCAGTGTGACACATCCGACACTTGACACTCAACATAATCGAGTAGATTATGTGCAGTGCCGTCACCTCCCGACGGCGCCACCGATCAGATCCATCTCCATCACACGAGGTGATTCCCATGTCGATTCAGCACGATCCGATCCGCGAGTTCGAGGCCCTCTTCGGTCGTCCGTTCGGCCGCCCGATCGACGGGCAGCACACGGCAGCGATGCCGATGGACGCCTTCCGGCGCGGCACCGACGTCTGGGTGTACTTCGATCTGCCGGGCGTGAAGACGGAGAACCTCGACATCACCGTCGAGCGCAACGTCCTCACGGTCGCGGCCGAGCGCACCTGGCAACGCCAGGACGGCGATCAGTCCTACGTCGCCGAGCGCCGCGCCGGCACCTTCCGCCGACAGGTCCAACTCGGCGACGGGCTCGATCTCGAGCACCTCGAGGCCGACCTCCACGACGGGGTGCTCACCATCCGCATCCCCGTGGCCGAACGAGCGAAGCCGCGCAAGATCCAGGTCGGCCAGCGGCCCACGGCTCCCGAGGCGATCGAGGCGACGGCCGCCGCCTGATCCGCCCCGGTTCCCACCTCCCGCAGGCCACATCCCGGTCCCTCCCCACCTGCTGGGCGGCGCGGCCTCCACCCGAGTGGTGGGGGCCGTGCCGCGTCTACCCGTACAAGGCACCGATGTCGGCGGGCCGGGCATGCGTGTCGGGGTGCGGGCACGGCGACCCGGCCGGCAACCCGATGTCGAGCGGGACGGGGCACGGTCTGCCGTCGAGGTGAGCGACGATTCGCGAGAGGTAGTCGGCGAGACCGAACGCACCGGGCTCGGTGATGTGGATGCCGTCGAGCGCCAACCAGTCGCCGGGCGGGGTGGTGTACGCGAACCAGTCCGCGAGCATCACATCTGGAACGGCGCCGCTCGCGACCTTCGTCCGGAGCGTCTCGTTGTTCTTCACGAACGCCTCGTTCGCGGTCGAGCCGTCGGGCGCCGTGTAGCCGACACCCTCCCGGAACGTGAGCCACACGATGTGTTCGGCGCCCTGCGAGCGTGCCGCGTCGACCACGGCGTCGAAGCTCGACGGGAACGACGTCCACCACTCGTCGTACCCCGCCATCACCACCACCACGTCGAACGGGCCGCTCGCGGTGGTGATCACCTCGAGCGCGTTCGTCGGCCTGGGCTCGGGACCGCACGACGGCACCGCGAGCGTGCGGCACGACGCCGCCTCGTAGGTGACGTCGAAGCCGCGCAGCGCGCCCAGCGCGCCGTACCGTCGGATCGTGAGCATCGTCGAATCGCCGACGAGCAGCACTCGACTGGCATCGGCGTCGTCGACCTCCGGCGTCGCGATGGACGTCATCGGCGGCAGCGCGGGGATGATCGGTTCGGTCACGCCCCTCGGCCCCGCCACCGGTACTCCCCCATCCATCGGCTCGATCGCCGAGCCGGTCGTCGGCGCCGACACGTTCCCGGTGGGATCGATGGTCGCCACGGGCGACACCTGCTCGACATCGGGCGCACCCGGCGTGCATGCGGTCGCGAGCGCGACCGACAACGCCAGCGCGGCTGGCCGCCGGCGACGAATCGGTCCGGTGCGAGCGCCTGCCATGGGATCGATGATGGTGCCGCACCACGTCGGCGGCGCGTCGGACGCGAGAATCTCGGATGAACTTCGCTCGTCCCGGACCATCGGTCGCGACCGACGCTCCTGGGCTGCCGGGCTGCGGGTGGGTCAGCGGGTTTCGGCGCGGATGCGCTTCAGCGTCGCCGCCCACCCGCAGATCGGACACATGGTGAGGTCGTGACGCAGCGCCGGGCAGTACTCGCGTCCGAAGAAGATGATCTGCAGGTGACGCGCGTTCCAGGTGGAGGCCGGGAACACGGCCTTGAGGTCGCGTTCGGTGCGCTCGACCGTCGTGCCGTTCGAGAGACCCCACCGCGCCGCGAGCCGGTGGATGTGGGTGTCGACCGCGAAGGCCGGCACGCCGAACGCCTGCGACATGACCACGCTCGCGGTCTTGTGGCCGACACCGGCGAGCGATTCGAGGAATGTCCAGTCGGGGATCACCTCGCCGCCCGCGTCGACGATCTGGTTCGCCGCGGTCCACAGGTTCTTGGCCTTGGTGGGCGCGAGCCCCACCTCGCGGATGATCGACAGGATCCGCTCGGGGCCGAGGGCAGCCATCTTCTCGGGGGTGTCGGCCACGGCGAACAGCGCCGGCGTGACCTGGTTGACCTTCTTGTCGGTGGTCTGGGCAGACAGGGCGACTGCGACCAGCAGGGTGTACGGATCGGTGTGGTCGAGCGGGATCGGGGTCTCCGGGTAGAGCTCGTCGAGGATCTCACCGATCCGGTCCGCCTTCTCCCTGCGCTTCATGGCCGGGACCATACCGAGCCGGGCGCGGCACCACTGTGGCGCACGTCGGTTCTGCGATGATTCCGACACCGATGGCTCGTCCGAGGTGCGATCCGCCGAACCCGCCCGTGACACGAGGAACGACCATGAGCAACGACAGCACCGGACCGGCCAAGGTCAAGGGCCCGGCCTCGTACTTCCCCTCGATCGAGAAGACCTACGGTCAGCCCATCGAGCACTGGCTCGACCTGGTGCGCACCCACGGCACCGAACAGCACATGCAGACCGTCGGCTGGTTGAAGAGCGAGCACGGCCTCGGCCACGGTCACGCCAACGCGATCGTGGCGTACGTGAAGGCGCAGGGTTGAACGACGTCTGAGGGATCGACCGCCAACCGGTCGACCTGCGTGACGGGTTCAGGCAGGCGCAGTGTCGCTCGTGTCGACGACGAGCACCGAGCAGGTCGCGCCACGCAGCACCCGTGCCGGCGCGGCCTTCGTGAAGCGACCGTTGCGGACCATGCCCCGGTTGCCGATCACGATGAGGTCGGCCTTGGTTCGTGCCGCCACGTCGAGGATCGCCTGGTGCGGTTCGTCACGGACCGTGTGCACCGACACTGGGCGCTTCGACGACAGCTGCAGCGTCTCGAGCAGGCCGTCGGCGTGACGCTCGGCCGTGTCTGCCTCCGCGCCGCGCCCACCCACGGCGAACACGAGGTGGATCTGGTCACCTGGCCGGGCGAGTTCGAACGCCCGGTTGCAGGCAGCGAGCGCACTCGAGTGGTTGGTGACGCCGATGACGATCGTGGTCATGAGAACTGACTCCTCCTGCGGGCAGGGCCGCAGATTACGTCGTCCGGAGAATCCCGATGACCAGAGCCGGTCGAGGTGCCCGGCGGACGTCCGTCGGGAGAACTGGTTCGGTGCCCGAGGTGGGACTCGAACCCACACGCCCTTTCGGACAACGGATTTTGAGTCCGTCGCGTCTGCCATTCCGCCACTCGGGCGAGTGACGGCGACAGGCTAGCCGTCGCGATCCTCGGTCCGGCCGCCCGTCGGCGGCCCACGTGCGAGACTCGGCCCATGAGCATCCACGACCTCCCCATCCACACCCTGCGCGGCGACGAGACGACGCTCGGCTCGCTTGGTGCGAAGGCGATCCTCGCCGTCAACGTCGCATCGAAGTGCGGCCTCACCCCGCAGTACACCGGGCTCGAGCAGCTCCAGAAGGATCTGAGCTCCGCCGGCCTCGCCGTCGTCGGCTTCCCGTGCAACCAGTTCGGCGGCCAGGAGCCCGGTTCGGCCGAGGAGATCGAGACGTTCTGCTCCACCACCTACGGCGTCTCGTTCCCGATGATGGAGAAGATCGAGGTGAACGGCGACGGTCGCCACCCGATCTACCAGGAGCTCACCCAGGCCGCCGACGCCGAGGGCCACACCGGCGACATCCGCTGGAACTTCGAGAAGTTCCTCATCGCCGCCGACGGCACGGTCACCCGGTTCAGCCCCATGGTCGCCCCCGAGGCACCCGAACTGCGCGCCGCGATCGACGCCGCCCTCGCCTGACCCGACCCTCGACCGAACGGTCATCCACCTGCGAACGGTTCCGAACCCGGCCGCTGCCGCCCTCGCGGCCGGGTCCGGCGGTGCACCCCGCGTGACGCGGGGTTACCGATGGGTAGTACCGAGCCCCTCTCGCGCACCGTCTAGGGTGGAAAGACGATGCTTGCATTCACGTTTCCGGGGCAAGGTTCACAGCGGCCCGGCATGGGTCGCCCGTGGGCCGATCACGAGAGCTGGGAGCTCGTCGACGAAGCGTCGGCCGTGGCCGACCGCGACGTGGCCCGCCTCCTCCTCGACGCCGATGCCGACGAGCTGAAGGACACCCGCAACGCGCAGCTCACCACGTTCGTCTCCAGCCTGATCGTCCTCGACGCCGTCGAGCGTCTCGGCGTGGAACCCAGCTTCTGTGCGGGTCACAGCCTCGGCGAGTACACCGCACTCACCGCCACCGGCGCCCTCGGCTTCGACGAAGGCGTCCGCCTCGTCTGCGAACGCGCGGATGCGATGCACGAGGCCGGCCACGACAACCCCGGCACCATGGCCGCCGTGCTCGGCCTCGACGACGATCTCGTCGAGGTCGCCTGCCGTCGGGCCGACAGCGACGTGTGGGTCGCCAACTTCAACGCTCCTGGGCAGGTCGTCATCGCCGGTTCGCCAGAAGGCGTCGCTGCGGCGAGCGTGCACGCCAAGGAGCTCGGCGCCAAGAAGGTCATGCCACTGCAGGTGTCGGGCGCGTTCCACACACCGTTCATGGCGCCCGCACGCGACCGGCTCCGCAAGGCCATCGCCGAGGCCAACCCACGTGACACCGAAGTGCCCGTCGTCTCGAACGTCGATGCCCTCGCCCACGATCTCGGCGCCGACTGGTCGTCGTTGCTGTCGGCGCAGCTGAGCAGCCCGGTCCGCTGGAAGCACTGCCTCCTCGAACTGTCATCGCTCGGCGTCACCGACTTCGTCGAACTCGGTCCCGGCGGTGTGCTCACCGGCATGGCCAAGCGCACCGTCGACGCCGCCCGCACGATCGCGATCTCCACCCCTGACGACCTCGACAAGCTGCTCGACTTCGTGGGCAGCGCACCGGCACGCACCGCCACCGCCCACGAGGGCGAGCACCTGTTCGCGTCGGAGCGGCTCGTCGTCAGCCCGGGCGCCGGCGTGTTCGAGCCGATCGCCGGCCTCGGCGAGGGCGCCCGCATCGTCGTCGGCACGATCATCGGCCACATCGGCGACACCGAGGTCCGCTCGGCTTTCGCCGGCGTCCTGCAGAGCTACATCGCGGTCTCGGGCGAACGTGTCACGCCACGCCAGCCCATCGCCTGGCTGAGGACGGCCTGACGTGCCGGCCGTTCCGCAGGGCGTCCGCGGCGCCGTCATCACCGGTTGGGGCACCGCCCTCCCGCCGAAGATCCTCACCAACCACGATCTCGAGGGCATGTTCGAGACCGACCACGACTGGATCGTCGAGCGCACCGGCATCCACCAGCGTCACGTGGGTGGCACCACCACCGATCTGTCGGTCGAGTCCGGCCGCAAGGCCATCGAGATGTCCGGCGTCGATCCCGCCGAGATCGACACGTTGATCCTCGCGACCACGACGCCCGACCGCACGGTGCCCGCGAGCGCACCCGGTGTCGCAGCGTTGCTGGGTCTGAAGTGCGGCGCGTTCGACGTGAACGCCGCCTGCTCCGGCTTCATGTACGGCCTCGTCACCGCCCACGGCCTGATCTCGATGGGAGCGAAGAAGATCCTCTGCATCGGCACCGACAGCCTCGCCCGAATCACCGACTGGACCGATCGCAACACCGCGATCCTGTTCGCCGACGGGTCGGGCGCCGTGGTGCTCGAGGCGTGCGACGGCCCGGGTCAGCTGCTCGGTTGGGACCTCGACGCCGACGGCAACGCCGAACGGTTCCTCTACAGCGAGGTCGGCGGCTACATCCAGATGGAGGGCAAGGAGGTCTTCCGTCGCGCGGTGCGCATCATGGTCGACTCCGCCACCAAGTCGATGGCCGCAGCCGGCGTCACGGCTGATCAGATCACCATGGTCGTGCCCCACCAGGCCAACATCCGCATCATCGAGGCGTCGTGCCAGCGACTGGGGATCCCGATGGACAAGTGCGCGATCGTGCTCGACCGCACCGGCAACACGTCGTCGGCGTCCATCCCGCTCGCCCTCGCCGACGGTCTCGATGCCGGTCGCGTCCAGCCGGGCGACCTGGTGCTCCTGGTCGGATTCGGCGCCGGGATGACGGCAGCGAGCGCCGTGCTCCGTTGGGGTGGTGCGTGAGCAGGACCGTGCTGGTCACGGGCGGCGCCCGTGGCATCGGATTGGCGTGCGCGCGCCGCTTCGCCGAGCTCGGCGACGACGTCGCCGTCACCTACAACTCCTCCCCGCCGCCCGACGGCCTCTTCGGCGTGCCGTGCGACGTCACGTCGGCCGAGAGCGTCGACGCTGCTTTCAAGACCGTCGAGGAGAAGTTCGGACCGGTCGAGGTGCTCGTCTCCAACGCCGGCATCACCAAGGACGGCCTACTCCTGCGCATGGGCGAGGAGCAGTTCACCTCCGTCGTCGACGCCAACCTCACCGGTGCCTACCGAGTGTGCAAGCGCGCTGCGCAGGGCATGCTCCGCGCTCGCTCCGGCCGCATCGTGCTCATGTCCTCCGTCGTGGGCCTGCTGGGGTCAGCCGGCCAGGCGAACTACGCGGCGTCCAAGGCGGGCCTCGTCGGCCTCGCCCGATCGCTGGCACGCGAGCTCGGCTCGCGCAGCATCACCGTCAACGTCGTCGCTCCCGGTCCCGTCGAGACCGACATGACCGCTGCGCTCGGCGAGAAGCGTCTCGCCGAGCTCACCGCGGCCGTGCCGCTCGGACGTATGGCCACGCCCGACGAGATCGCAGGGGTGGTGGCGTTCCTCGCCTCCGCCGATGCGGGCTACATCACCGGTGCCGTCATCCCTGTCGATGGCGGTCTGGGGATGGGCCACTAACCTCCATTCACCACCACCGTCGTCCCCGTTCGGGACGACTCAGCAAGGAGATCCCGTGGATCAGGAACTGTTCGCCCGCTTCAAGAAGTGCGCCGTCGAGGTGCTCTCCGTCGACGAGGCCGCCGTCGTGCCCGAGGCGAAGTTCGGCGACGATCTCGACGCCGACAGCCTCGACCTGGTCGAGCTGATCATGGCGCTCGAGGAGGAGTTCGGCGTCGAGGTGCCCGAAGAGGACCTCGAAGGCGTCGAGACCGTCGGCCAGGCGTTCGACTTGGTCGTCGGCAAGCTCTGATGGAGGGCCGCGCCCGCCGGGTGGCCATCACCGGCTACGGCGTGGTGGCCCCGTGCGGCAACGGCAAGCAGGCCTTCTGGGAGGGCCTGCTCGGCCCCGGCCTCACCGACGGCCGCACCACGTCGATCGCCGACTGGGATCCGCTCCCCTGGTTCGAGAACCCGAAGGAAGCCCGCCGCGCCGACCGTGTCGAGCAGTTCGCCGTCGCGGCGGCTGCCGAGGCGTTCGAGCACGCCGGGCGACCCGACGTCGATCCCACCCGTTTCGGCACGATCTTCGCCTCGGGCATCGGTGGACTGCACACGCTCGAGGAGCAGGTGCAGATCCGTCTGGAGAAGGGTGACCGCCGCGTGTCGCCATTCCTCATCCCGATGCTCATGGCCAACGCCTCGGGCGCGTCGATCTCGATGCGCTACGGGCTGCAGGGCCCGAACGAGACCATCGTGACCGCCTGCGCAGCATCCACCCACGCCATCGGCTACGCCGCCCGCCTCATCGCCTGGGGCATGTGCGACGCGATGGTGACCGGAGGGTCCGAGGCCTGCATCACCCTCACCGGCGTGGCCGGCTTCGCGAACATGACGGCGCTGTCGTCCACGGGCGTCAGCATGCCCTTCGACACCAAGCGCGACGGCTTCGTCATGGGTGAGGGCGCCGGCGTGCTGGTGCTCGAGGAGTGGAACGCGGCGGTCGCCCGCGGCGCGAACATCGTGGGCGAGGTGCTCGGCGCCGGCAGCACGGCCGACGCCCACCACATCACCGCCCCGTCACCGGGAGGCGTCGGCGCGGTGCGCTGCATGAACCTCGCGCTCGCCGACGCAGGCCTCTCCCCCGCCGACATCAAGCAGATCAATGCGCACGGTACGTCCACGCCGTTGAACGACGCGGCCGAGGCCGCGGCCGTCGGCGCGGTGTTCGCCGACGCGATGCCGCCCATGACGTCGACCAAGGGCGTCACGGGGCACGCACTCGGTGCCGCCGGCGCACTCGAGGCGATCGCGGCACTGCTGTCGATGCAGCACCGCCTGATCCCTGCCACGGCGAACACCAACGACGTGCTCGACGAGGTCGCGATCGATCTGGTCACCGGGGCACCCCGTGCGTGGGAGCCCGGTCCGGTGATGTCGAACAACTTCGGCTTCGGTGGCCACAACGGCACCGTGATCCTCGGTCCGGGGGCCTGACCCCCGGGCCCTGGGCCCGGTCCCCGAGGGCGCCGTCCTCGGCGGCGATGTTCGGTGTCACACCCCCATCGCATGATGCGGGCATGGCTCTCACCTTCCGCTCCGCCCACGCCCGTTCGACCCGGTCGGCCGACCGCCCCGCCGCGACGCCCGCCGTGCACCACGTGTTCTTCGACGTCGACCACCCCGAGGTCGCCCACACGCGCATCGACTGCCCCGAGAACGGCGGCCTCATCGAGTTGGTCGAGACCTACCTCGGCACGCCGTGCGACGATCCGATGATGTTCGAGTACGTCGCCGACGTGCACGGCCTCGTCTCGCCCGCACATCTCGTGCACCAGGCGCGCCCGTGCCCGCACTGCACGCTGGTGGCGGCGCCGTACTGGCTCAGCGCCGCCTGATGCAGGCGGCCGGATCAGGCCCTCGGGTCAGGCGCCCGGATCAGGCATCGACGAGCACGAACATCAGCTCGCACTCGCAGGCCACCTGGTCGCCGAGCAGCGCCCGGCCGGCGCCCTTGCCGGCCCGGGCCGACATCCGGCCCAGCTGCACCTCGAGGGTGAGCGTGTCACCGGGGCCCACCTGCCGGCGGAACCGTGCACCATCGAGCCCACCGAACAGCGGGAGCTTGCCGGCGAACCGGGCGTCGGCGAGCACGGCGATCGCGCCCATCTGGGCGATCGCTTCGCACATGAGCACACCGGGCAGAGTGGGGCGCCCGGGGAAGTGACCGCCGAAGAACCACTCGTCACCGGTGAGGTGCCAGCGCCCGGTGGCGGACTGGCCGGCCTCGAGCGAGACGACCTCGTCGACGAACAGGAACGGCGGCCGGTGCGGGAGCAGATCGGCTGGCCGGGGCAGCGACACCGGTGCGTCGCTCACGCCAGGCCCAACGCGTCGAGCAGTTTCACGGGCGTGTCCTTGGGGCTGATCTTGTACCAGACGTTGCGCAGCATGCCGTCGGGACCGATCAAGAATGCGGAGCGCACGATGCCCATGTAGGTCTTGCCGTAGTTCTTCTTCTCCTGCCACACGCCGAATGCCTCGGCCACGGCATGGTCGGTGTCGCTGAGCAGATCGAAGTTCAGTCCGTACTTCGTGTGGAACCGTGCGAGCGCGGGCACCTTGTCGGGGCTGATCCCGATCACGACCGAGTCACCGAGCTGCGGACGTGCGTCGCGCAACAGACACGCCTGCTGGGTGCACCCCGGGGTGTCCGCCTTGGGATAGAAGTACACGAGCACGTTCTTGCCACGGTACGTGGTGATGTCAACGCTCTCGCCGTTCTGGTTGAGGAGCGCGACGTCGGGAGCGGGGTGACCCTCGGTGAGCATGGGCGGCAGAGTAGCCGCAGATCGGGCCGATTTGGTCACGCTGCGTGCGCGTCGGGTCGCCCGCCTGCCCCGACAGCAGGTTCAAGATGGCACGAAATCTTCGTCAAGCCCCTTGCAAGGACGACCACACTCGGTGCTACTCTCGCTCTCAGCGTTCGACGTGCCGGTGACCCGTCGCAGCTTCGGGGTCCCTCCGGGTCTGCGTCGACAGCCGTCGTGTCGAGCGTCACGCCGACATCAAAGGAGAATTATGAAGCGCTTCGGAAGCCGCCCGCAGTGACCAGCTACCTCGGACGCCGCCTCGCGTGAGCGTGGTAGTGCCCGGGGATGCTGCGCAGACGATCGTCGATCCAGTACTCACCCGAGAACAGCCGATCGGCGACCGCTGACAATCGCTGATACAACACGACCCGAACCTCCTCAGGGGGGTTCGGGTCGTGTCGTTTCCAGACCACCATCGGCACGAAGCAGGCCTCACATTCGGCCACCCAGCACGAGTCGTCCTCGTGGTACCACTCGGTGAGCCGCGCCGCTTCGCACAGTTCGCACTCGTCGGCCGCCACGCGTCCAGTCTGGCACGCATCGCGACTGAGAACGAGGATCATCGACCGGCGGTCCTCGCCGCCGGCCGGCACTGCCATCGCCGCAGCGCATGCTCGCGCGCCGGGGGCAGGCCGGACGCGACACGAGGGCCCCGAAGGGCCCTCGTACGCATCGTTGGTGTCGGGAGCCGGGGAGGACACCCCCGACACACGAACGGCTCAGCCGAGCAGTGCCTCGATGTCGAGACCGTCCGGGACCAGCACCTGGTCGATGACGTGGATCACGCCGTTGCTCGCCTCGACGTCGGTCTGCACGACGTTCGCATCGAAGATCTTCACGCCGCCATCGGTGGTGATGGTGATGTTGGTGCCCTGCACCGTGGGCACGTCGCCGGCCACGACGTCGGCGGCCATGACCTTGCCGGCCACCACGTGGTAGGTGAGGATCTGCGTCAGGGCGTCCTTGTTCTCCGGCAGGAGGAGGGCGTCGACCAGGCCGGCCGGCAGGGCGGCGAAGGCGTCGTTGGTGGGGGCGAACACGGTGAACGGCCCGGGGCCCTGCAGCGTCTCGACCAGGCCGGCGGCGCCGACGGCGGCGACGAGGGTGGTGAAGCTCGGGTTGGCGCTGGCGACGGCGACGATGTCACCTTCGGCCATGGCCTCGTCGGTGACGGGGGTGGTGGCAGCAACGGTCGGGGCGGTCGTCGCCTCGGTGCTCTCCTCGTCGTCGCCGCAGGCGGCGAGGACGAACAGGCTCGAGGCCAGACCGACGGCAACGATCTTGCGAGAGATCGACGTGATCATGGTGGGGGCTCCTTGTGGTTCACGATCCGCCTCATCGGCGGCTCATGATGGTCTACGGAGCGGACCCAGCGGCGGATGCCACTTTTCGTGCTCAATGCAAGTGCGGTGCGTGATCACCATCGCTGACCTGCGTCGATCAGTCGTCGATCGGTCGTCGATCAGTCGTCGATCGGTCGTCGATCAGTCGTCGATCAGTCGTCGATGGCGGCGCGGACCTCGGCGATGTACTCCCCCACGGCCTCGGCGCCACCCTCGAGCAGCCGACGGACCACCGACGCGCCCTGCACCACCCCGTCGGCGACCTGCACCGCTTCGCGAGCCTGCGCAGCGTTCGACACGCCGACGCCGACGAGCACCGGCACGTCGGTCACGGCCTTCAGCCGCGTGGCGAGCGCGGTCGCCGTGGCGGCGAGCGCGCTGCGTTCGCCCGTCACACCGAGCAGGCCGACCGAGTAGACGAAGCCGCGCGCCCGGGCACACACCCGGGGCAGTCGGTCGTCGGGTGCTGTCGGTGCAGCGAGCATGACGGTCTCGATCGACGAGGCATCGGCGGCCTCGCACCACGGTCCGCTCTCCTCGAGCGGCAGGTCGGGCACGATCGCGGCACACACGCCGGCGGCCACCAACTGTTCGGCGAAGCGATGGTGGCCAGCGTGGTGGACGGTGTTGTAGTAGCACATGACCGCGAGCGGCACGTCGACGTCGAGCGATCGGGCCTGGTCGAAGATCGACACCGGCGTCGCCCCGGCGTCGAGCGCACGCTGCGACGCCTCCTGGATCACCGGGCCGTCCATCACCGGGTCGCTGAACGGGATGCCGATCTCGATCGCGTCGGCGCCGGCGGCGACCGCGGCGCGGAGCGCGTCCTCCCAACCCGGCAGGCCGCCAGTGATGTAGGGCACCAGCAGCTTGCGGCCGGCTGCACGCTTGTCTCGGAAACTCTGCTCCATGCGCCCATAGGCGGTGGACCCGGGGGCGGCGGGCGTCTGGCTCACTTCAGGATCTCCATCATCTGGGCGACGTCCTTGTCGCCGCGGCCGGACAGGTTCATCAACACGGTCTTCCCCTGGAACGCATGGGCTTCGCGGGCGATCCAGGCCAGTGCGTGTGCACATTCGAGCGCCGGGATGATGCCCTCGGTGCGGGCGAGCAGCTGGAACGCGTCGATCACCTCGGCGTCGGTGACGGCGGGGTACTCGGCCCGCCCGATCGACGCCAGGTACGAGTGCTCCGGGCCGACACCTGGATAGTCGAGACCCGCCGAGATCGAATGGGCCTCCTGCACCTGGCCGTACTCGTCCTGCATGAGATAGCTGCGCATGCCGTGCACCACACCGGGCACACCGCGCCCCACGGCGGCACCGCCCGCCGGTTCGACGCCAACGAGGCGGGCGTCGGTGTCGACGAACCCACTGAAGATGCCCATCGCATTCGAGCCGCCACCCACGCACGCGACCACGACGTCGGGGTCCGCCCCGTACGCAGCGCGGCACTGCTCGCGGGCCTCGTCGCCGATCACGCGGTGGAACTCCCGCACCATCCACGGGTACGGATGGGGACCCATGACCGACCCGAGGCAGTAGTGGGTGCTCTCGACGGTGGCCACCCAGTCGCGCATCGCCTCGTTGACAGCGTCTTTCAAGGTGCGGCTGCCGCTCTGGACGGCCTCGACCTCCGAGCCGAGCAGCCGCATGCGGAACACGTTGAGCTCCTGACGCTCCACGTCGACCGCACCCATGTACACCTTGCACTCCAGGCCCATCAGCGCAGCAGCTGTGGCGCTGGCGACACCGTGCTGACCGGCGCCGGTCTCGGCGACGATCCGCTTCTTGCCCATGCGCTTGGCGAGCAGGGTCTGACCGAGCACGTTGTTGATCTTGTGCGAGCCGGTGTGGTTGAGGTCCTCGCGCTTGAGCACCAATCGGATGCCGAGCTCACGACCGAGGTTCTTGCATTCGGTGATGATCGACGGACGGCCTGCGTAGTCGCGCAGGATCTCGTGCAGCTCGAGCCGGAACGACGGATCCGCCCAGGCCTCGCGGAACGCCACCTCGAGCTCCTGGCACGCGGGCACCAGGGTCTCGGGCACGAAGCGACCGCCGAACTCGCCGAAGCGGCCGGTGGACGAGGGTTCTGCCATGAGGGTCATGTCGTCTCCAAGGGAGGGGGGCTGGGATCGGGGAATGGATGGGGCTGAAGCGGGACTGGATGCGGGGATCTGCTGTACGGGGCCGGACCGGTCGACCGGCGTCCGAACCGTTGGGGATCAGAGCTCGTCGGCCCAGTCGTAGGGCAGTTCGTCGGGCCCGATGTGACGCTCCGGTGCCGCTGCTCGCGCCCGCTCGACGAAGGCCTTCACCTTCAAGGGGTCCTTGCGGCCCGGGCTGCGCTCGACCCCGCTCGACACGTCGACACCCCACGGATTGGCCGTGGCGACGGCCAGACCGACGTTGTCGGGGTCGAGGCCGCCGGCGAGGATGTAGCGCGGCCCCTCGGGCAGGTCGGCGAGCAAGGACCAGTCGAACACCTGCCCCGAGCCGGGCGAGGGCGCATCGACGAGGATCATGTCGGTGCCGAACTCGTCGGCCCGTGCGGCGTCACGGCTGCCGGCGACGACCGCCTTGATCACCCATCGCACCTGTGCTGCGACGTCGGCGACCATCCCGGGCGACTCGAACCCATGGAGCTGGGCCGCCTTCAGCCCGGCTCGGTGCACGGTGTCGATCACACGATCGGGGTGCTCGTCACGGAACACGCCCACGGTGAGGATCTCGGGCGGCAGGCGACGGGTGATGTCGTACACCTGCTGTGCCGCGACCTGGCGGGTCGAGGGCGCGAACACGAAGCCCACGGCATCGGCACCCATCGCGACGGCGAACAGGGCGTCGTCCTCATTGGTGATCCCGCAGATCTTCACGAACACGAGGGGAAACGGTACCCCTCGCGCCCGCTCGGACGAGGATTCGTTCCGCGAGTTCCTGGGCGAGACCGACGTGACGTGCGTCAGCGCGCGCCGCGCAGCAGTCCGATGGTGGCCGCAGGGTCGCCACTGGTCACCAACGTCTCGCCCACCAACACTGCGTGATAGCCGGCGGCGTACAGCGCGGCCGCGTCCTCGGCCCCCCGTACGCCGCTCTCGGCGACCTTCACCGCGTGGTCGGGGATCACGCCCGCCATCCGCAACGCCCGATCGTGATCGACCTGGAAGGTGACGAGGTCGCGCTGGTTCACCCCGATCAGGGTCGCCTCGGCGACGAGTGCGGCGGCGAGCTCGTGCTCGTCGTGGATCTCGACGAGCACGTCGAGCCCGATCGACGTGGCCAGCCCGTGGAACTCGACGAGCTCGTCCGGGGCCAGCGCCGCAGCGATGAGCAGAACGCAGTCGGCACCCATCAACCGCGCATCGCACACGTCGCGGCCCGACACCGTGAAGTCCTTGCGCAACACCGGCAACGAGCACGCGGCACGGGCGGCCTGCAGATCGGTGACGGACCCACCGAAGTGCTCGACGTCGGTGAGCACACTGAGGCACGCGGCGCCACCACGTTCGTAGCTGACCGCCCACTCCGCCGGATCGAGACCGATGTTCAGGTCGCCCTTCGACGGGGACCGCCGCTTGATCTCGCTGATCACCTGCAGGCCGTCGCCGGCCCGGAGTGCCGCGGCGAACCCACGCGCCGGCGGCATCGCGCGGGCGCGCTCGATCAGGTCGTCGAGCGGACGATCGTCGAGGGCCGCGACCTCGCGGTGCCGCGCCAGGATCTTGTCGAGATAGGTGGCCATCGGGCCCTTTCGTCGAGCGAGCTCAGGCGCCCTTGCCGCCGATGGGCTTGCAGAAGGTGAGCTCGGGACGTGCGGCGAGGAACGGGCCGATCGCCGGACCGAGCGCCTTGAACGCATCGGAGCCCATGTGGCTGTCGAGCGCCGCCTGGTTCTCGTACATCTCGTACATCCACAGGACGTTCGCGTCGACCGCGTCCTCGAGCAGGAGGTAGTAGATCGTGCCGGGCTCGGTCTCGGCCGCGTCCAGCGCGCCCTGGAGGCCGGCGGCGAGGTCGGCACGCTTGCCGTCCTGCGCGGTGATCTTCGCGATGACGCCGATGTCGGCCATGCCGATGCTCCTTCTCACGTACGTGTCCCCTGGGTCGGGGATCGACCCGGGCACGGTACCAGCGTGACACCATGTCGGACGTGGCGAACGCGAGCGACCCCACTTCTCCTGCGATCCCGTCGGCCGGCAAGGACGAGCGGACCGTGGTGATCGTCGAGGACGACCCCAACATCGCCGACCTGGTCGACCTGTACCTGCGCGAGGCCGGGTTCCGGGTGCTCCAGGCGGCCGGCGGTGAACGTGGCCTCGAGCTGATCACCCAGCACCGGCCGGTGCTGTGCGTGCTCGACGTCGGCCTGCCCGACATCGACGGCTTCGAGGTGTGCCGGCGTATCCGCGCCACGGCGGCGACCGCAGCGCTGCCGGTGCTGTTCCTCACCGCCCGCGACGGCGAGATCGACCGGGTCCTCGGGCTCGAACTCGGCGCCGACGACTACGTCACCAAGCCGTTCTCGCCTCGTGAGCTCGTCGCACGCGTGAAGGCGATCCTGCGCCGCGGCGTCGCCACCCCAGCGGCCGAGCAGACCACGTTCGAGATCGGCGACGGCATCGTGATCGACGTCGCACGCCGCGAGGTGCGCACGGGCGCCGGCCCGGTCGCACTCGCCACGAAGGAGTTCGACCTCCTCGCTCATCTGGCCCGCAACCAGGGCATCGCGCTCAGCCGGCAGCAACTGCTCGACGGCGTGTGGGGTGCCGACTGGTTCGGCGACGACCGCACCGTCGACGTGCACGTCCGCCAACTCCGCAAGAAGGTGGGCGACGACCTGCCGCTCGCCACCGTGTGGGGCGTGGGCTACCGGCTCGGGTGATGGTGTGCGTCGCCGGGGAGGCCCGTCCACCGGTGCGAGTTCACACCTCGCTCATGATCTGCTCATGACTCGCGTGCAGACTCGGTCGCGATGACGCGTCGACTCGTGGTACTCATGGTCGGCCTCGTGGCCGCCACGCTGGTGATCGCCGGACTCGGCACGCTCGTGCTGGCCAACGTGCGTGCCCGTGCCGACACCGAGTCCAGTCTGCGCGAGCAGGCGTTCAACACGGCGGCCAACGTCGCCCTGTTCTTCGACGGGTCCGACGGCGAGGAGCTCACCGAGGAGCAACAGCGTCAACGGGTGCGGAACCTCACCCTGCTCCGACGGGTCGTCGACCTCGACGGGTTCGCGGTGCTCGCCGTGTCACCCGACGGCGAGATCGATGCCGACCAGCTGCCGCCCGGCGTGGACGAGTCGATGCTCGACCTCGAGGCCCTGCAAGAGGGTCGAGTCGACAGCGGTCACGACGGCGACCTCGTGCACGCCGCTGCACCGTTCGACCTGCCCGAGGACCGGACCGGCGTCATCGTGCTGTCGCAGGAAGCGAACGCCGGGCTCGGCCCGGCCGCCCGCTACTTCGTGCTCGCCGCGATCGCATCGGCCCTGCTCGCTCTGTTGGCCGCGATCCTCGTCGGACGCCGCGTCACCCAGCCCATCCGCGCCGCGTCGGCGGCCACGACACGCATCGCCGCCGGCGAACTCGACACCCGCCTCCCCACACCATCGGGCCGGGCCGGCGAGGAGCTCGTCGAATTGTCCCGCCACGTCAACGAGATGGCCGAGTCGCTCGAGCGAGCGCGGGCGTTGGAGCAGCAGTTCCTGCTGTCGGTGAGCCACGACCTGCGCACACCGCTCACCTCGATCCGCGGGTACGCCGAGGCGATCTCCGACGGCGCCGGCGACCCGGCGCGAGCTGCCACGGTGATCTCGTCGGAGGCCCGCCGGCTCGAGCGACTCGTCGCCGACCTGCTCGATCTCGCCAAGCTCCAGACGTCGAGCTTCTCGCTGCACCTCGAACCGGTCGACCTCGGTCAGCTGGCGACGGTCGCGGTGGAGGGATTCGAGCCCGACGCGGCAGAGCGCGGACTGATGATCCGCTCCCTGGGTGGCGGCGCTCCCCTCCCGGTGTCAGCCGATCACGACCGTCTCGGCCAGGTGGCAGCGAACCTGATCGAGAACGCGATGAAGTACGCGACGACCGGCGTCGTGGTGCGCACCACCGCTGAACGCGGCGCCGACGGCAACTGGGCGGTGATGACGGTGGCCGACGACGGCCACGGCATCGACCCGGCCGACCTGCCGCACGTGTTCGAACGTCTCTACGTCGCCCGACGTCGACCTGCGCGACACGAGAGCTCGAGCGGACTCGGGCTCGCGATCGTGAAGCAGCTCGTGGAAGCGATGCACGGTCGAGTGAGCGTCACCAGTTCGATCGGTGAGGGCACCACGTTCGAGGTGCGGCTGCCCCTCGTCGAGGAGCGATGACGGTCAGCTGCTGATCAGAAGCCGAGGCGGGCGCGGATCTCGGTCTCGAGATCCGCGATCGGCACGCGCACCTGGTTGGTGGTGTCGCGCTCGCGGATCGTGACCGCACCGTCCTCGAGGGAGTCGAAGTCGACCGTGACGCACAACGGCGTACCGATCTCGTCCTGGCGGCGGTAGCGGCGACCGATCGCCTGGGTCTCGTCGTAGTCGACCATGTAGCGGTCGGCCAGCGTGGCGTACACCTGCTTCGCCAGCGGCGTGAGCGTGTCCTTCTTGCTGAGCGGCAGCACCGCCACCTTGTAGGGCGCGAGGCGGGGGTGCAGGCGCAGCACCTGGCGGGGTTCGTCGTTGACGACGTCCTCGTCGTAGGCGGCGAGCAGGAACGCGGCCATGGCACGGTTGACACCGCCGGCGGGCTCGATCACGTACGGCACGTAGCGCTCGTTGGTGACCTGGTCGAAGAAGTCGAGCTTCTCACCCGAGTGCTGCGCGTGCTGCTTGAGGTCGTAGTCGGTGCGCTGAGCGATGCCCTCGAGCTCGCCCCAGCCCCAGGGGTACATGAACTCGACGTCGCTGGTGCCGGCCGAGTAGTGGCTGAGCTCGTCGGCGTCGTGGGCGCGCAGGCGCAGCATGTCGGCCGGGATGCCCAGGTCGACGTACCAGTTGAACCGGGCGTTGCACCAGTACTCGTACCACTGCGCGCTGTCGGCGGGCGGCACGAAGAACTCGCACTCCATCTGCTCGAACTCGCGGGTGCGGAAGATGAAGTTGCCGGGCGTGATCTCGTTGCGGAAGCTCTTGCCGACCTGGGCGATGCCGAACGGCGGCTTCTTGCGGCTGGTCTGGAGCACGTTGACGAAGTTGACGAACATGCCCTGTGCGGTCTCGGGGCGCATGTAGACCTCGGTCCCCGACCCCTCGACGGGGCCGGCCTGGGTCTTGAACATGAGGTTGAACGCACGCGACTCGGTGAAGGAGTTCTTGGAGCCGCAGTTCGGGCAGGTGTCGGGGTCGGTGAGGTGATCCTCACGGAACCGCTGCTTGCACTTCGTGCAGTCGACCAGCGGGTCGCTGAAGTTGGCGAGGTGACCGCTGGCCTCGAACACCGCCGGCGGGCCGAGGATCGCCGCGTCGATCAGGACGACGTCGTCGCGCTGTTGCACCATCGTGCGGATCCACGCCTCGCGCACGTTGCGCAGCATGAGCGAACCCAGCGGGCCGTAGTCGTAGCTCGAGCGGAACCCGCCGTAGATCTCCGCTGAGGGGTACACGAAGCCACGGCGCTTGCAGAGGTTGACGATCTGGTCGAGGTCGGTCGCTGGCACGGCCCACAGGCTACGGGCCGACGCGGGCTGCAGGACGTTCGATTCGGACGCGGGGTCGGGTGATTCAGTGCGCCTCGAACATCGCCACGGTGCGCAGCCGCCGCTCGAGGTGGTGCTCGAGCGCCCGGTTGGCATGGCCTGCGACCTCGTGGGTGACCGGTCCGGCAGGCAGGTCGAGCGCCTCGTTGAGGCGGCCGCCCAGGATCATGCGGGTCACGTCGAGCGCGTCGGGCGAGATGGGCGCTCCCGTGCGGCACGAACGGCACAGCACGCCGCCCTCGAGCACGTCGAACGCGACCAGCGGTTCGGGCGCGCCGCAGCGCACACACTCGTCGAGCTCGGGCCGAACGCCCTCGGAGGCGAGCAGCTTCCAGTAGAACGCTGGCACCACCAGCGGGCCCGAGCGTTCGGCGACGGTGCGCAGCGCTCCAACGAGCATTCGGTAGATGTGCGGCACCGGCTCGCGGTCCATCGTCAACTGGTCGACGGCCTCCACGATCGCGAGCCCGTTGGTGAGGTGGTCGAGGTCGCCGACCAGCGGCGCGAGCGTCTCGACCGACTCGGCCTGGCTCACGATGTCGAGCTCGCGGCCCTGGTAGAGCAGCAGCTTCACATGGCTCAACGGCTCGAGCCGGGCACCGAACTTCGACATCGTCTTGCGCACGCCCTTGGCGACGGCGCGCACCTTGCCGTGGTGCTCGGTGAGCAGCACCACGATCCGGTCGGCCTCACCCAGCTTGTAGGTGCGCAGCACGACCGCCGTGTCGCGGTAGAGGGGGTTCGCCACCGGCGCCTAGTCGAGCCCGCCGAAACGGCGGTGTCGGTGTCGGTACGCCTCGATCGCATCGGCCAGGTGTTGCTCGCGCAGGTCGGCCCAGGCGACCGGGACGTACACCATCTCCGCGTATGCGAGCTCCCACACGAGCGACTCGGGCAGCCGGTCGGAGGTACCGAGCAGCAGCACGAGATCGGGCTCGGTGGCCGCCGGCGACAGCAGCGCCGCGGCGACGGCGGGTTCGCTGAGCTGGTCGCTCTCGGCGAGCTTGCGCAGGGCCACCACGAGTCGCTCCCGACCGTCGGGCGTGGGATCGACGATCACCGTGCAGGCGTCGAGCTCGACGACGTCGTGATGCACCGGACGGGCACCGTCGGCAGCGACGCCGCGCTCGAACGGACGCAGCGTGAGCCACCGGGCGCCGGCGCTGCCGGCCAGCGAGCCGAGCACGCGGATGCGGTGCTGCCACTGGTCGTCGGACAGCTCGCCCCACTCGGCCACCGTGCCGCCGACGACCATGACGTGCTGCAGGCCGAGCTGCTCGTCGTCGGGGGTCGAACGGGCGGACATGTGCCTCATTCTCCCACGGCGGACCGGCGGATCACGAACACCGCCATCGCAGGGGTCACACCGCCATCGCTCCGGTCACACTGGCCCCGACCGGCTGGGGGACGCGGGTTAACGTGGCCGCATCGCCACCGTTCCCCCTTCCCCCGCCTCCCCAGCTGCGGTGAAAAACGCCGACCCCGACCGGCCCGGCCAGCCCCGTCCGGTCCATGTCGCGTGCATCATGGACGGCAACGGTCGCTGGGCGAAACGGCGCGATCTTCCACGCACGGCCGGCCACACCGAGGGCGAGGAGAACCTCGCGGCCCTGGTGCGCGTCGCGGTCACCCGCAACGTCGGTTGGCTCACCGTGTTCGGCTTCTCGACGGAGAACTGGGTGCGACCCCGCACCGAGGTGCGCCACATCCTCGGCCTGCACAAGCAGCTGTTCGGACGCGTCGCCGAGCTCAACGAGCTGAACGTGCGCATCGAGTGGATGGGCCGTCCGTTCGACAGCCCCGACGCGCGCACACCGAAGTACGTGCAGAAGGCGATCCGCAAGGCGATCCACGACACGCGCAACAACACCGGCATGGTGTTCACCGTCGCCTTCGACTACGGCAGCCGCGCCGAACTCGTGCACGCCGCCGAGGAGGCCCGCCGGGCTGGCGAGACGATCAGCGAGGCGAGCATCAACCAGCACCTGTACGTGCCGAGCCTGCCGCCGGTCGACGTGCTGGTGCGCACCTCCGGCGAGCTGCGCATCTCGAACTTCATGCTGTGGCAGATCGCCGGCGCCCGGGCCTACTTCACCGACACGGCCTGGCCCGAGTTCGGTGCGGCCGAACTCGACGCCGCGCTCGCCCTCGTCACCCCCTGATCCGCCCTCGGTTCCGGCTCGCTTCCCGCTCGCACCCGCGGTTCCGCCGGTTCGCCGTGACGGTCGGATACCGTCGCACGGATGTCGGTGGAGCAGGTTCGCAAGGCGTTGGCGCGTGTCACCGGCGCGCTCGCGGCCAGCGAGGACCGTCCCGGACAGAGCGCCATGGCAGAGGCGGTCGCCCGCTCGGTCGAGACCGGCCGCCACCTGATCGTCGAGGCCGGCACCGGCACCGGCAAGACGCTCGGCTATCTCGTCCCGGCCCTGATCGCCGGCAAGCGCACGATCGTCGCCACCGCCACCAAGGCCCTGCAGGACCAGCTGGCCAGCAAGGACCTGCCGTTCCTCGAGGAGCACCTCGGACGCCCCTTCGAGTGGGCGGTGCTGAAGGGTCGCAGCAACTACGTGTGCCTCCAGCGGTTGCGCGAGCTGTCGCAAGCGGGCGACGGCCAGCTCGAGCTGGAGGAGATGGCCAACACCACCAAGGTCGAGATCAAGCGGCTCGCCACCTGGGCGGGCACCACTCGTACCGGCGACCTGGCCGAGCTCGACTGGTCGCCGACCGATGCCGCCACCCGTGCCGTGACCGTGAGCAGCGACGAGTGCCCGGGCGCCACCCGCTGCCCGCTCGGCCAGCCGTGCTTCGCCGAAGGTGCCCGCGCACGTGCCGCGGCGGCCGACGTGATCGTGGTGAACATGCACCTCTACGGGCTCGACGTCGCCTCCGGCGGCGTGATCCTGCCCGAGCACGACGTGGTCGTGGTCGACGAGGCGCATCAGCTCGAGGACATCATGAGCGACACCGTCGGGGTGCAGATCGGCCCCGGCCGGTTCGTCACCGTCGCCGGCACGGTGCGCCGCATCATCGACGACCCCGCCATCGTCGGGGGCATCGCCGAGTCGGCGCAGCTGCTGCGCGACGTGATCGGCCCGCACGCCGGCCAGCGCCTGTCGTCGCCGTTCCCCCCGGCCATCCAGGAGGCCCTCGTCACGTCGCGCGGCCGCGTGGACGCCGCGCTCTCCGCGCTGCGTCGTATCGAGACCGACGTGGAGGACGCCAAGCAGCGCAAGCTGCGCGCCCAGCAGATGGCGACACGACTGATCGAGCAGATCGACATCGCGATCGGCACACGCGACGGCTACGTGGCCTTCGTGAGCGGTTCGCCCGAGCAGCCACGCCTCGAGATCGCCCCGCTCGATGTCGGCCCGGTGCTGTCGGAGGGCATCTGGGGTCGGCGCACCGCGATCCTCACGAGCGCCACGGTGCCCACCTCGCTCGCGAACCGGGTCGGCCTCGATCCGGCGAAGATCGACGTCATCGACGTCGGCAGCCCGTTCGACTACGAGCACCACGCGCTCCTGTACTGCGCGCTCCACCTGCCCGATCCGCGGGCTCCGCAGCGGGCTGCGGCCACGCACGACGAGATCGCTGCGCTCATCACCGCTGCCGGGGGTCGCACGCTCGCGTTGTTCACCAGCTGGAAGGCGATGGACGAGGCCGCGGCAGCGGTGCGGCTCAAGGTGACCCAGCCGATCATCACCCAGCGCGACCTGCCGAAGAACGCGCTCGTGAAGCAGTTCAGCGAGGACGAGGAGACCTGCCTGTTCGCCACGGCCGGGTTCTTCCAGGGCGTCGACATCCCGGGTCGCACGTTGAGCCTGGTGATCATCGACCGCATCCCCTTCCCCCGTCCGGACGATCCGCTGCTGTCCGCGCGCCGCGACCTGCTCGGCGCGGCGGCGTTCTCCGAGATCGACGTGCCGCGGGCCTCGATGCTGCTGGCGCAGGCGACCGGCCGGCTCATCCGTACCGCCACCGACCGCGGGGTCGTGGCCGTGCTCGATCCCCGGCTCGGCAAGGCCAACTACCGCTGGGACATCGTGAAGGCGTTGCCGCCGATGAAGCGCACGAGGCACCGCGCCGAGGCCGAGGCGTTCCTGCGCGAGCTCACCGCCGACGCCACCGGCGCGGCGCCGCGCCCCGACTGACGCCGGTCAGCCAGCCTCGTCGGAGAGGACGGCGGTGAGGAACGTCACGACCGCGGCGGCCACCTCGGCGGGGCGCTCGGGCAGCAGCGCGTGGCCGGCGCCGTCGATCTCCACCAACGTCACACGATCGGGATGCATCGCTGCGTAGCGACGGCCGTTCTCGGGGACGGCACACGCGTCCTGCAGCCCCTGCACCACCAGCACTCGCTCGGCCACGACGCCGGTCCACTCCCCCGGTGGCGTGCGCTGCGCCGCCCCGCTCTGCAGCATCGCCACGTCGGCCATCCAACCGTCGTGCCACACGGTGTGATCGTTGCCGTCGGCGAAGAACACCCTCCGCACGTGCGCCAGGTGCTCGTCGTCGGGCAACGACGAGTCGAAGGTCGCCATCAGCGACGCGGCGATGTCGGGCTCCATGTGCACCAGGCCACCGGCGGCGAGCATCGTGAGCGTCGCCACCCGCTCGGGAGCATCGGCGACCACGCACCGGGCGAGCCGTTGGCCGAAGGCATGGCCGATCAGGTGCACCTGGTCGAGACCTCGCCGATCGAGCTCGGCGACGACGACCGACGCCAGGTCGTGCAGGGTCGGTTCACCCGACAGCGACGACGGCGGGTCGAGCGCCACGGCGTCGAACCCGGCAGCCGCGAGATCGACGACGAGACGATCGAAGTCGGCTGCACCCCGCCCGAGCGACGGCAGCAACACGACGGGGAGCGGCGCCACGGACCGGCGCTCGGCGGGATCGGTCACGCCGCACACCGTAGGGGTACAGTCGCCCGCCATGGGGGACGAATCGTCGGACACGCGGCCGGTCGTGCGATGCGAGGTCGTCGATGGCATCGCCACCATCACGCTCGACTCGCCGGCCAACCGCAACGCGCTGTCGCGGGCGCTGCTGGCCGGGCTGCACGTGGCGCTCGACCGAGCCGAGCAGCCCGACGTTCGGGCGATCGTGCTCACCCACACCGCGCCGGCGTTCTGCGCCGGAGCCGACCTGAAGGAACGCAGCAGCGGCCCCGCCGACTCGACGCCGATGGTGCGTGCGATGCAGCGGCTGATCGAGGCACCACAGCCCACGATCGCCGCCGTGCAGGGGCCGGTGCGGGCTGGCGGCATCGGGTTGATGGCGTCGTGCGACCTCGTGGTCGTGCAGCCCGACGTCACGTTCGCGTTCACCGAGGTGCGCATCGGGGTGGCACCGGCGATCATCAGCGTGCCCATCCTGCAGCGCTGCGGGTGGAGCAAGCTGGCCGCCCCGTTCCTCACGGGTGAGACCTTCGATGCCGCAGCGGCGAAGGACCTCGGTCTCGTCACCCATGTTGCCGCCGACGTTCCTGCGGCGGTCCGCACCCTGGTCGACGGGGTGCTGCTCGGCGCGCCGAACGCCGTCGCCGCCACCAAGCGACTGCTCCGCGGCGGCAGCACGTGGTCGGAGATGCAGACGCTCAGCGAGGCGCTGTTCTCGAGCGACGAGGCACGCGAAGGCATGGCGGCCTTCGCCGAGCGCCGCACGCCGCAGTGGACCACGACGTCAGCACCCGAAGCCTGACCGAACGCCTGACCAGACGCTGGACGAGGAGACGCACATGCCGGTCCTGCCCGACACCTTGAACCCGACCTCCGAGGCCTACGCGGAGAACCGTGCCGCGATGCTCGCCCAGGTGGCCGCACACGACGCCGAACTCGCGAAGGTGCTCGGCGGCGGCGGGCCCGCCTACGTCGAGCGCCACCGCAAGCGCGGCAAGATGCTCGCCCGCGAGCGGGTGGAGGCGCTGCTCGACCCGGGCAGCCCGTTCCTCGAGATCAACCCGCTCACCGCCTACGGCACGCAGTTCCCGATCGGCGCGGCGATGGTGCTCGGCATCGGCGTCGTCGAAGGTGTCGAGTGCGTCGTGATCGCCAACGACCCCACCGTGCGCGGCGGCGCGAGCAACCCGCTCACCATGAAGAAGGCCTTGCGCGGCATGGAGATCGCCCGTGAGAACCGCATGCCGCTCGTGAACCTCGTCGAGAGCGGCGGGGCCGATCTGCCGTCGCAGAGCGACACGTTCATCCCTGGGGGCAAGTCGTTCCGCGACATCACCGCGCTGTCGGCCGACGGCATCCCCACGATCGCCGTCGTGTTCGGCAACTCCACCGCGGGCGGCGCCTACACGCCGGGCATGAGCGATTACATCGTGATGATCAAGGAACGCTCCAAGGTGTTCCTCGGCGGCCCGCCGCTGGTGAAGATGGCCACCGGCGAGGAGAGCGACGACGAGAGCCTCGGCGGGGCCGAGATGCACGCCCGCGTCAGCGGGCTCGCCGACTACTTCGCGGTCGACGAGATGGACGGCATACGTCTCGGCCGGCAGGTGATCCGCCGGCTCAACCACCGCAAGCGGGGACCCGGTCCCCGCGGCGCCGGCCTGCCACCCCGCTACGACCAGGAACAGCTGATCGGCATCCCGTCGGCCGACCCGAAGATCCCCTTCGACCCTCGCCAGGTGATCGCCCGCATCGTCGACGACAGCGACTTCGACGAGTTCAAGCCGCTCTACGGCACCTCGCTCGTCACCGGCTTCGCCGAACTGCACGGCTACCCGATCGGCATCCTCGCCAACCACCGCGGCGTGCTGTTCAACGAGGAGAGCGAGAAGGCGGCGCAATTCATCCAATTGGCCAACCAGATCGACACGCCGCTCGTGTTCCTGCAGAACACCACCGGGTACATGGTCGGCAAGGAGTTCGAGCGCCGCGGCATCATCAAAGACGGCGCCAAGATGATCAACGCCGTCACCAACAGCCGGGTGCCGCACCTCACGATCAACATGGCCGCCTCGTACGGCGCCGGCAACTACGGCATGTGCGGGCGCTCGTACGGCCCACGGTTCCTGTTCACCTGGCCGAACGCGAAGACTGCGGTGATGGGCCCTCAGCAGTTGGCCGGCGTGCTGTCGATCGTCGCCCGCCAGTCGGCGGCGTCGATGGGCAAACCCTTCGACGAAGACGCCGACGAGGTGATGCGGCGCACCGTCGAGGACCAGATCGAGCGCGAGTCGTTGGCCATGTTCATGAGCGGCAAGCTCTACGACGACGGCATCATCGACCCGCGAGACACCCGCACGGTGCTGGGCATGTGCCTCAGCGCCATCGACAACGACGCCCCCGCGGGCACCCGCGGCTACGGCGTGTTCCGGATGTGACCCCATGAGCACCGCCCACCGCACCACCGCCCACCGGGCCCCGATCGACCGGGTGCTCATCGCCAACCGCGGCGAGATCGCGCGACGCATCATCCGCACCTGTCGACGGCTCGGCATCGAGACCGTGGCAGTTCACAGCGACGCCGACGCCGACGCCCCGTACGTCCGCGAGGCCGACGTCGCCGTCCGGCTGCCCGGCACCGCATCGGCCGACACCTACCTGCGCATCGACCTGCTCATCGCGGCCGCCGAGCGCACGGGCGCGCAGGCCATCCATCCCGGTTACGGGTTCCTGTCCGAGCGACCGGACGCGGCCGAAGCCGTGGCGCGCGCCGGGCTCACCTGGATCGGCCCGCCGGCGTCGGCCATCGCCGCGATGGGCTCGAAGATCGGCGCCAAGCAACTGATGCGCGCCGCCGGCGTGCCGGTGCTGCCCGACAACACGGTCGAGTCGCTCGACGAGATCGGGCTGCCCGCGCTGGTGAAGGCATCAGCCGGCGGTGGCGGGCGAGGCATGCGCGTCGTGCGCGACGCCGACGAGCTCGCGGTCGCCATCGCCTCCGCGGAGCGTGAGGCCCTGTCCGCCTTCGGCGACGGCACCGTGTTCGTCGAGCGCTACGTCGAGGGCGGCCGCCACGTCGAGATCCAGGTGTTCGCCGACACGCTCGGCACCACCGTGTCGCTGTTCGAACGTGACTGCACGCTGCAGCGACGGCACCAGAAGATCGTCGAGGAGTCGCCGTCGCCTGCGGTCGACGCCGAACTGCGCCAGCGGATGGGCAATGCCGCCGTCGCCGCGGCGCGGGCCGTCGGCTACGTGGGCGCCGGCACCGTCGAGTTCCTGCTCGACCGCAGCGGCAACTTCTTCTTCCTCGAGATGAACACCCGACTGCAGGTGGAGCACCCGGTGACCGAGATGGTCACCGGCCTCGACCTGGTCGAACTGCAGCTGCGCGTGGCCGACGGCGAGCCACTCCCCCACGCCGCCGTCGACCCCGTCAGCACCGGCCACGCGATCGAGGTGCGCCTGTGTGCCGAGGATCCGTTCAACGGCTACCGGCCCAGCTCGGGCACGTTCCACACGATCGAGTTCCCGGCTGTCGAGGGCGTCCGCATCGACAGCGGCATCGAGAGCGGCTCGGTCGTCAGCCCGTACTACGACTCGATGGTCGCCAAGGTGATCGCCCACGGCGCCACGCGGCGCATCGCCGCACGGCGCATCGTGCAGGCGCTCACCGGGGCGACGATCATCGGCCCCACCACCAACCGCGAGCAGCTGATCCACCTGGCGTCGATCCTCGAGTCGATCGACGACGTCGTCGACACGAGCTACCTCGACCGCACACCGATGAGCGACCCGCCACCACCCGATCCCCTCCTCGTCGCGGCAGCGGCGGTGGCGGTCATCGACGCACAGGCAGCGGCGCGCACGACGCTGCCAGGCGTGCCCTTCGGCTGGCGCAACGTGCCCTCGCAGCTGCACGAGCTGCGCCTCGGCGACCACACGGTCCGCTACGGCGTCGACCGGTGGGGCGCGATCGCCGAACTGCTCGTCGACGACGCGCCGACCGACGTGCAGGCCGCCCGCGACATCGCACGGCTGCGTCCCCCGCTCGTGATCGACGGGGCGGTGCACCTGCTCGGCGGACGGCTCGCGCTCGACATCCCGCCGCGGTTCAGTCCGCCCGACGACGCCGGCCGCGCCGGCTCGCTCGTGGCGCCGATGCCCGGATCGGTGCTGCGCATCCTCGTGGCCGTCGGCGACACGGTCGTCCCCGGCCAACCGATGCTGGCCATGGAGGCGATGAAGATGGAGCACCAGGTGGTGGCGCCCACCGGCGGCACGGTGGCGGAGATCTTCGTCCAGGCCGGCCAGCAGCTCGACCACGGCCAGGTGCTGGTGCGCATCGACAGCGGCGACGCCGAGGCCGGATCCGGAGGAGCGGGCTGATGCATCGTGGTCAGCGCCCGGTGCGCATCGCCAACTGCTCGGGCTTCTTCGGCGACCGCTTGTCGGCGGCCCGCGAGATGGTCGATCCGGCCGTCACGGCCGACAGCCCCATCGATGTGCTCACGGGCGACTGGCTCGCCGAGCTCACGATGCTCATCCTGCACAAGCAGCGAAGCCGCAATGCCGACCTGGGCTACGCGAGCACCTTCCTCACCCAGATGGAACAGGTGCTCGGCACCTGCATCGACCAGGGCATCAAGGTGGTCACCAACGCCGGCGGGCTGAACCCGGCAGGTTGCGCCGAGCGGGTGCGCCAGATCGCCGACAAGCTCGGCATCCACGTGAACGTCGCCCACATCGAGGGCGACGACCTCCTCCCCCGCATCGACGGTCTCCGACCCCATCTCGCGCACCTCGACACGGGCGCCGAGTTCACCGGCGCGCCGGTGTCGGCCAACGCGTACCTGGGCGGCTGGGGCATCGCCGCAGCGCTGGCGGGCGGGGCCGATGTGGTGGTCGCACCCCGGGTCACCGACGCAGCGGTCGTCCTCGGACCCGCCGCCTGGTGGTGGGACTGGGCGACCGACGACTGGAACGCCCTCGCCGGCGCGGTCGTCGCCGGACACGTCATCGAGTGCGGTGCCCAGGCGACCGGTGGCAACCACTCGTGGTTCGCCCAGATCCCCGACCGGACCAAGGCGCCCGGGTTCCCGATCGCCGAGATCGACCGCGACGGGTCGTGCGTCATCACCAAGCACCCCGACACCGGCGGTCTGGTCGACGTGGGCACCGTCACGTCACAGCTGCTGTACGAGATCGGTCCGCCGCAGTACCTGAACCCCGACGTCACCAGCCACTTCGACACGATCGAGCTGTCGCAGCAGGGGCTCGACCGGGTGAAGATCCACGGCACCCGCGGCACCCCCGGGCCGGCGACCACCAAGGTGTGCATCAACCTCGAGGGCGGGTTCCGCAACCGGATGAGCTTCGTGCTCACCGGCCTCGACCAACGCGAGAAGGCCGACTGGGCCGAGTCCGCGCTGTTCGCCCGGCTGGGTGGGAAGGATCGATTCGACGAGGTCGACGTCCGGTTCGTGGAGGCGCCGAGCGACGCCGAGCCGCAGGAGGCGGCGTCGGGCCGGTTGCACGTGACGGTGAAGAGCACCGACGAGCGCCTCGTCGGGCGGGCGTTCAGCTCGGCCGTCGTCGAGCTCGCGCTCGCGAACTACCCCGGCTTCTTCTCGAGTTCCGCCCCGGGCGAGGCCCAGGCGTTCGGCGTGTACTGGCCGGCGCTCGTGCCGAACGACGAGGTGACCCAGGTGGTGGTGCACGCCGACGGCTCGCGCACCACCATCCCGACACCCCAGCTCACCGGCGATGCCGCTGAGCTGGGCGTTCACCCGGCGCCCACCGTCCCACCTGCGGGTCCGTCGACCGGGGAACCGCTCGGCCGGTACTTCGCCGCCCGCTCGGGTGACAAGGGCGGCAACGCCAACGTGGGCATCTTCGCCCGCGACGAGGCCGGCTACGCCTGGCTCCACCAACACCTCACCGCCGACGCCGTCAGAGCGCTGATCCCCGAGGCCCGCGAGCTCGAGGTGCGCCGGTTCGAGCTGCCCAACCTGCACGCCCTCAACTTCGTGATCGTGGGCTACCTGGGCGAGGGCGTGGCCAGCAGCACCGCCTTCGACCCCCAGGCCAAGGGCCTCGGCGAATACCTCCGCAGCCGCGTCTGGCGCTGACCCCCACCGCGTTTGTGCGCGCACGCGTCGATACGACGCGGAAACGACCAAACGCACAACCACCCCGAACGCGTTTGTGCGCGCACGCGTCGATACGACGCGGAAGTGACCAAACGCTCAGGCCAGGAGGCGGTAGCCGATGCCTCGCGCGGTGACGATGAGGCGGGGGTCGTCGGGGTGGTCCTCGACCTTCACCCGCAGGCGGCGCACGTGGGCGTCGACCAGCCGGCTGTCGCCCAGGTACTCGTACCCCCACACCCGCTCGAGCAGCTGATCTCGCGACAGCACCATTCCGGCGTGGTCGGCGAACTCGCAGAGCAGGCGGAACTCGGTCTTGGTGAGGTTCAGCTCCTCGCCGTTCTTCAGGGCGATGCCCTGTTCGCGGCGGAGTTCCACGTCGCCGAACCGGCTCCGCGGCGGCGCCGTCGACGTCTCGTGCAACTGCACCCGGCGGAGCGCGGCGCGGATGCGGGCAGCGAGTTCCTTGGGCACGACCGGCTTGGTGACGTAGTCGTCGGCGCCGGCCTCGAGCCCTGCGACCAGGTCGTACGTGTCGGTCTGGGCGGTCACGATGATGATCGGGACGATGCTGTTCGCGCGCATGGTGCGACACACCTCGAAGCCCCCGATGTCGGGCAGGCGCAGGTCGAGCAGCACCAGATCGGGCTCCTGGGCGGCGAACATCTCCAGGCCGGTGCGGCCGTCGGCGGCCTCGCGGACCTCGTACCCCTCGTCCTCCAAGGCCAGCGTGAGGGCCAGACGGATCGAGTCGTCGTCCTCGATGAACAGCAGCGAAGTCACGGATGGATCATGCCCCAGACCGCCGCACCCGCCGATTCTGTTACACAAATCGCGCACAAGGCGAGTGGACCTGTCACAAACGACGATGAATATGGCACCTGTTCACGCTGCCTAGGTGGGGTACCAACCTCCCCCTGGTGCCCCACCTGCAGCGGTGACCGCCGGGCGGCGCATCTCTCGATCGAGTCCCACGACTCGTCGAATGTCTCAGCAGTACCACCCCAGGAGGTCCCTCGAATGCTCTCGCCGATCCTCATCGCATCGACCGATTCGTCCCGCCAGCTGCTGGTGATGACGGTGGACGGTCCCCTGGTCGACCCCGATCACGTCGAAGCACTGCGCATGGTGCTCCCCGCGGTCCCCGGTGGCCACAGCCTGATCATCGACCTCACGGGCGCCACGGCGTTCAGCGAGTCGTCGCTCGAGGCGCTGCGCTCGGTCGCCCACGAATCCATCGAGATCGGCCAGACGATGGTGGTGGTCTGCGGCGATCTCGATCGCCGGACCGACCTGGTGCTCGCCGATCTCGACACCCTGGTGCCGGTGGTGGAAGCGGTGGAGCAGGCGTTGCCCCTCACCCGCGCTGCCGCCTGAGCGCACGCGCCCTGAACGCCAGGGCGAGCGCCAAGGCCGACGCCACCGACGCGCCTGCCCCGAACTCGCGGGGGCTCATCGGCCACACTGGAGCCGTGACCACCGCTGCTGCCGCGCCTCGCCGCACCCTGCGCCTGCGCACACGCGTCACCCTGTTCTTCAGCGTCGCCACGCTCGCCGCCAGCCTCGCCCTCGCCGTGGTCACGTACGCGGTGGCCCGCAACTACCTGATCGACCAGCGCACGAGCGTCGCCCAGACGCAGGCGTTCTCGAACGCCAAGGCGATCCGCGACGAGATGCGAGCGCCCGAGTCGGCCGACCTGCTCACCTTCATCGCCCAACTGCCCGAGACCGATGGCTTCTCGATCCTGATCACCCCCGAGCGGTCGTTCTTCTCCGACCAGCGCTTCCCCGACGAGGTGTTGCCCGGCGAGCTGACGACGAACGTGACGGCCCGTAACTACGGACTGCAACGGTTCGAGGCCAACGGCGAGCCGTTCCTCGGCGCCGGCATCTACATCGCCGAGTTCGACACGCTGTACTTCGAGGGCTTCCCGCTCGAGACCACCGACCGCACGCTCGGCGCGATCGCCACCGCGCTGCTCGTCGGCGCAGCAGTGACCGCGCTCATCGCCGGGTTCATCGGGTGGTGGACCAACCGACGGCTCCTGCGACCGCTCACCCGCGTCGCTCGTGCCGCCGGCGAGATCGCCGGCGGCGGCCTCGATGCGCGCATGGCGCCGGAGGCCGACCCCGATCTCGCGAAGCTGGCGACGTCGTTCAACGACATGGCCGACGCGGTGCAGGCCCGACTCGAGCGCGAGGCCCGTTTCGCGAGCGACGTCAGCCACGAGCTGCGCTCCCCCATCACCGCCCTGTCGGCGGCGGTCGAGGTGCTCGACGGCCGCCGCGCCGACCTGCCCGACCGCACCCAGCAAGCCCTCGACGTCGTGGTCACCCAGGTGCGCCGCTTCGACCAGATGGTGATGGATCTGCTCGAGCTGTCGCGCATCGACGCCGGTTCCACCGAACTCCACCGCGAGGGTGTGTCGATCGAGGAGTTGGTCACCCGCATCGCCCATCGCTACGGCTTCGGCGACGTGCCCATCGAGATCGGCCGCAAGGTGCCCGCCACCGTGCAGCTCGACAAGCTGCGCTTCGAGCGCATCCTCGCCAACCTGCTCGACAACGCCAACCAACACGGCGGCGGCCCCACCCGCGTCGTGATCGAGCCCCGCGGCCGCCACGGCCTCGTGCTCGCGGTCGAGGACAACGGCCCCGGTGTGGCCCGTGGGGAACGCTCGCGCATCTTCGAACGCTTCGCCCGCGGCAGCGCCGCCCGCCACAAGGTGGGCACCGGACTCGGGTTGTCGCTCGTGGCCGAACACGCCCACGCCCACGGTGGCGAGGCGTGGGTGGAGGACCGCCCGGGTGGCGGATCCCGGTTCGTCGTCAGCTTCAACGAGGTCGCGTGATGCGCGGGAGCAAGCGGATCCTGATCCTCGCCGCGCTGCCGTTGATCGCGATCGCGTGCGGCCTGCCCCAGTCGAGCGAGTTCGAACAGATCAGCGGCGACGAGGTGCAGTTCGGGCTCGACCAGACGACCACCACCTCGACGTCGACGATCCCGCCGACCACGATCGACGCCACGAGCACCACGATCGCCCAGACCACCACGACCGAGATCCCGACCGAGCTCGTCGAGCTGTTCTTCGTCGCCGGGAGTCAGCTGAACCCGGTGTCACAGCCGCTGTCCAGCCCGGTGGTCCCGCAACGAGCGCTGAGCGCTCTGCAGGAGGGCCCGCCGAGCGACATCGGACTCGGGTTGCGCACCACCGTCCCTGCCAACGCCGACATCACCGTCGTACGTGAACGCGGGACCGCGGTGATCGACCTGCCCGCCGACATCTTCGACACCATGCCGCTGCGCGACCAACGACTGTTCTTCGCTCAGTTGGTGTTGACGATCGGCCAGCTCGGCGGCATCGGTCCGGTGCAGTTCACCCTCGCCGGCGAGCCCACGAGCGCCATCCGGGGTGACGGCTCCACCGGGGAGCCCGGTGAGGCGGTCACCGTCGACGACTACCTCGGCCTGCTCGCCGGTGCGCCGCAGACCACGACGAGCACCACGACGACCGTGCCCGCCCCGCCGGCCACCGAGGTCGCCCCGGGCACCTCCGTCGGCGGTTGATCCGCGGTTGATGGACCGGCCGGATAGCGTCGATCCCCTCATGTCGACCGACGATCCCACCGCATCCGACCCGCACGCCGAGGTCACCGACGACGAACTCGACCTCGAGGCGTTCGAGGACGAACTCGACGACGTCGAGGACGACGAGGACGACGAGGGCGACGAGGACGACGAGGACGACGAGGACGACGAGGGCGACGAGTTCGGCGACCGAACGCTCGGCGTGCAGGAGGGCGACCTCCGGAGCGGGTTCATCGCGATCGTCGGCCGACCGAACGTGGGCAAGAGCACGCTCCTCAACGCCATCTGCGGCAGCAAGGTGAGCATCGTCAGCGACAAGCCGCAGACCACGCGCACCCGCGTGCGCGGCGTGCTCACCCGGCCAGGGAGCCAGCTCGTGTTCGTCGACACCCCCGGACTGCACAAGGCCGTCACCGCGCTCGGCGAGCGGGTGAACGCCACAGCGATCGACAGCATGAGCGACGTCGACGCGGTGATGCTCGTGATCGACGCCACCGCCGGCTTCGGCTCGGGCGACGAATGGGTGGCCTCACGCTTCGACGTCAGCAAGGCGATCGTCGTGCTGAACAAGATCGACCGGATCGACCCCACCAAGATCCTCGCCCAGTTGAACGCTGTGTCGAAGCTCGGTGCCGCCGCCTACTTCCCCGTCAGCGCACGCACGGGCGCCGGTGTGGCCGAGCTGGTCGCGCACCTCGTCGGCCTCATGCCCGAGGGCCCGATGTACTTCCCCGACGATGTCGTACGCGATCTACCCGAGCCCGAATGGGTCGCCGAGCTCGTGCGCGAGCAGCTGCTCGCCGTCACCCGCGACGAGCTGCCCTACTCCATCGCCACCCGGGTCACCGAGTGGGAATGGCCACGCGTCCGCTGCGAGATCATCGTCGAGCGCGACAGCCAGAAGGGCATGGTCATCGGGAAGAAGGGTGCGGTCCTCAAAGAGGTCGGCACCCTGGTGCGCAAGCAGCTGCCCGAGGGCGTCTACATCGAGCTGTTCGTCAAGGTCGACAAGGACTGGCAGCGAAAGCCCGACCGGGTGGAGCGCCTCGGGTACTGAGCGCGAGCCGGCGGCCACGGGTGGAGCACCGCGGCGGGCGGGGCTACGTTCGCTGCGTGGCCGTCGACGTGATCCTGCTCGATCTCGACGGGGTGATCCGCCACTTCGAGGAATCGGTGGCCGATCGTGTGGAACGCGAGCACGGCCTCGCACGCGGCACGCTCGCCGCTGCGGCCTTCCAGGACGACCTGCTCGGCCGGCTGTGCACCGGCCGGCTCTCACGCGCCGCGTGGATCGAACACGTCGGTGAGCTCGTCGGCGCTCCGGCCGCGGCTGCCGAGCGGTTCGCGGACATCGGGGTGGTCGACCCGGCGATGCTCGACGTGATCGCCCGGATACGCGCCACCGGTCGTCCCGTCGCGATCCTCACCAACGGCACCGACACGATCCCCGACGAGCTCCGCACGCTCGGTATCGCTCCGTGCGTCGACGCCGTGTTCAACACCGCCGAGATCGGCGTGATGAAGCCCGACCCCGCCGCGTACCTCCACGTGTGCGAGGTCCTGCGCGTGCGACCCGGCCACGTGTTCTTCGCCGACGACAGTGCGCGCAACGTCGAGGCGGCCGAACGCGTCGGCATGCTGGCGCACCGCTTCGTCGACGTGCAGGGACTCGTCGCGCAGCTCCGCGAGGTCGCAGATCTTCCGATCTGAGCGCCTCGACTCCTAGACCTTGCTGTCGCGGCCGGCCCAGAACGGGGCGCGCAGCTCGCGCTTCAGGACCTTGCCGCTGCCCGTCTTCGGCAGCTCGTCGATGAACGTCACCGACCGTGGCACCTTGTAGCTGGCGAGGTGCTCGCGGGCGAAGGCCATCACGTCGTCGGCCCCCATCGAGCCACCCTCACGCACGACGACGACGGCGTGGACGCTCTCGCCCCACTCCTCGCTCGGTGTACCGAACACGGCAACCTCGAGCACGTCGGGATGGTGCTCCAGCGCGGCCTCGATCTCGGCCGGGTAGATGTTCATCCCGCCCGAGATGATCATGTCCTTCTTGCGGTCGCAGATGTAGATGTAGCCCTCGTCGTCGCGGTAGGCGATGTCGCCGACGGTCTGGTACCCGTGCTTGCTGTCGGCGAGGAACTTGTCGTGCTGCTTGTAGTAGTCGGCGAACACGCTCGGGCTCTTCACGAACAGCTCACCGGTGTGCTCGGGGCCGACCCCGGTGACCTCGTTGCCGTCGTCGTCGAAGAGCTTCACCTCGACCATCGGCGCGGGCTGACCGCACGACCCGGGTTTGCGCAGCTGATCCTCCGGCCGAAGGATGCAGTTCACGCCCAGCTCGGTGCTGCCGTACACCTCGAACAGCGAGTCGCCTGGGAAGTACGCGAGGTACATCTGCTTGAGGGCGAAGCTCCACGGTGCGGCGTTGGCGATCATCCGCTTCATCGAGCTGACGTCGTACTTCGCCTTCACGTCGTCGGGCAGGTTGCAGATCATGCGGATCGGCGTCGGAGCGCTGAACGTCGAGGTGACCTTGTACTTCTCGACGAGGCGCAGCCAGTCCTCGGGGTTGAACTTGCGCTGCAGCACGACGGTCTGGCCGAGCGCCTGGGCGATGCCCATGAACCCGCCGGGACCCGAGTGGTAGAGCGGACCGGTGGGCACGTAGACGTCGTCGGGGGTGTAACCGATGAACCCGATCATCGCCGCCGACTGCGCGGCTCCCGACGTGCCGCGGCGCAGTGCGCCCTTCGGCTTGCCGGTCGTGCCGCTGGTGTAGATCATCGTCGCGCCCGCCTCGGTGCCCTCCGGCACCTGCGGGTCGGCCGCCGATGCGGCAGCGGTGAGGGCGTCGACGTCGATCATGCCGTCGGGCACCGCGCCGTCGAACACGAGGTAGTGCTCGACCTTCGGGAGCTCACCGCGGATGCGTTCGAACATCGGCGCGAACTCGGCGTCGACGTAGACGATGGTCGTGTCGCTGTGGTCGGTGACGTAGGCCGCCTCCTCGTCGCTCAACCGGTAGTTGAGCGGCACTGCGGTGACGCCGATCTTGCGGGCGGCGTTCACCATCTGGACGAGCCCGATCGAGTTCTGCCCGCACCACACGACCTTGGAGTCGCCCGGCCGGACACCGAGGTCGAGCAACACGTTCGCCAACCGGTTCGACGCTGCCTCGAGCTCCGCGAACGTGAGCTGGCGGAGGGTGCCGTCCGGACGGTCGTCGACGACCGCCAGCTTGTTCCCCTGTGTCACTGCGTACGCGCTCAGAAAGTCCCCCATGAGGACACTTCGTAGCAGGCGCGCCGACTGCTTCGTGACGCGAAGGGGATAGGTGAGCGCGCGCACGAGATCCATCGGCTTCACCGTAGGCGACGGCGACCTGTCAAGCTTCCGGCATGGCAGCACGCATCATCAACGGCACGGCAGAACTCAAGGCGCTCGTCGGGGAGCACCTCGGCTACAGCGAGTGGATGGAGATCACCCAGGAGCGGGTGAACCAGTTCGCCGACGCGACCGGCGACCACCAGTGGATCCACATCGACGCGGAGCGGGCGAAGGCCGAGAGTCCCTTCGGCGGCCCGATCGCCCACGGGTATCTCACCCTCTCGCTCGGCCCGGTGCTCATGCCGCAGGTCGTCATGACCACCGGCTTCCGCATGGGCGTCAACTACGGCGCGAACAAGGTGCGCTTCATGTCGCCGGTTCCCGTGGGCGCGAAGCTCCGGCTCGGCGTCACGCTCATGCAGGTCGAGGACATCGCCGGCGGTGTGCAAGTCACCTACGGGTTCACCTTCGAGTGCGAGGGTGCGGCCAAGCCGAGCTGCGTCGCCGAGGTCATCTTCCGCTCGTACGAGTGACCGCTGCGGGCCCGCCCCGCTGCAGCATCCGAGGTCGTCCGGCAACACCGGGTCGAGCACGCCATCCGGCGTGATCGATCCGGTGTTGTCGCGTCCGGACACGGATGATCCGGACTTCGGATCAGATGGGCATCCTCGCTTTTGTATCAACGTATCAGTACATTGATACAATGTTCGAGGGGCTTGTCGGCATCATCCTGTTCAGCACGCTGGTCGCCTGGTTGATCAGCGCCACCCGGGTCGAGCCGATGCTCGGCTGGTTCTGTTTCCAGTACGACGTGCCCGACTCCGTACGCGCCCGGTCGCTGGTACGCGCCTATCTGTTCCGCACCCGGGTGTGGCGCGTGCTGGGTGCCGGCACGGGGTTCGTGGTCCCCCTTGCGGTGGTGACGTTCACCGACGTGCGCATCCCACTCGTGATCTCGATCTGCATCGGATGGCTCGCCGCCGGGCTCGTGGCCGAGATGACCGGCCGGCGACGACGCAACGAACCGACGGTCGCGTCGCTGTGGACCGCCGGCGACCTGCTCTCCCCCGCCGCCCGCCACACGATCGCCGCCACCTCGCTCACCACCGTGCTCTCGATCGTGCTCGCCCTCGCGACGCGCTACTCACCGATGGTGCTGCGCGACGGCATCGATCTCCCCACGCCCGCCAGGGTCGTCGCCGTGTGCACCGCGAGCGTCCTGCTCGCGCTCGTCACGTGGCGTGGCCTGCGCGCGATCGGCCGTGCTCCGTTCCCCATCGCCGGCAACGACCTCGACCTCGCCGAGCACGCCATCCGCGTGGCATCGGCCGTTCGGGTGATCGCCGGCTGGTCGGCGCTGCAGCTCGTGTGCACCGGCTGGCTGTCGTGGCAGACGGCCGAACTCGCCCGATCGCCGTTCTCGTGGTTGCCGGCCACCATCACGGTCGCCAGCTTCGTCGGCGCCGCGGTCGCGTGGTGGTGGATGCCCACGCGCATGGTGCGACGCGACCGAGGAGGACTGCTGGCATCGTGAACCTCGAGGTCGACCATCGGTCGGCGGTACCGCCGTACGAGCAGATCAGGGTGCGCGTCACCGAACTGATCTCGCGCGGCGCGCTCGCCCCCGGCGATCGACTCCCGACGGTGCGACAGCTCGCCGAGGACCTCGGCGTCGCGCCCGGCACGGTGCAGCGCGCCTACCGAGAGCTCGAGACCGAGGGGGTCGTGGAGAGCCGCGGCCGTCACGGCACGTTGGTGAGCGAACAGCAGCGATCGAGACTGCCGCGCGATCGACGGCAGGCGCTCCGGCGGGCGGCGTCGCAGTTCATCGACTTCGCCCAGTCGATCGGCGCTCAGCCGCCAGAGATCGACGAGGCACTCGACGCGGCACGGCGATAACCCGTCGCAGTCGGCCGACCGGCGGTGTGATGATCTGCCCATGAACTCGCCCGTGTCAGCGCCCCCGCCACCGGTCGCGATCGTCACCGGCGCCAACCACGGCATCGGCGCGGCGATCGCCGAACGCCTCGCCGCCGATGGTGCCGCCGTGATCGTCGCGTTCCTCCGGTCGGCCGTCTCCACCGACACCGAGACACCCGAGCAGTACCACCGCAACCGCGACACCGACGGCGAGATGGTCGCCGAACGGATCCGCGCTGCGGGCGGCCGGGCGATCGCGGTCGAGGCAGATCTGCTCGACGATCGCACGCCCACGACGCTGTTCGACCTCGCCGAGCAGACCTTCGGACCGGTCGACGTGCTGATCAACAACGCGACCGGCTGGGCGGCCGGCGACTCGTTCACCGCCGGTGTGCTCGACGCCGCCGGCCGCACCACGACACCGGTCAGCGCCGCCCTGTTCGACCGCACGTTCGGGGTCGATGCCCGCGCCGCAGCGTTGCTGATCGCCGAGTTCTCACGGCGTTTGCTCGCCCGCGGCGGCCGATGGGGCCGCATCGTCGGGCTCACCTCGGGCGGCCCCAACGGGTTCCCGGGCGAGGTCACCTACGGCGCGGCCAAGTACGCCCAGGAGAACTACACGATGGCGGCGGCCACCGAACTCGGCCGCCACGGCGTGACGGCGAACATCATCCACCCGCCCATCACCGACACGGGCTGGGTGAACGACGCCGTCCGTGAGTTCGCAGCGACGAGTTCCGAGCACTTCCACGTCGCCGAGCCGGCCGAGGTGGCAGGCGTGATCTCGTGGCTCTGTTCCGACGAGGCGCGCATGGTGACCGGCAACGTCATCCGTATGCGCTGAAGCCCATCGACCGCTGCCAGCGCTCCCACCACGATCCGGTCGCCGCCCGCGCAGTACGTTCGGCCGTATGACCGATCTGCAGATCCCGAACTTCGGTGCCCTCCTGGCCCCCTACATCGGTGCCGTGCCGGCCGAGGCCATGCCGCGCTTCCTGGCCCTGCTCGAACGTGGTGCTGCCGAGCGCTACCGAGGCTGGGCGGGACTGCTGCCCGAGCACGCCGAGGCGCTGCTCACGTGCTCGAGCGCCGAAGACGAGATCGCCGATCGGGTCGAAGCGGTGTTCGCCCTCGACGAGTCCCTGCGCGAGGCATTGGAGGCACCGCTGCCCGAGGCGAAGCGCACCTACTACGACGTCTTCACCGGGATGGACGTGTGGGATCAGTTGCGCGTGCAGGCCAACGCCGAACGTCAGGGCGCCCAGGCGTGGCGGAACATCGCGAGCCGCACGACCGACCAGCGAGTGATCGACGAGATGGCCACGTGCAGCGCGCTCGAAGAGGCCAGCGCCGACCGGCTCGACGCACTGATCGCGACCCACGCCCCCTGACGGAGCCGCATCGATGCCGCTCGCGCCTCAGCGGAAGTTCGGCATCACGTGCTGGGCGAACAACTCCATCGTCTCGGTGCTCGGGTAGTCGGGGCACCACGGGATGAAGCCGGTGCAGCCGAGGTCGACGTAGGTCTGGATCTTCTCGCTCACCTGCTCGGGCGTGCCGACCAGGTTGGCGTCGCGCCATGCCTCGAACGGCTCGCCCCACAGGCTCTTCGTGCCGGCGGCGGCCACCTCGGCCTCGGTGCTGCGGATGAACACCTCGGGTGACCAGGTCTTGCCGATGGTCTCCTCGTCGCGGCCGACCGCCTTGCAGTGGCCCTTCAGGATCTCGCGCTTGCGCGCCCACTCCTCGGGCTTGCCACCGAAGTTCGAGTAGTCGGCGTATTTCGCGACCACGCGCAAGGTGAGCTGCTCGCCGCCACCGCCGATCCAGATCGGCGGGTGGGGCTGCTGCAGCGGCTTGGGGTCACAGTTCGCGCGGGAGACCTTGTAGTAGCGACCGTCGTAGTCGGTCTCGGCCTGGGTCCACATGCTGCGCACGATCTCGACGCTCTCGTTGAGCATGCCGATGCGGTCCTTCGGCTTCGGGAACTCGAAGCCGTACCCCTTGTACTCGTTCTCGTACCAGCCGGCGCCGATGCCCCAGTCGAGGCGGCCGCCGCTGATGACGTCGACGGTGGAGGTGATCTTCGCGAGCACCGCAGGGTTGCGGTAGCTGTTGCAGCCGACCATCTGGCCGAGCCGCACCCGCGAGGTGCGCTGGCTGATCGCGGCGATGGTGGTCCAGCACTCGAACACGGCCTCGTGCGCCGGCCGCGGCACGTTGTGGAAGTGGTCGTACACCCAGATCGAGTCGTAGCCGAGCTCTTCGGCCTTCACCGCGATCTCGACCGCCTTGTCCCACTTCGCCGCGGCGCCGTCGATCCCCGACAGCTCCATCTTCCAGCCCTGTGGCATGAACATGCCGAAGATCATCTTGTCGCTCATGCGCGTCACCATAGTGACGCCGAGGTCAGGCGCGACTGTTGACCGCGATCACCTGTCCGCCGCGGGCGCCCACCCCGTCGTACGCCCTGGCGGCCGCCGCCGCATCGCCGACGACGGTCACGCCGGTGCCGGCCCGCCGCGCCGCGTCGACCGCGGTGCGCACGGTCGACTCACCGTCGCCGCCGGCGACGACGACCATCAGCCGGTCGCCGGGCAGATGGTCGGTGGCACGCCGGCCGCCTCGCGGCCGGTCGGAGGTGGTCGTGCCGCCCGACGGACCGACCTTCGAGCGCCCCTGCGTCCCGGTGGCGGTGCTGGCCGGACGTCCGCTGGTGGCGAAGGTCGCACCGAGCAGGACCAGCACGATGGCCACGAGAGGCCACATCGCCGTCTCCGCGAGAGCCGTCAGTTCGTTCATCGTGCACCTCCGCGTACCCGGGGGCTGAGCAGGCATCGCAGGCTCAACGAGACCTCGAGGGCCGCCACCACCATCGCCGCCCGCTGCAGGATCTGGAACATGGATCGATGATGCCGGATGTGGTCGTCCACCACCATGCGTGGCGATCCAGATGGTCCGAACGACTCAGGCGACTCGATCCCTGGACGCGGATCGGAACGGAACGGGCTCGGGCCGGGAACGGTCCCCGGCGTCGATTCGTGACCTCCGACACATCTTGCCTAGGTTCCCGTCATGGAGTTCTCCGTCGCCGACGTCCACGAAGCGATCGCCGCCACCCGCCCCGACCAGGAGTGCCTGGTCTTTCGCGACCGACGTCTCACCTGGGCCCAGGTCACCGACCGCACCCGCCGCTTCGCGAACCACCTGCTCGCGCAGGGCCTCGGCGTGCGGACCGAACGGGCCGACCTCGCTGGGCACGAGAGCGGCCAGTCGCACCTCGCGATCTACCTGCACAACGGCAACGAGTACCTCGAGGCGATGCTCGGTTCGTTCAAGGCCCGGGTCGCCCCCTTCAACGTGAACTACCGCTACGTCGCCGAGGAGCTGCGCTACCTGCTCACCGATTCCGCCGCCGAGGCGATCGTGGTCCACAGCCAGTTCGCGCCCACCCTCGCCGAGGTGCTGCCCGACCTGCCGAAACTCCGTGTGATCCTGCAGGTGCCCGACGAATCGGGACACGAACTGATGCCTGGCGCTGTCTGGTACGAGGAGGCGCTCGCCGCCGCGTCGGCCGAGAAACCGCCGGTCACGTGGAGCCCCGACGATCTCTACATCCTCTACACCGGCGGAACGACCGGCATGCCCAAGGGTGTGCTGTGGCGCAACGCCGACGCCAACGTCGAGTGCTTCGGTGGCTCGCGGGCCGAGACCCTCGAGGGCATCGTGGACGAGGCCGTCGGTGGCCTCAAGGCACTGCTCGCTCCCCCGTTCATGCACGGTGCCGGCCACTGGATGAGCTTCCGCACGTGGAACTCGGGCGGCTGCGTGTACGTGCAGAGCGTGCCCGAGCGGCTCGATCCCACCGACGTCTGGGGGCTCATCGAACGCGAGCAGCTCAACTTCCTGCTCATCGTCGGCGACGCCTTCGGTCGGCCGCTGCTCGACGAGCTGTCGCGACACCAGTACGACCTGTCCACGCTCACCGTGCTGCTGTCGGGCGGCGCACCTCTGTCGGCCGGGTTGAAGAACGAGTTCCTGCAGCACCTGCCGACGCTGATGATCGTCGACGGACTCGGCTCGTCCGAGGCCGGCGGGCAGTTGTCGCAGGTGTCCGCCGGCGGCGGCGCCACGACCGGCACCTTCCCGATCTCGCCCGGCAACCATGTGCTGTCGGGCGATCTCGACCGAGAGCTCGCCCCGGGCGAGGACGACCTCGGCTGGCTGGCGAAGAGTGGACGCCTCGCGCTCGGCTACCTCGGTGACGCGGCGAAGACGTCGCGCACCTATCCGGTGGTCGACGGTGTGCGCTACGCCGTCCCGGGCGACCGCGCCCGGCTCCGCGTCGACGGCATCATCGAGCTCCACGGACGCGACTCGGTGACGATCAACTCGGGCGGCGAGAAGATCTTCGCCGAGGAGGTCGAGGCCGCGATCAAGGCGCACGCCGGCGTCTACGACTGCGTGGTCGCCGGCCGCCCGAGCGAACGGTGGGGCAACGAGGTCGTCGCGATCGTGCGCATGCGCGAGGGCGCCGAGGCCGACACCGCATCACTCCTCGCAGAGGCCGAGCGCCACGTGGCCCGCTACAAGCTGCCCAAGGCGTTCGTGTTCGTCGACGAGATCGTCAGGTCTCCGTCGGGCAAGGCCGACTACCGCTGGGCCAAACAGACCGCCATCGAGGCCTGACGCCCACGCGTCGTGAGCGACGTGCGCCGCATCGGCGCATGCCGCTCACGAAGTTCACCAGGTCGGGTCGATCGGGGTGATCGTGCCGAACGCGTCCTCCAACATCTGCGCCACGGTGAGGCAACGGAGATCGGCGAACCGACGCGCGATCACCTGCGCGCCCACGGGCAGGCCGTCGGACACGCCCACCGGCACCACGGCAGCAGGCAGGCCGAGCAGGTTGGCCGGGAGCACCGGACGCATCGTCTCGAGCGTGTGCTGCGCACCCTCGAGACTCGCCGCATCGGAGCCGAGCTCGAACGCCGGAAGCGCCCACGTGGGGCTGATGATCACGTCGTAGCGACCGAGGAAGGTGTGGAAGTCCTTCTCCGCCGCGTGACGGCCGAGGAACACCTGCGAGAACCCGGCGAGGTCGACCGTCGGAATGATCTGCGTGGTGAGGTCGAGGAACTGTCGACCGCCCTCGCCCATCACCATGTCGAGCACCGGGCGCATCAAGGTGAGCTCGGTGCCGAGCAGCTCGCCCCACAGCTGGATCGCCCGCTCGTAGCTCGCCGGCGAGGCCTCCTCCACGATCGCACCCTGCTTCGCCAGCGCCTCGCCCGCACCACGGATCGCGGCAGCGATGCCCGGGTCGGTGCTGCCACCGGCCGGCTCGGGGATCAACGCCACCCGCAACGGACGCGAGGAGTCGAGGTCGGCGAGCCGCACGGGCAGCGCCAGCGGATCGCGCTCGTGCGGCCCGGCGACCGCGAGGAAGCCCGCCCGCACATCGGCCACCGTGCGGGCCATCACACCTTCGACCGCCATCAGCTGGAAGCTGATGGTCATGTCCTCGGGCGGCAACGTGGCGGCCGACGGGATGACGCCCACCGACGGCTTGATCGACGCAATCCCGCAGCAGTGCGCCGGGTTGCGCAGCGATCCACCGATGTCGTTGCCGAGGCCGATCGGGCTCATGCCGCTCGACAGCGCCGACGCCTCACCGCCGCTCGACCCACCGGCCGTGCGGCCACGGTGCCACGGGTTGTGCGTCACGCCGTGCAGTGACGACTCGGTCGTGACACGCAATCCCAGGTCGGGCAGGTTCGTGCGGCCGATCGGGATCGCGCCGGCCGCCTTCATCCGCTCGACCACCGGCGCATCGACCGGCACGATCGCGTCGGCGAAGGCCACGAGCGCACTGGTCGTCGGCGTGCCGGCGAGGTCGATGTTCTCCGTCACCGTCATCGGCACGCCGTGGAGCGCGCCGAGGGGCGCGCCCGACGCCACCGCTGCGTCAGCTTCGGCGGCCGCCGCGAGCGCGAGGTCGTCGAAGCGACGCACGACGGCGTTCAGCTTCGGGTTCACCTCGTCGATACGAGCGAGGTGCGCCTGCACCACCTCCACGCTCGACACCTCGCCGCGAGCGATCATGCCTGCGAGTTCCAATGCTCCGTGACGCCACAGTTCGTTCCCCATGACCGCAGATGCTGTCACACGGGGCACACCTCGCCAGACCTGCTCGAACCGTCGCCCGGCCCTAGCCTCACGGTGTGAACCAACGTGCCTGGGACAGCGAGACCCTCCCCGAGGGGGACGAGAAGGTGGTGGCGGTCCGTCAGATGTTCGACGCGATCGCACCGCGCTACGACCTGGTCAACCGGATCATGACCTTCCGGCTCGACGTGCGGTGGCGCCGCATCGCGGTGAAGTCGCTGCACCTCCCCGCGGGCAGCACCGTGCTCGATCTCGCGAGCGGCACCGGCGACCTGTGCATCGACCTCGCGTCTGCCGGGTTCCATCCGCTGTCCACCGACCTCAGCTTCGGCATGCTCACCGCGGATCGCAGCGGCGTGCCGCGCATGCAGGCCGACATCCTGCGCCTGCCCGTGCCCGACGGTTCGGTCGACGGCGTCACGTGCGGGTTCGCGCTGCGCAACCTGGTGGACCTGCCGACCTTCTTCGCCGAGCTCGCCCGTGTGGTCCGCCCCGGCGGGCGCATCGCGCTGCTCGACGTCGGTGTGCCGCACAACCCGGTCATCCGGTTCGGCAACAACATCTACTTCGGCAAGATCGTGCCGAAGATCGGTGCCCTGCTCAGCGACGGTGCCGCCTACCGCTACCTGCCCAAGAGCGTGGCCTACCTGCCGCCGCGCGAGCGGCTCGTGCAACTCCTGCGCGACGCCGGGTTCGACGATGCCGTGCACCGCCAGCTGTCGGGTGGCCTCACCCAGCTGATGGTGGGCACCCGCGGCTGACATGCACGCCGTCACCCGCCCGCTCATCGAGCCGATCGAGCTCGACGATCTCGCTGCCTCGGACGGCTACCTGTTCGTGCGCGACGGGGTGGGTATCGCCGGGCGGGGCGTCGCCGCGCGGGTGCATGCCGACGACGCCGCCGAGGTCCTCGCCGCGATCGAGCACGACGACGGCGTGGGCGGGCGCTCCCCCATCGCCGTCGGCAGCGTGCCGTTCGAACCGGGTGCGACGGCGACCCTGGTGATCCCGGCGCTGCTGATCGGCGTCGCCGCTGACGGCACCAGATGGGTCACGCGCATCGAAGGCGGCGACGAACCGGCTCCCGAGCTGCGCGCCGCACCCCGACCCGACCCGCGAGCACAGCGCTTCGAGGTGGGTCCCCTCACGCCCGTCGACCGGTACCTCGCCGCGGTGACGGCAGCGCGGGACGCCGTGCGCGACGGCTCGTTGCTGAAGGCCGTCATCGCCCGCGAGGTCTCGGTTCGCAGCGACGAACCGATCGACGTCCACAGCGTGCTGCTGCGGCTGCGGGCCTCGTTCGGGTCGAGCCATCGGTACTCGATCGACGGGCTGGTGGGTGCGTCGCCCGAGCTGCTCGTGGCAGTCGACGGCGACGAGGTGCGGTCCCACCCGCTGGCGGGCACCGCACCTCGCACGGGTGATCCGGCCACCGACGAGCGCGTCGCGGCGCAGCTGATCGCGAGTACCAAGGACCAGGTCGAGCACCGGGTCGTCATCGACATGATCCACGACACCCTGCTCCCCTGGTGCAGCTATCTCGACTGGGAACCCGAACCGTCGATCATGACCGTCGCCAACGTGCAGCACCTGGCGACGGCGATGGAGGGTCGCCTGTCCGACCCGCGACCGAACGTCCTCACGCTCGTCCGTGCGCTCTCGCCCACGCCGGCGCTCGGTGGCTTCCCCCGAGACGAAGCGCTCCGACTGATCGCCGAGCACGAGGGGTTCGAGCGCGGCCGCTACGGCGGCGCGGTCGGCTGGGTCGACGCCGCAGGCGACGGGCGATGGGCGGTCACGATCCGCTGCGCCGAGTTCTCCGCCGATCGTCGCAGTGCGCGCCTCGTCGCCGGCGGCGGCATCGTCGCGGCGAGCGAGCCGGCCGCTGAGCTGGCCGAGACGCAGGCGAAGCTGCAAGCGATGCTCAGCGCCATCGTCCGCCCCTGACCCGGCGAGCAGCTCTGGCTGTCGGCGCAACGTTCTCGCTGTATCCGTCGTGGACGACGGATACAGCGAGAAGGTCCGAGATCGCGATGCGAACTTCCGGTCACCCTCGGTCGGTGCACCTCTGTGTTCGCATGGACATCCCGACCATCGCTCGTGCCACGTCACTGTTCGCCCACCAGCAGGGCCTGGCGACCGTGGGCCAGCTCCGCGCCGTCGGCGTGACCGAAGGCTTCATCCGCCAACACCTGCGCACCAGGGAGTGGCGACGCATCCACCGCCAGGTGCTCGGGCTGTCGGGCACCTCGCCGTCGTGGGCACGCGATGTCCGAGCTGCACTGCTCGCTGCAGGGCCGCACGCGGTCGCGAGCCATGCGACGGCCGCCAGGCTCCACGGCTTCGACGGGTACGACACCGATGTGCGCATCGCGATCTCGTCGACGGACGGTCACTTCGTCCGCTCGACGGCGGGCACGACGGTGCACCGCTCCGTGGTGCTCGAGGACCGCCACGGCATGGTGGTCGACGGCTTCCGGTGCGTGATCCAGCCGGTGGCACTCCTGCAGATCGCAGCCTCGGACGGGGCAGACGCCGCCGGCAAGGCCTTCGACAGCATGCTCAGGGCCGGACGATCGACCGAGTGGGTGCGAACGGCCGCGACCGAGTGGCGTTCGCGCCGGATGCCCGGGGCGTCGATCGTGTTCCAGCTGCTGCGCGAGCGCGTCGACGCTCCGCTCCCCGGCAGTTGGTTCCAGCGTCTGGCACGCACGGCATTCGCCCTGAGAGGCATCGAACCGGTCGACGAACACCCGGTGTTCGACGGCGCTCGTCACCCCCTGGCGCGACTCGATCTCGCCATCCCCGACCTGCTCGTCGGCGTGGAGTGCCAGAGCTGGCGCTGGCACGCCACCCCGACCGCGCAGGCGGACGATGCGCGCCGACGGCGTCGGCTCAGGGCACTGGGCTGGGAGATCGTCGAGGTGTGGTGGACCGACCTCGATCGGCTCGACGAGGTCCTCGAGGAGCTCGTGACACTCATCGACCGGCGGCTCGAGGCGCGATGGTCTCGCTGCATCCGTCGTGGACGACGGATCCAGCACGATCGTCGGAGGACCGCCGCAAACGGGGCAGGATTTCTCCGTGGCGCGCGACAGGAAACGGGGGCAACCGGACACCTGGGGTGTCGTGGGAGCACGCCCGACGTCCATCGCCCCAGCCGACGCATCCGATGCGGTGCGTCGCGCCCGCTTCGAGGCCATGGCCGCCGAGGTCTACGAACCGCTCCAGCGGTACGTACGACGGCGCATCGACGCTGCCGCGGCCGACGACGTCGTGAGCGACACCCTGCTCGTGTGCTGGCGGCGTCTCGACGACATTCCGGAGGACGCAGGCCTCCCCTGGACGCTCGGCGTCGCCCGCCGCTGCCTCGCGAACGACCGGCGCGGCGAACGTCGCCAGGCCAACGTCGGCCATCGACTCGCCGCACAGCCCATCGTCCCGCCAGGCGCAGCGGACGAGACCGACCTGGTGGCCGAGCTGCACACCGCGCTCGCCGAACTGCCCGACACCGACCGCGAGATCGTGCTGCTCTGGGCGTGGGAGGGGCTGCCGCCCCGCGATATCGCCGTCGCGATGGGGCTCAGCGCCAACGCGGTCAGCATCCGGTTGCACCGCGTGAAGCAGCGGCTCGCGGAACGGTTGGGACCCTCCCGCGACGCGGGTTTCGTCGTGGTCGGAGGTCACACCTTCGACCGCTGGCTGCGACGACAGATCCGACGGACAGGTGGACACCTCCCGGGTGAACGCATCGACGGACGGAAGGAGGACCGATGAGCGACGACCAGTACGACCCCCGATCGACGGACGGGCGGCTGCTCGCTGTACTCGTCGCCCTCGACCCGATCGCCGACGCGACGACACACCCCATCGACCCGATCACGAGTGATCGGGCACGCACCCTCCTGGAGGAGATCATGTCCACCCCGCTCATCGACGACGCCGCACCCGCCCGGTCCGACGTCTCCCCTGCCCCTCGCGGCCGCAGGCGGTGGTTCGCCCTCGGTGGCGCCGGCGTCGTGGCCGCTGCAGCGATCGCCTTCATCGCGTCGAACGGCGCGTCCCCCACCGTCACAGCCACCGAACTCGGTCTCGCGCCGATCGATCCGGTCATGAGCATGTGCATGGCCTTCGAGCCGTCACAACTGGCCGGTGTGGAGGTCGCGTTCGGCGGCACGGTCACCGAGATCACCGGCGACCAGGCGAGCGGTTCGACGATCCGGCTCGAGGTCGACCGCTGGTTCCGCGGCGGTGACTCCGACGTCGTCGACCTCACCGTCCCCGCCGGTTTCACCGCCGCGCTCGACGGTGTCGACTTCGTGGTCGGTACCCGCTACCTGGTCACCGCCGTCGACGGCGTGGTCACCAGCTGCGGTCTGAGCGGACCGGCCACGCCCGAGTTCGAGCAGATCTTCACCGACGTCTTCGGCTGACCGGCCGGCACCGAGGCCACGGACGCCGTCGGCCTGCGGTCAGTCGGGCCGCATCGCCGAGGTGACGAGCGCGTGCAGGCGGACGTGTTCGTGCACGTTCGCCTGCCGCTCGCTCGACACCCGGATGAGCTGCGACCCGGGTTCGGCCAACCGGGCGTCGAGTTCGTCGCGGTCGCACACGCTGGACGCCCGCAGCCCGTGTGCGGCCGCGATGCCGACCAGGTCGGCGCCGTGTGGCGTGCCGAAGAGCTGCTCGAACCGATCGACGCCGAGCGCCGACGCCTGCGGCAGGAACGAGAAGATGCCACCGCCGTCGTTGTCGACCACGACGATGCGCACCTGGACGTCGCGACGGGCGAGCGCCGTGAGCGAGGACGCGTCGTGCAACAGCGAGACGTCGCCGAGGAGCACCGTCACGGGCCGACCGGTGACCGCGGCGATCCCGATCGCCGTGGCGACCGTGCCGTCGATGCCGTTCGCCCCACGGTTCGACCAGACCGTCGCTCGCTGATCGGGCGCGCCGAACCATTCCAGGTCGCGTACCGGCATCGACGACGCGACGACGACATGGCCGTCGAGGCGAGAGACCGCGCGGGCCACCAACGGCTCGGTGAGCTCGGTCGCCCCGTCGAGCGCCAGGCCCAGCTCACGATCGGCGATGGCCGACACATGGGTCCAGCGCTGCACCCAATCGCTCCCACCGGCACCGCGCAGCTCACCGGCGAGCCGACGGCAGAACTCACCGATCGGGGCGACGACCCGGTGGGCGACGGTATGAGCGGGGTCGATCCAGACGTCGGTGGCGGTGACGCGCACCTGCACCGCGCCGGACGCCGCGAGCCAGGTGGACAAGACCTTCGACGCAGGCGGCTCACCCAGGTGCACCACCACCTCGGGTAGGTGCGACGCGGCGAAATCGTCGTGGCGCAGCAGCGAGTCGAACGCGCTCACCGCGCCCACGATGCCCCGGCATCCCGATCGCGGATCGGCGAGCACCGGCCAGCCGGTGGCGGCCGACAGCGCGGCGACGGCCGCCGGGTCGTCGACGCCCCGGCCGGCGACGATGACGCCGCGCTCTCGATCGAGCTGCATCGCGAGCGTGCCGAGACGCACCGACGGTGCATCGACGAGCAACCGACCGAGGTGCGCGTCGGGGAGCTCACCGGCCTCACCGACGAGCGGCTCGCGGAACGGCAGGTTCAGGTGGACCGGGCCGGCATGCGAGCCCGACGTACGGGCGAGTGCGTGCCGGGCGAGGGCACGCCACGTGCCGGCGGCGTCGACGGTGGGCACTCCGGGATCGTGGAACCAACGGACGGCGTCGCCGTAGAGCTTGGTCTGGTCGATGGTCTGCGGAGCGCCGACGTCGCGCAACTCCGGCGGCCTGTCCGCCGTGAGGACCAGCATCGGCACCTGGCTCAGGTGCGCCTCGACCACCGCACCGTGGAAGTGCGTGGCGGCGGTGCCGCTGGTGCACAGCAGCAGCGCGGGCCGCCCGCTCGCGAGGCCCGCCCCGAGGGCGGCGAACGCAGCCGATCGCTCGTCGTGGAACACCTCGACGCGCAGGTCGGCGCATGCGGCGAGCGCGAGCGCCAACGGCGTGGAGCGGGACCCGGGCGACACCATCGCATGGGTCACGCCGTCGCGCATCCACTGGTCGACCAGGGTGGCGCAGAACGTGGCCTGGACATCTGCGTTCGCTCGAGCGCGCTCAGCTGCTGACACGCCTGGAACGATACGGGCCGTAGTCTTGGATCGATGGCTACCGTGCTCGAGGTCGAGATCTGGTCCGATGTCGTCTGCCCCTGGTGCTACATCGGCAAGCGGCGTTTCGAGAACGCGCTCGCCGAGCTGCGCGAGGCAGGCGACGACATCGAGGTGCGGGCGGTCTACCGGCCGTACCAGCTCGATCCGACCGCGTCACCGGGGAAGGCGACCCCCGTCAAGGACGCGTATGCGAAGAAGTTCGGTGGTCCCGAACGCGCCGAGCAGATCATCGGGCATGTGACCGGAATCGCAGCCGGTGAGGGCATCGAGTTCCACATGGAGCGGGCCCTGCGGGCCAACACCCTGCTCGCCCACCGGCTGCTGCTGCTCACCGAGACGACCGGCCACCAGGCCGCGCTGAAGGAGCGTCTACTGCGCGCCTACTTCGAGGACGGCCTCGACGTCGGCGACCCCGACGTACTCGCCGACTGCGCGGCGGAGGTCGGCCTCGACCGCGATCGGGTGCGGGCGTTCCTCGACAGTGACGACGGCGTGGCCGAGGTGCAGCAGTGGCTGCAGGTCGCCCGCGAGGCGGAGATCACCGCCGTGCCCACCTTCGTCTTCGCCGGTCCCGAGGGGCAGGGGTGGATGGTGCCGGGCGCGCAGGAGAGCGACGTGTTCGTACAGGTGCTGCGCCGCCTCGCCGATCGCATGCGCGCCGCCGACCCCGATGCGACCGACGGACCGGCCGCAGGTGGCGACGCGCCCGGGGCAGATGCCTGACTGGCGAGCACTCGCCGGCCCACTCGCTGCCCGCACTCGCGGGGCGGGGCGACGCCTGGTGTTCGTCCACGGCTTCACCCAGACCGGCCGGTCCTGGGAACGGGTGGCCGAGCACTTCGCCGCCGTCGGCGGCACCCACCGCCATGAGGTCGTCCTCGTCGACCTCCCGGGCCACGGCGGATCCGGTGCGATCCGGGCCGACCTGCGCCGCGCGGCCGACCTGATCGCCTCCACGACGGGTGAAGCGACCTACGTCGGTTACAGCCTCGGTGGCCGCGTGTGCCTCCACCTGGCGCTCATGTACCCGCACATCGTCGAACGCCTCGTCCTGCTCGGAGCCACGCCGGGCATCGTCGACGACGACGAACGGGCGCTGCGCCGGCAGTCGGACGATCTCCTCGCACAGCGCATCCTGGAGATCGGCGTCGATGCCTTCCTGGAGGAGTGGAGTGCCCTCCCCCTCTTCCATGGTCTCGAACTCGATGCCGACGAGATCGCCGACCGCCGCCGCAACACCGCGGCCGGACTCGCAGACAGCCTGCGCCTGTGCGGCACCGGGACGCAGTTGTCGCTGTGGGAGCGGCTCGTCGAACTGAACATGCCGGTGCTCGCCATGGCCGGTGCGCTCGACACGAAGTTCGTGCCGATCGCCGAGCGCATCGCCACCAGCGTGCCCGACGGGTCCTTCGGCGTGATCCACGATGCCGGCCACGCCGCACACCTGCAGCAACCGATGCAGGTGATCACCCGCCTCGAGGCGTTCCTGCGCCGCTGACCATCCGACGGGAGGGGTCCGAGCAGGTCGGGCAAGCGGTCAGGCCGTCAGGGCGATGCCGAGCGTGACGAGCGCGCCGGTCGCGAGCTGCACCTTGCCGGTCCCGCCGAGCACGGCGATGAGCTCGCGTCCCACGGCGCCGCCCAACACGGTGCGCACCGGCGGCACGGCGAGCACCGCGGCGACGAGCCCCAGGGCCGCGCCCCACGCGCCGACGGCGGCGGCGACCACGACGAGTGCGAACGCCGCCGACAGCAGGGCGACGTAGAACCAGCGGGTTCGCCGGTCACCGAGGCGCACCGCGAGAGTGCGCTTGCCGACCTCGCGGTCGGTCGGGATGTCGCGCAGGTTGTTGATCACCAGCAGGGCGCACGCCAGGCACCCGGCCACGCAGCCCAACACCCACGACAGCGCCGGCAGCCGTTCGAGCACCACGAACGTCGTGCCCACCGTGGCCACGAGGCCGAAGAACACGAACACGAACACCTCACCGAGGCCGAGGTATCCGTAGGGGTGCGAACCGCCCGTGTAGAACCAGCCGGCGAGCTTGCTCGCCACGCCGACCGCGAGCAGCCACCACGACGTTGCCGCTGCGAGCACGAGACCTGCGACCGCGGCGACACCGAACGCGGCGAACGCCGCTCGCTTCACGGCGCCGGGCGACGCGAGTCCACTGGCGACGAGGCGGATCGGCCCCACGCGCACCTCGTCGGTGCCGCGCACACCGTCGCTGTAGTCGTTCGCGTAGTTGACGCCGACCTGCAGGGCGAGGCTGACGATCAGCGCGAGGGCGACGGTCCACCATCGTGCGCCGGTCTCACCGACGGCCACCACGGCGCCGAGCGCAACGGGCACGACGGCGGCCGGCAACGTGCGCGGTCGTGCGCCGGCCACCCAGATGCCCGACCCGGTGGGTCCGGCCCCGGTGGTGGGCGCTGACGGCTCGCTGGTCGACTCGTTGCTCACGGTCGCCGAGTCTGTCACCCTGGCGTCGGCCCGGCACCCTGGGCGAGCGAGCGGCGCTGCGAGCGCCAGTCGACGGCGAGGGCGACGGCGGCGAGGCCGAGCCACAACAGCGGATTGCCGAGGACGTCGACGATCGAATCGGTCACGCCCGACATGCTCGACACCGAGCGGCCCAGCCACACGAGCGACCCGGCGACGGTGGCGATCCCGCCGGCGACGGCCCCGACCGCTGCGGCGCTCTCGGACACCGCCCGGAGGTGGGTCCGCACGCCGACCCGTCCCGACGTGACGATCTGCACGAGCGCGACCGCTGACGTCCCGATCGTGAACGCGACGGCGAGCTTCGACGCGATCGATGCGCCGTGCCACCCGCGCAGCGCCTTCGTACCGCCGGCGCTCAGCCGATCCCACGACGACGAAGCGGTGCGTTCGAACAGCGAGAACGCCACGAGGGCAGTGAGCCCCGACAGGAACTGCTGCACGAAGGTGAAGCCGAACCCGACCACCGCGGCCGCCACCACCACCTGTGCGCCATGATCGGCCCGGTCGATGACGCTCAGCACCAGCCACGGGGTGACGGTCTCGTTGCCCGGTCCCCACTCGTAGACGATCCACGCCACGAGGGCGACGAGGGCGAGCCGCCGCCCCCACCCGGAGTCGCGGAAGTCCGCGGCGATCGACGCCCGGAGCGGGGCTCGCCGGCCCCGTGGCTCGGGGCCTCCGGTCGGAGGGAGGGGGTCGATGGCCGCATCGTAGGGAGCACGGGCACCGGGAGGGCGTCGCCTCCCTATCCTGCAGCCATGGCCCGTCTCGTCGCGCTCGACCTGCCCGGCGGGCCGGCGTTCGCCGACGCGGTCCGACGGGTGTGGGACACCGGCGACGCGGTGCTCCCGATCGACCAGCGGCTCCCCGCTGCGGCTCGCGACGCACTGCTCGCGACGATGTCGCCGTCGGCGCGGCTCGACGCCGACGGCGAGCACGCACTCGGCGGCGGACGGCCGGTCGAGTCCGGCGACGCCCTGGTGATGCCCACCAGTGGTTCCACCGGCGTCCCCAAGGGTGTCGTCCTCACCCACGCCGCCCTCGACGCCTCGGCCCGTGCCACGAGCGCTCGTCTCGGGGTGACCGACGACGACCACTGGCTCGCGTGCCTGCCGCTCGCCCACATCGGCGGGTTCTCGGTGCTCACCAAGGCCTGGTCCACGGGCACCCGGCTCACCGTGCTGCCAGGATTCGACGCCGCAGCGGTCACCGCCGCCGCGGACGCCGGGTGCACCCTGGTCAGCCTGGTGGCGACCGCCCTGGCGCGGATCGACAGCGCCCGCTTCCGCGTGATCGTCCTGGGCGGCAGCCGTCCACCTGCCGATCGACCGGCGAACTGCGTCACCACCTATGGCCTCACCGAGACCGGCAGCGGCATCGTCTACGACGGCCGGCCGATCGACGGGGTGGAGGTCGCGATCGACGACGACGGCGGCATCCGGGTGCGGGGGCCCATGCTGCTGCGCTGCTACCGCGACGGCACGGATCCGGTCGACGCCGACGGCTGGTTCCCCACCGGTGATCTCGGCGCCTGGCTCCCTGACGGCCGACTGCACGTGGCGGGCCGGCGCGGCGACCTGATCATCACCGGCGGCGAGAACGTGTGGCCCGAGACCGTCGAAGACGCGCTTCGCCGTCACCCGGGGGTACGCGACGTTGCCGTCGCCGGGGTGGCCGACGCCGAGTGGGGCCAGCGGGTGGTGGCGTGGATCGTCCCGGCCGATCCGGCCGATCCGCCGTCGCTCGCCGACCTCCGCGCCGTCGTCTCCGAGCGTCATCCCACCTTCGTCGCCCCGAAGGACCTGGTGCTGGTCGACGAGGTCCCGAGGACCGCGCTCGGCAAGGTCGTGCGCTCTGCGTTGGCATCCGGCCACGCCCCGTCCAGCGACTAGGGTCATCCGCCGATGGCATCAGACGCGCGGCAGCGAGTGGCACTGGTGACCGGCGCCGCCGCCGGGATCGGACGGAGCGTCACCGACCGGTTGGTGGCCGATGGCATGGTCGTGATCGCCGGCGACATCGACGAGGCCGGGCTCGCCGCACTCCGAGAGCACCACGGCGACCAGGTGGTCGCCCAGCGCTGCGACGTCACCGACGAGTCGTCCGTGGCGGCACTCGCCGAGCTCGCCGCCGCCCTCGGCGGCCTCGACGCCGCCGTTGCGAATGCCGGGAAGGGCGCCTACGGATCGATCGTCGATCATCCGCTGGAGACCTGGCAGGAGATCATGGACCTCTGCCTCACCGGCGTATTCCTCACGATCAAGCACGCCGGCAGGGTGATGAACGACGGCGGCAGCATCGTGAACATCGCATCGCTGAACGCCATCCAGCCGGCCGAGGGCATGGCCGCCTATTGCACCGCCAAGGCGGGCGTCGCGATGCTCACCAAGGTCGCGGCGATGGAGCTGGGGCACCGCGCGATCCGCGTGAACACGGTGGCCCCGGGCCTGGTGGAGACCGCGGCGACCTCGGGGTTCTTCATGGTGCCCGGCGTCGTGGACGAATTCGTCGAGAACACGACGGTCGGCCGGTTCGCCCAGCCCGGCGACATCGCCGACATGGTCTCGTTCCTCGTCGGCCCACAGTCGACGTTCGTCTCCGCCGGGTTCTTCTCCGTCGACGGTGGCGCGTCCACGAAGCGGTACCCCGACCTGCCCGGCGCCTTCTCCCGTCTGGCGGGGCCGACCGCTTCATGACGTCCACGTCGACCGGGCAGCGCCTGCCGTCCGCGTACTGGCGGTTGCTCACCGCGAGCGGGATCTCCAACCTCGGCGACGGCATCTTCCTCGTCGCACTCCCGCTGCTGGCCGCACGGCTCTCCGACGGTGCCGTCGGCGTCTCGCTGGTCGCAGCTGCGGCGGTGATGCCGTGGTTGGTGTTCTCGCTGCCCATCGGCGCGATCATCGACCGCTACGACCGGAGACGGATCATGGTGGTCACCGACACCGTGCGTGCGGTGATGGTGGGGCTCCTCGCCCTCGCGGTCGCGTTCGACATGATCGAGATCTGGATGCTGTGGGTGCTGGCTCTCGGGCTCGGCACCGCCGAGGTGTTCTTCGACAGCGCATCACAGGCGATGCTGCCCGCCGTCGTGCCCGGCCCGCTGTTGGAGAAGGCGAACGGCCGCAAGTATTCGGTCGACCTCACCACCAACACCTTCGTCGGAGCGCCGATCGGCTCGCTGCTGTTCGCCGCCTCGGTGGCCCTGCCGTTCGGCATCGACGCGGCGACGTTCGTCATCGCCGTGGTCCTGGTACTCGGCGTGCGCGGCCAGTTCAACCCGAACACCGCGCCACGACACGAGAGCGCGTCGCTCTACGCGGAGATGCGAACCGGCATGCGGTGGTTGTGGAAACAGCCGTTGCTGCGGTCGATCGCGCTGTCGCTCGCGCTGTCGAACCTGGCGTTCCAGATGCCGCAGGCGGTGTTCGTGCTGTTCGCCCAGGAGGAACTCGACGTCGGCGAGACGGGGTTCGGCTTCCTCCTCGCGGTCATGGGCGCCGGCGCCATCCTCGGCGGGCTCGTGGGCGACAGGATCGTGAACCGGTTCGGGCAGACGCAGTGCATCTACGGAGCGATCTGCACCTGGGTCGTCACCCTGCTCGCCGTACCGATCTATCCACAGGCATGGTTCGTCGCGCTCGCGGTTGCGATCGAGTCACTGGCGGCGACCGTGTGGAACGTCGTCACGATCTCGCTGCGCCAGCAGGCGATCCCCGATCAGCTCTTCGGCCGGGTCAACGGCGTCTACCGCTGGCTCGCGTGGGGCACGCTCCCCATCGGGGCGGTCATCGGCGGCCAGGTCGCCGCCCATGTCGGCCTGCGCGCCAACTACTTCGTGGCCGCCGGAGTGATGGTGATGGCCGTGTTGGCGCTCGTGCGCCAGGTGAACACGGCCGGCATCGTGCAAGCCCTGACCGCCAACCGTGTGGCCGCCAACCTCGACGACACGCCGGTGGCGCGGCGGGACCCGCTCTTCGACTGACCGAGTTCGCTGTCGTCAGGAGACGCCGCGGACGCCGGCCCCGCCGTCGATCACGTAGGTCTCCCCGGTGATCCACGACGCGGCGTCGCTCGCGAGGAACGTCACCAGGTTGGCGATGTCCTGCGGATCACCGAGGCGCTTCAGCGGCAGTTGGGCGGCGAGCTTGTCGCCGAAGTTGTCGACGAGGAACGCGGCGAAGTCGGTCTGCACGAGACCCGGAGCGACGCCGACCACACGGGTGGGCCCGAGCTCGCTGGCCAGCTGCCGGGTGAGATGGATCAGCGCCGCCTTGGTGAGGTTGTAGACCCCGAGGCCGCCCTCGGCACGGAGCCCGCCCACGGAGGCGACGTTGACGATCACCCCTGGCCGCTCCTTCATGCCGGCCTCCCACACGGCCTGAGTCCAGAACAGCGGACCCTTCAGGTTCACCTGGAAGGTCTTGTCGTACCGCGCGCTGTCGACGCCGAGTGTGGCGCCGAAGTACGGATTCGTCGCTGCATTGTTGACGACGACGTCGATGGGACCGAACCGCTCGACGGTGGCCGACACGCAGGCGTGGGCGGCCTCGAGATCGCCGACGTTCGCGGCGAACACCTCGGTGTCGACGGCGACTCCGGCCGCCGCGCCGGCGGCAGCGATCTCGGCGGCCGCCGCCTGCAGTTGATCGAGCTTGCGCGAGACGAGCATCACCTTCGCCCCGCTCGTCGCGAGGGTGGTGGCGATGGCCTTACCGATGCCCTTCGAAGCGCCGGTGACCAGCGCGACCCTGCCGTCGAGTGAGATCTGCATGGGTGCGGACCCTAGCCGTGGTCCGTCGACGGGTCAGCTGTCGGCGTCGACCAGTTCACCCTCGGCGGCGTCGACGGGTCAGCTGTCGACGCCGCCGATCAGCTGTCGGCGTCGACCAGTTCGCCCTCGGCGGCGTCGACCTCGCGGGTGACCTCCACCTGCTTGATCCGGCGCCCTTCCATCTCGCGGACGGTGAACCGCCAGCCGTGGGTGACGATGTGATCGCCCTCGACCGGCACGTGGCCGAGGGTGTTGAACACCAGGCCGCCCAACGTGTCCCAGTCGTCGTCGGGCAGGTCGGTCTCGAGCACCTCGTCGAGCTCGTCGATCGCGACCCGACCGTCGACCAGGTAGCTCCCGTCGGGTAGGTGGACGATCTCGGCGTCCTCCTCGTCGTACTCGTCGACGATGTCGCCGACCAGCTCCTCGAGGCAGTCCTCGAGTGTGATCAGTCCGGCGATCGCGCCGTACTCGTCGGCGACGATCGCGAGGTGGAACTTCTCGGTCTGCATCTCACGCATCAGCCGGCTGACGAGCTTGTTCTCGGGGATGAAGCGCACGGGCCGGACGAGGTCGGTGACCGGCCGGGCGCCACCGCCCTCACGCTCGACCCGCATCAGGTCCTTGGTGTAGGCGAGGCCGACGACGTCGTCGTCCTCACCGGCGCCCAGCACCGGCAGACGGCTGTAGCCGTGCTCGATGGCGACGTCGAGTGCCGTGGTGACGGTGGACAGGTACTCGATGGTGACCATGTCGGGTCGGGGCACCATCACCTCCCGGGCGACGGTGTCGCCGAACTCGATGATGCTCTCGATGAGCTCGCGCTCCTCGTGCTCCACCACGCCTTCCTCGGCCGCCGTCTCGACGATGCCGAGCAGTTCCTGCTCGTTGACGAACGGGCCCTTCTCGAGGCCCTTGCCCTTCACGATCACGTTGGTGAGCCCGATGAGGCCACGCGAGATCCACCGCAGCAGCGGGAACTTCACGAGGGCGCTCACAGGCCGTGCCGCCAGCTTCGCCGCGCGCTCCGGATAGATCACGGCGTAGGTCTTCGGCACGGCCTCGGCCAGCACGAAGAACACGAGCACGTTCAGCACCACACCGATGGCGACGCCCGCTCCGCCGAACAGGCGGTTCGAGAGAATACCGGTGAGTGTCGCCTGCACGGTCTGGCAGATGTTCACCGTGAGCAACAGCGGGTTCACCCATCGCTCGGGCTCGCTCACCAACCACAGCAGTGACTTGCCCGACTTGCTGCCGGCGTCGGCGAGGCTGGTGGCCCGGTGCTTGCTGATGCGCGACAGGCCCATCTCGGCGACCGCGAAGAAGACCAGCACGATCAGCAACACGCCGATCGCGATGAGCATCCAGATGTCGGACTGCGCCAACGCGATCACTCCTGCTCCTGTCGGAAACCCTCGGGTGCCGGGCCGCGCCAGTGGTGGGCCTCGAGCAGCGCTCGCTCGCGGGCGCGCATCTCCTCGGCCTCCTCCGGCTCGGCATGGTCACGGCCGAGCACGTGCAACACCCCGTGGACGATCAGCAACGCCAGTTCGTCGTCGAGGGTGCCGGCGTGGTCGGGCGCCTGACGGGCTGCCACGGCCGGGCAGACCACGACGTCGCCGAGCAGCAGCGGCAGCTCGCCTGGATCGACCGGCGCACGGTCGGGGCCGCGGGTCGCGCCGGCCGGCGCGACGACCTGGGTGACGTCGTGCGCGTCGATCGGGAACGCGAGGACGTCGGTGGGACCATCCTTGCCCATGTAGTCGCGGTTCAGTTCGGACATCTCCTGTTCGGCGACGAACAGGATCGACAGCTCGGCCAGACCGCGCACACCCTCGTCGCGCAGCACCTGCAACGCGAGGTCCTGCCACCGGCCGAGTTCGAGTGGGACGTCGGACTGCTCGTCCGCGCAGAACACCTCGGGCTCGCCGTCGCCGCCGACGCGCGGGCGACCGGGGAGCCGTGGTCGGCTGGGATCACCCATCGGTGCCGTCCGTGGACGACTCGGCGGCGGGAACCTGCTGGGCCGACGGCGCAGCGGGTGCTGGCGTGCGTCGTCCGCTGCGGTGTTCGGCCTGCTGCTGGGCCTGGCGCTCGGTGGAGCGTTCGTACGCGGCGACGATGTCGGCGACGATGCGGTGGCGCACCACGTCGCCGGAACCGAGATGGACGAACCCGAGACCGTCGATGCCCTGCAGCGTACGTTCCAGACCGAGCAGGCCGGAGCGACCGTCGGGCACGTCGATCTGGGTGGTGTCACCGGTGACGACCACCTTCGACCCGAAACCGATGCGGGTGAGGAACATCTTCATCTGCTCGGGCGTGGCGTTCTGGGCCTCGTCGAGGATGATGAAGCTGTTGTTCAGTGTGCGGCCACGCATGAACGCGAGCGGGGCGACCTCGACGGCCTGACGCTCGAGCAGCTTCTGGGCACCCTCCTGGTCGACCATGTCGTAGAGAGCGTCGTACAACGGCCGCAGGTACGGGTCGATCTTGGCCATCAGGTCACCGGGCAGGAAGCCGAGGCGTTCGCCGGCCTCGACCGCGGGCCGGGTGAGGATGATGCGCTGCACCTGCTTGCTCTGCAGCGCCTGGACGGCCATCGCGACGGCGAGCCAGCTCTTGCCGGTCCCGGCCGGGCCGAGGCCGAACGTGATCACGTTCTCTCGGATCGCGTCGATGTACTTCTTCTGGCCCGCGGTCTTCGGACGGACGGCACGACCCTTTGCGCCGCGCATGATGTCGTCGCTGAGCACGGCGCTCGGACGCTCGTCGTGCTGAACCATGTCGATGGCACGGCCGAGGACGGCTTCGTCGAGGTGCTGGCCCCGCTGGAGCAGCATCACCAGTTCCTCGACGAGTCGGCCGGCCCGTTCGGCGTCGTCGCCCTCGAGGTGCACCTCGTTGCCGCGCACGACGATGGTCGCCCGTGGGAAGGCACGCTCGATCTGGCGCAGGTACACGTCGCGCGGGCCGCACAGGGCCGGCATCACATGGGGGCCGGGCACGACCACGGTGTAGGCGGAGGTGGCGGACGTCATGCAGGAGGGGCTGCGACGATGGCAGCGGAGGGACTCATTACGGTTCCAGGGTAGCGAATCGGAACCGCGAGCAGGACGGATCAGCTGCGCGATGGTGTGGAACGGTCACCCTGAGCGTCGGTGGCCGGCCGGTCGGCGAGCTGTTCGAGATGGCGGGCACCGAGCGCGAAGTCGGCGACGTAGTAGCGCTGGACCTCGATCTGGGACACCTCCGTGCCCGGTGAGACCATGTTGCCGGTGCGGTGCATCATCTCGGCGAAGCCCCCGGCCTCGGCGGGCTGGTGCACCTGCGGCGCGTCGAACACGAGCAGCGCCCCTTCGTCCGCCTCCAGGGCGAACGCCTCCTTCGAGAGCCGCACCAGGGTTCCCCTGGCGACGTGCGAGGGGTGCACGACGACCCAGAGGATGTAGTGCACGACGCTGCGCAGCGCGTGCTCGGGATAGTGGTGGTCGAAGTAGGCCCTGCTCAGGTAGCGGGTGGCGGCGATGTCGGTGGCGATCATGGCTGCGGCGACGGGGTCCTGGTCCTGCCAGGCCACCCACAACCGGTTCGAGGGGTCGCTCAGCAGTTCGTCGAACTCGTGTCGGTAGAAGACCTCCCGGGTGACGGCCTCGGTGGCCATCGGACGGTAGGCGAGCTCGTAGAGGTCCCAGAGCTTCTCGCGGAGCTCGGGGCTGGTGACGTTGCTGTGGCGGGTGACGAACACGACGCCTCCTTGGTTGGGGCTTCGATGGAGATCCGATGGAGATCCGATGGCGATCCGATGGAGATCCGATGCAGATCCGATGCAGATCGATGGCGATCGTCAAGGGATGTTCAAGCGGTGTCGCGCGCAGCGCGCGCACGACAACACCCCTTGCGTTTCTCCGCCCGCTTCCTTACGATACTGAGACGTACCAGCCGGCGGGCGGATGGGTCGTTCAGGCGGGCCCGCAGTCGTCGGCCCACAGCGAGGCAGGCGAGCCGTGACAGCCATCCCATCGAAAGCGATCTGGGCATACCTGCTGTTGGGCTGCGCCGCGTCGGTCGCCGCGATGGCCGTGGGCGACGGCATGGCCGTCGGCGTCTACACGTTCGCCGCAGCCCAACTCCCTCTCGTCATGTGGTGGTCGTACCGCACCTACGACGTGCCCAAGGGCATGGTGCTGGCGCTCACCGGCGTCGGCCTGAGCTTCGCCGCCGGCGCGGCGATCGAGTCCATCTTCGGCGACACGGGCACGCCACTGTTCATCAGCAACCTGTTCTCCCTCGTCGGGGCGATCGTCATCACCGTCGGCATGTCGATGCTCGTCCGCCGTCGCCGCGGTATGAACGCCGCCGGCGTGCTCGGTGATGCGCTGATCGTCGGCCTCGGCAGCTGGCTCATCTCGTGGGTCGCGTTCCTCGAGCCGACGCTGCGCCTGAGCGACGAACCGGTCCTGTCGTCGCTCGTCGCCGGCTTCTACCAGCCGACCGGTTCGGTGATCCTGTTCCTGATGGCGGTGTACCTCTTCACCGAGAGCACCTCCAACATCGCCTCGTGGCTCATCGGCGGCACCGTGCTGCTGATGCTCGTCGGCGACCTCCTCTACGCGCTCGTGACCGCCGGCCACGTCGGCGACGGCATCCTCGTGCTGTCGACCGCTCTGTACACGATGGCCTACTTCACCGTCGCCGCGGCCTTCATGCACCGCAGCATCACGGCGATCGAGCACTCGCAGGGCACCGGCGACTCGCAGCGGCTGCTCGGACGGCTCATCATCACCACCTCGTCGCTGGTGTTCCCCGTGATCGTGCTCGCCGCCTCGGGCCCGCAGGACACCTCCGACCAGATCGTGCGCAGCATGTCGGCGCTCGTGCTGGCCGGCGCTGTCACCCTGCGCGTGGTGTTCTCGGTGCGGGCCAACAGCGATGCGCAGGCCGAACTGCTGCGCGCCGCGCAGACCGATCCGCTCACCGGCCTCCCCAACCGCATCCTCCTGCTCGAGCAGATCTCGTCCTACGTGCACGAGGCGTGGCGGGCCGATCGCGAGCCGACGCTGTACTTCGTCGACCTCGACCGGTTCAAGAACATCCACGACTCGCTCGGCCACTCCGCCGGCGACGAGGTGCTCCGCATCGTGGCGGAGCGACTGGTGAACGCCGCACCGCCCGAGGCCATGGTCGCACGCCTCTCCGGCGACGAGTACGTGGTGCTCGACCCGACCACCAAGACGCTGGGGTCGGCCTCCGCGCTCGCCGAGCGGCTGCTCGCCGTGTTCCGCGAGCCGATCGCGCTCGCCCAGGGCGACGTGTTCGTCACCGCCAGCATCGGCGTGTCGTCGATCGACTCGATGGCCGCCAAGCCCGAGGACGTGCTCCGTCACGCCGACACGGCGATGTACCGGGCGAAGGACTCGGGCCGCAACTGCATGGCGTTCTACGACGAGTCGATGCACGAGCGCATCGCCCACCGCCTGTCGGTGGAGACGGCGCTGTACCGGGCGCTCGACCGTCACGAACTGCGTCTGTTCCACCAGCCGATCCTCGACCTCGACACCGGCGAGGTCGTCGGCTTCGAGGCGCTCATGCGTTGGCAACAAGGCGACGGCACGATCGTCTCCCCCGCCGAGTTCATCCCCATCGCCGAAGACACCGGCACGATCGTGCCGATCGGCGCCTGGGCGCTGCTCGAGGCGCTCACCCAACTGCGACGCTGGATCGACGACTCGGTGTGCAGCCCGCAAGCGACGATGTCGGTGAACGTGTCGCCGCGTCAGCTCGCCGACCCGAGCCTGCCGTCGATCGTGAGCGAGGCCCTGTCACGTTCGGGCGTCGACGCCAGCCACCTCTGGATCGAGATCACCGAGAGCGTGATGATCTCCGAGCCCGAGCTCGCCCTGTCGACGCTGCAGAAGATGAAGGCGCTCGGCGTGCGCGTCGCGCTCGACGACTTCGGTACCGGCTACTCGTCGCTGTCGTTGCTGCAGCGCTTCCCGTTGCAGCGGATCAAGATCGACCGGGCCTTCGTCCAGGGCGTGGCCGACAACCCGAGCGACCGGGCGCTGGTGCGCACGATCATCGCGATGGGCCAGTCGCTCGGCCTCGACATGGTGGCCGAGGGCGTCGAGAGCTTGCACCAGATCCAGGTGCTGCACGAGCTCGGGTGCCGCAAGGCGCAGGGCTACCTGATCAGCCATCCGGTGCCGGCCGATGCGATGCGGTCCACCGTGTCGGCGCTCGAGCGCATCGGTCGCTTCCCGCTGCTGCGCGGTGAGCACCGCGCCGGCCAGCTCTGATCGCACGCGAGACCTGAACCGACCCGACTGCCGGGCCACCAGGTCAGTCGTCGGGCCGCCAGCGCCGTGACGACTTGCGTTCGGCGTGTTGCTTCTTGTCCGACAGCCGAGCCCGCACGGCCGAGCGCGACGGCTTGGTCTTCCGGCGCGGCACCTCGCCGATGGATGCGGTGTCGATCCGCTCCAGCAGCCGCTGCAGTGCGTCGGCACGGTTGCGTACCTGCGAGCGGTGCTCCGATGATCGCAACCGCACCTCGTCGCCGAGACGCTCGCGGACCCGTGCCACGTCGGCCTCACGGCCGCGCACCTGGGTCAGGTCGCAGCGCAGCTCGACCTGGGTGCTCGAGGTGTTCACGTGCTGCCCACCGGGCGCGGACGAGCGCATGAACCGCCACGAGAGCGACGTCTCGGGGACGACGAGGCCGCGTGCGGTCGTGTGGTCGTCGGGGCCGATGGCGTTCACGATCGCCACGCTACGCGCGCGACGGCGCAGCGTTCCCCCGAGATCGTCCGGCGCAGATGACGTTCAGTCGCGGCGGCTGCGGCGGCGGCCGCGATCGCCCTCGACGTTCGCGGTGGGCGCCGAGTTGGTGAGCGGCCCGATGCGCTCGACGATCTCCTCGATCGTCGGTGCAGGGGCGGCCACGCGCGCGTCGAGCGCCCGGCGCATCGATGCGAGGTGTTCGGGCGACGTGCCACAGCACCCACCGATGATCCGTGCGCCGGCGTCGGCGGCCATCTGGGCATAGGTGGCCATCAGCTCGGGGGTGCCCGAGTAGACGATCTCGGTGCCCTGGAACTGCGGGATGCCGCAGTTCCCCTTCGAGATCACCGCGGTGTGCTCGCCGGAGCACATCGACAACACGGTCACGAGGATGTCGCTGGCGCCGACGCCGCAGTTGGCGCCGAAGGCCAGCGGTGCGACCTCGAGGCCATCGAACGCACGCACGAGCGCGTCGGGCATGACGCCCATCATCGTGCGGCCGGCGGTGTCGAACGAGCAGGTCGCCGTGTACGGCATGCCCTCGGCGATCGCCGCCTTCGACGCGGCACGCACCTCCTCGACCGACGACATGGTCTCGATCCAGACGACGTCGACGCCGCCGTCCTTCAGACCACGGATCTGCTCGCGGAAGCTGGCGATCGCGACGTCCTCGGTGAGGGCGCCGAGCGGCTCGAACAGCTCCCCCGTGGGACCGACCGAGCCAGCGACCACGACCGGGCGATCGGCCGCATCGGCGATCTCACGGGCGAGTTCCGCGGCGCGACGGTTGATCTCGACGACGCGATCCTGAGCATGGTGGAGCTTGAGCCGTTGGGCGGTGCCACCGAAGGAGTTCGTGAGGATGATGTCGGCACCGGCGTCGACGAACTGCTGGTGCAGCCACCGGACGTGCTCGGGGTGCTCGTGGTTCCACAGCTCGGGCGCGTGGCCCGACATGAGGCCCCGCTGGAAGAAGTTGGTACCCGTGGCGCCGTCGGCGAGGACGACGTCGTTGGTGGCGAGCAATTCGGCGAGCGTGGTCCGCATCGGCTTGGGTCTCCCGGGAGGGTCGGAACGGGAGGTCAGGCTAGTGCTGCAGCCGATCACTCACCCGTGATCATTCCCCGGTGACGGCCGGGTCGAACGGGCGTCGCGAGAACACCTCGCGCAACATCGGTTCGAAGTGCTCGATCGGCTTCGTCGGATACGTCGGATCGAATGCCGCCTGGTCCCACCGCTCGCAGAACGTGGCGCAGCTGTCGAACCACGGGTGATCGCGGTAGGCGTCTCGCGCATTCGGATCGATGCCCAGGTGGTGGCCGTAGTAGAGCTGCTGGAAGATGCCGTGCATGTTGACGACCCATGTGACCTCGGCCCGCACGTACGGCCGGATGATCGCGGCGGCCAGCTGCGAGTGGTTCTCCGGCGCGAGCTCGTCACCGATGTCGTGCACGAGCGCGGCCACGATCATCTCGATGTCGGCGCCGTCGGCCTCCGCCCGCGTGGCACTCTGCAGCGAGTGCTCGTACCTGCTGACCTGGTAGCCCTCGAGGCCACCGCCGAGGCGACGGAGGCTCTCGATGATCCGGTCGGGCGTGCGTGCGATGTACTGCGCCTCGAGCCCGTGGAGGTACTCGTACTCGTCCTTGGTGCCGTCCTTCATCTGGGTGAAGGCGACCTGGGTGGTGCTCATCGGTCGGTCCTGTTCGTGTGGCTGGTGCTGCTGGCTGGTGCTGCTGGCTGGTGCGGGCGATGCCTGCGAGGGCTACGGGGCCAGGCTCGCGAACGAGCGGGTGAGGTTGCGCCGCAGCACGCGGTAGCGGCTGCGCGGCGCGTCGTGGTCGATGTAGCAACCCTGCAGGTGGCGCATACCCTCCTGCGGGTCGAAGCCGGTGCGACCGTGCAACACACGATCGTTCGAGAACACCACGGCTTCGCCGGCGTTCAGCAGGAAGCGGATCTCGAACGCCGGATCGGCGAGCAGTTCGGCGAGACGCCGTCGCGCCCGGTGGAAGGCCTGGGTCTGCTCGACCGACATCAGCGGCAGGTGGTCGAGACGAGGGCTGTAGTGGAGCCCGGTGACGCGCCGCTTGTGGTCGACGTCGACGATCGGCCGGTGCGAGTCGAGCGCGGTGTCGTCGTCGCGGAAGTGGAACCGCACGACGGTGTCGATCAGCAGGTCGAGGCCCTCGGGGTCCTCGGTGCGCAACTGGTCGGTGACCGCGATCGCATCGACGAGCGTGCTGAGCCCACCGCTGGTCTCGTTCACCAGGCAGTGCAGCAGCTGGATGCCCGGGGTGGGCACCCGGTACGGGTTGTCGGTGTGCGGGCCGAGCGGCACCGGGCTGTAGGCGAGATCGTTGGCCTTCGGTACCGAGCGCACATCGAAGAAGCGCCCGAAGTTCGTCTCGCGGACGTACCCGAAGCGGGTGGCGATGTCGAGCACGGTCAACTCGGTCGTCGGCGAGTCGTACACGACGATGGTGCCGTAGGCGAGAAAGTCGTGCAGCGCCGCTTCGAGTCCCGCGGGGTCTTCGAGCCGCCGCCAGTCGTGTCGGGGCGGCGTGCCGAGATCGGACCGCCAGGCGATGGGATCGGGGCAGCCGTCGTCGGGATCGAGCGCGATCGCCAGCTCATCGGCGGCGAAGCGCTCCTCGTGGCCGTCGCTGAAGCGGGCCCACACCGTCGTGGCGTCGTTCGATGCGTCGACGGTGGCATCCGTGATCGTCAGGTCGAGCGGGAGCAGGTGCGGGTCGAACAGGCGCTGGTCGCTCACCAGGTCGAGCTGCGACGCGTCGCGGCTCTGTTCACGCAACCACAGCGCGGGGAGCGGTTGCGACGCTCCATCCACGGTGACGAGGAGCAGCGGGGCCCCTCCTGACGAATCGATCGAGAAGCTCACGGCGCTCACGCCGCTGAGCGTAGACCTCCGACGGCCACCAGCACGTGGTCCTGTCGCGCACCGGCGCGACAGGCCGACAGGGGTCGACGGGGCCACGCGGGACGACGGCTCAGGGACAGCCGACGCCGTGCAGGGCGGCGCACGGCGGACAGAGCCGGGCCGGGCCGTCGGGCGTGCTCCACGACCTGGCCTGCGGCGACCCGCACGACATGCACGACTCGTCACGGGCCGACCGTGGCGTGGTCGTGGTCGTGGCAGGCTGCGGCGCACGGGTCGGGTCGGTCACGGCGTGCCACGGTAGATCAGTCGTCGAGGCCGGCGCGGCACCGCTCGAGGTCGTCGACCAACTGCGACCGGGCCCACTCCCCCAGCGGGTCGGTCGGATAGTGACGGTACGCGCCTTCGATGCCCATCACGAGGTGGAGGTACAGGGTGTACAGCGCCCGCCGGTGGTGGGCCGCGGGCGTCCCGAGCGGGTCGGCGACGTCTCTCGTCGAGGCATACCCTGCGGCGAACGCCGGGGTCGGGCCGGGCGGCGCGAACTGCACCTCCATCAACGGATCGCCCCACAGCGCGCGCTCGAGGTCGAAGAACCCGGTGACCGCAGGCGCCGTCGGGTCGACCATCACGTTGCCGGCCCAGAGGTCCCAGAGCACCAGGCGGGGCACGGTGACCTCGTCGAGCTGGACACGCGACGCGGCGACGACCGCGCGGACGGCATCGGCGTCGATGGGCAGGGACACATCTCGCGCGTCACCGTCGCGAAGCAGCATCTCGAACAGCTCGCCGCACGCCGCGCTCCACCGGTCGTGTCGCGGCATGGACGTGGCCAGCAGCCCGAACGCCGGCGCGGTGATCCCGTGGATGTCCCGGAGCCGGGTGCCGATCTGGCGGTCGATCACGTCCACCGCCGACGTGTCGAGCTCGCCCGTCACGTGGTGGAGCGTCCGCCCCTCGACGAACGTGGTGAGCATCGACGGACTGGGCAGGCGCTGCGCCTCGTCGACCCACACGACCTCGGGCACCGCGACCGACGTGTGGGCCCGCACGAGACGGAGGGCGTCGATCTCGGCGTGGAGGAGGTCGCGCTCGTACCCGAGCACCGCCACGCCCGGCGGCGGCGCCACCTTCAGCACGAGGCGACGGCCGTCGTCGACGACGGCGAGGTACACCGCGTTGAACCACCCGTCGGTGAACTCGACGAGCTCGACGAGGGTCCGATCTCCACCGAGCGCGTCCCGCACGATCGCCCCGGCCTGTGCCGGCGTCACCCTCGTCTTCGAGACGCTCTCCATCGACCGGACTCTATGCATCGCCCGTGGCGGCGACGATCTGCTTGACAGACGGTCGGTTCGTATTTAACGTCATGGTTAATCATGAGGTGATGCCTGGCGACCGGGAAGGAACGACGATGACCGACATCGGTGTGCTGGAACGCAACGACCCGCACGAGATCGACCTCGACCGTGCGTTCGCCGCGCTCGCCGATCCGACCCGACGAGCCATCGTCAGCCGCCTCGCCGAGGGCGAGTGCAACGTCAACCAGCTCGCCGCCCCGTTCGAGATCAGCCTGCCGGCGATCAGCCGGCACCTGAAGGTGCTCGAGCAGGCCGGCCTCATCAGCCGCGGCCGCGACGCCCAGCGCCGGCCGTGCCGCCTGCGTCTCGACGCGCTCGACGCCATGGGCCGCTACGTCGTACACACCCGCGCCGCGTGGGAGCAGCGCCTCGACCGCCTCGAGCAGTTCCTCGCCGTCACCCCATCGGCCGACGGCACCTCCGGCCGCCCTGCCGACCAGACCACCGTCCACCCCCCGAAGGGATCCCCGTCATGACCATGCCCATCGACGCCAGCGCCTCTCCCGCCGGCTCCCCCCTCGACACGTGGTCGCTCGACCGGGAGATCGTGCTCACCCGCGTCATCGCGGCACCGCGTGAGCGAGTCTTCGCCGCGTTCACGTCACCGACCATCGGCGAGTGGTTCGGCCCCCACGGCTACGGGTGCACCACCCACGAGTTCGAGGCGCGCGTCGGCGGTCGCTGGCGGTTCGACATGTTCGGCCCGGCGGGCGAGTCCTGGCCGAGCCGGATCGAGTTCCTCGAGATCGTGCAGGACACACGGATCGTGTTCGACCACGGATCCGATGTCGACGACGACCCCGGGCGTTTCCGCGTCACCCTCACGTTCGACTCCCAGCAGGACGGCAAGACGGTGCTGAGCCTGCGCCAGCTGCACCCGACCGTCGAGCAGCGACTCGCCGGCATCGGCTTCGGCGCGGTCGAGCTCGGCGGTCAGACGCTCGACAAGCTGGCGGCGTTCATCGTCTGAACATCCCTGTGGGCTCGATCGCCGTGCGCTCGATCACCGCGCATCTCGACGGGTGCATCTCAACGGGCCAAGAGCACGCCCGGGTTCATGATCCCGACGGGGTCGAGCGCCCGCTTGATCGCCCGCATGGTGGCGAGCTCGCCGGCCGATCGGTTCATCGGCAGCCACTTGGCCTTGGCCGTGCCGATGCCGTGCTCGGCGCTGATGCTGCCCCCGCACGCCACCACGTATCGGTACACCTGCTCGTCGAGCGCCTCGGCGTCGGGCGCCGCCCCGGTGACGTTCACGTGGATGTTGCCGTCGCCCACGTGACCGAACTGCCAGGTGACCGCATCGGGTTCGACGGAACGGACCACCTGGGGCACGGTGGCCATGAACTCGGCGAGCCCGGCGATCGGCACGGTCACGTCGAACTTGTGCGGCACGCCGACGGTGTTGATCGCCGCGGTGTGCTCCTCCCGGTAGCGCCACAGCACGGCGCGCCGTGCGGCGTCGTGAGCGACGGCGACGTCGACCACACCCGTTGCATCTGCAACGGCCTGCGCGAGCAGATCGGTGGGATCGCTGTGCGCGCTCACCTCGACGAGCACGTGCGCGGCACACGGCTGCTCGAAGGGCAGCGAGTAGCCGAACGCCGACGCCACGAGCGCGACACCGTCGTGGAGCACGATCTCGGCCGCGTCGAGCACGTCGAGCGACGACCGCCAGCCCGACACGGCCTCGATGGCGGTGGCGACCGACTCGAACGCGACCAACGCGGTGACCGTGTGCCGGTGCGACGGCACGAGCCGCAGACGCGCTGCGGTGACGACGCCGAGCGTGCCCTCACTGCCGCACAGGAGCCCGGCCAGGTGATAGCCGGTGTTGTCCTTCACGAGGCCCGACAGTCGGCTGATGACCTCACCGGTGCCCAGCACCGCCTCGACGCCGAGCAGCTGTTCGCGGGTGCCGCCGTAGCGCAGCACGTTGATGCCGCCGGCGTTGGTGGCGATCGAACCGCCGATCGTCGCGGTCCCCCGCGCACCGAAGTCGACGGCGTATCGCAGCCCTGCCGCCGCTGCGGCTCGCTGCACCGCCTCGACGGTCGCCCCGGCGCCGACCGTGATCTGCTTCGCGGCCACGTCGACCTCGCCCACGTGGTCGAGGCGGCGGAGGTCGAGCACGAGTTCACCGGCGAGCGGCACCCCGCCGCCCACCATGCCGGTGTTGCCGCCCTGGGGCACGACGGGGAGGCCGTGACGCCGGCACACGTCGAGCACACCCGCCACCTCGGCGGTGTCGGCGGGACGAACCACCGCGGACGTCGAGCCGCGGAACCGCCCGGTCCAGTCGACCTCGTGCGAGGCCACCACGTCGCGATCGGTGAGGACGTGCGCTGGGCCGACGACGTCGACGAGCTCGCGCAGCACCACCGAATCCACGCCGCCGACCGTATCCCTCATCGGTTCAGGTCGTGCATCTTCTCGCCGAGCGAGACGATGTGCGAACAGAACGATGGAACGGTGATCGTCAGCGGATCAGTTCGAACTCGTCCGGGACGATCTGCTTGGTGCGCCGCCAGTACTCGAGCAGCGTGAACGGCCAGTTCTGGGCGACGCGGCCGTGCTCGTTCTTGTACCAGCTGTTCACCGGGCTCCAGCCCCACGCCATCGCCCGGTTCTCAGCGTCGACCGCGGCGTTGAACTCGTCGTGCACGTCGCGCTTCACGACGATGGCGGCTGCCTCGTTGGCGAGGACCTCGCGCACGAGGCCGAGGATCATCCGCACGCCGCATTCGCTGAAGTAGATGATGCTGCCGTTGATGACGATGTTGGTGTTGGGGCCGTAGAGGCACCAGAAGTTCGGGAAGCCGGGGATCGATACGCCGAGATACGCGCGGGCATCGCCGGCCCACTGCTCGTGCAGGTCGACGCCGCCCTGACCGGTCACCTGCATCGGCGTGAGGAACTTCGAGGCCTGGTAACCGGTGCCGTAGATGATGACATCGGCGTCGACGTGCGAGCCGTCGGCCATCGCCACGCCGGTCGCGTCGACGCTGGCGATGCCGTCGGTGCGGAGCACGACGTTGTCGCGCTTGAGGGTCGTGGCCCAGATGCCGTTGTCGCGCACCGCACGCTTCGCGCCCGGCGGGTAGTTCGGGATCACCTTCTCCAACAGGTCGGGGCGACCGGCGAACTGCTCGCGGTAGTACTCGAGCAGCATCTGCTTGCCGAACTCGCTGACCTCGTTGACCGAGGAACCGTCGCCCTGCCAGTTCGGGTCGACGCGCACGCTCTCGAGCGCCCCGTCGCCCATCCGCCAGAAGATGGCGAACCGGTTGAGCTCGCTGTAGGTGGGCACGTGCCCGTAGAGCCAGCGCAGTCCGGGGGCGATCTCGTCGTGATAATCGGGCGTCGGCGCGATCCACGGTGGCGTGCGCTGGAACACGGTCACGTGTGCAGCGACCTTCGCGACCTCGGGGATGAACTGGAGCGCGCTGGCGCCCGTCCCGATGACCGCGACCCGCTTGCCGGTGAGGTCGAGGTCGTGGCGCCACTCGGCCGAGTGGAAGTACTCGCCGCCGAAGTCGGCGATGCCGTCGATGGTGGGCCACAGCGGCCGGTTCAGCTGGCCGACAGCAGAGATGACGGCATCGCCGGTGATGGTCTCGGCGACGCCGTTGCGCACGTAGTGCACGGTCCACTGCTTGGTCTCGTCGTTCCAGGCAGCCGACTGCACAGCGCTGCCGGAGCGGATGTGGGGACGCACGCCGAAGGCCTCGGCGCAGTCGCGGAAGTACTGCTCGAGCACGCCCTGGGGCGAGTAGTGGAACGGCCAGTCGTGGCGCTGCGCGAACGAGTAGCTGTAGTTGTGGTTCGGGTTGTCGACGCGGCAGCCCGGGTAGACGCTCTCGTGCCACGTACCGCCGACGTCGTCGTTCTTGTCGAGGATCGTGAACGACACACCGGCCTGCTGCAGGCGGTGCGCCGACAGCAGCCCCGACATGCCCGAGCCGATGATGACCACGTGGAACGAACGGCCGGGCGCGACCTCGGAGAGGTGCCATCCCGGTGCGCGGCGGTCCTCGCCCCGATAGGCGAGTTCCTCCTCCACCAGCGGCAGGTACTCCCCCATCGGCGCGCCGCCGACGATGTACTCGAGGATCTGCTGCAGCTCGGCGTCGCTCGGCACCGGGGCGGGTCGGCACCCGCCGTCGCGGTAGGCGCCCAGCACCCGCAGCGCCGTCACCCGGATCTCGGCCTGCTGCTCGTCGGTGAGGCCGCCCTGCGGCATCGACATCAGCAGCGGGTCGGGCTGCAGGTGCGGCGCCAGCAATGACAGGTCGCCGGTGAGGTACGCGAGTGCCGGCAGCAGGGGCGGCAGCTCCGCCTGCTCGAGCGCGGCGCGGATCTCGTCGTCGGTCTCGGTGATCGGCACCACCCCGTGCAGGAACGGGCTGGGCGAGGCGGTGACGTCGAGGCCCGATGCCGGACCCGTCACGCGTCCACACCCTTCGGGGCCTGCTGGCTCATGAAGCCGAACATGTAGCCCGCCACCCGGCGCATCTGGATCTCCTCGGCGCCCTCGGTGATGCGGTAGCGACGATGGTGACGGTAGATGTGCTCGAACGACTTGTGGCGGCTGTAGCCCATGCCGCCGTGCACCTGCATCGCCCGGTCGGCTGCCTCGCAGCACAGCCGGTTGGCCCAGTAGTTGCACATCGACACCTTGTCGCTCTGGCTGAACGCGCCGTACTTGTCCATCGACCAGGCGGTCTTGTGGATGAGCGCGCGCAGCATCTCGCACTGGGTCTGCAGCTCGACCAGCGGGAACTGGATCGCCTGGTTGCTGGCGAGCGGCTTGCCGAACGGCTTGCGCTCCTTCGCGTACTTCACCGACTCGTCGATGCAGTACTGCGCGGCACCCAGGCTCGAGGCGGCCTGGCGGATGCGGTTCTCGTTGAAGAAGTGCTGCACGACCTGCAGGCCCTTGCCCTCACCACCGAAGATCGCGGCGTGGGGTACCCGCACGTCGGTGAGGCGGATGTGGGCGTGGTCGGTGGGCATGTTGAACGTCCACAGGTACTCGAGGATCTCGAAGCCAGGGCTCTTGGTCGGGACCAGGAACGCGGTGATGCCGCCGCCGTCGCCGGCCTTGCCACTGGTGCGCGCCATGATCATGTCGTACTGCGCCTTGTGGATGCCGGTGTTCCAGGTCTTCTCACCGTTGATGATCCACTCGTCGCCGTCGCGGACGGCGGTGGTCTCCATGTGCGTCGCGTCGCTGCCGTGGTTCGGCTCGGTGATGCCGAACGCGAATCCCTTGCGGCCCTCGGCGAGGTCGTCGATCCACTCCGCCTTCTGCTCGTCGGTGCCGTAGGCGATCATCAGCAGCAGGCCGACGTTGTTGCCCACGATCGAGTGCTCGTTCTGGAGGTCGTTGTGCAGGCCCAGTCCCTTGCGGGCGAAGTGCTCGCGGATCACGGCCATGCCGAGGTTGGTGCCGTTGCGGCCGCCGTACTCCTCCGACAGCGGATACCGGTAGTGGCCGGCCTCGTCGGCGAGGCGCTTGGCCTTGACCAGCAGTTGCTCCCACTCCTCGTTCGGCAGGCCCTGGTTGTCCCAGTCGGTGCGGGCGTCCTCACGACGGTGGTCGAAGAACCGGATGTTGTCATCGGCGTTCTCGAGCGGCTTGATCACCCGCTCGATGAACTCGTCGAGCTCGACGAGATAGTCGGACAGTTCCTGCGGCAGGTCGAAATCCATGCCGTGAGCATTCTCCCCGACGGCGGGTCGGGACGAGCCGGACGGACCGGCAGCACGGCCACGGGACCTTGGTCCCCACGTGAGAGACTGGCGGGATGACCGCAACGTTCACGCGCATGGACCAGTCGACCGCCGAGGAGTGGGCCACCATCGGAGCCGAGACCAGCCGCAACCAGGGCCGCGTCGCCGACCGCATCCTGATGCTGCTCGAGTCGTTGTCGGACATCACCGACGGCTTCGCCACCGACCAGCTCACCCACTGCCTGCAGACGGCGACGCTCGCCGAGCGTGCCGGCGCGGACGCCGAGGTGATCGTCGCCTCGCTGTGCCACGACATCGGCAAGGCGATCAGCGTGCCGAACCACGGTGCGATCGCGGCCGAGATGCTCAAGCCCTACGTGCGCCCCGACGTGTTCCAGACGATCAAGAACCACCAGGACTTCCAGGGCCGTCACTACTACGGCCACTTCGGCATGCGCACCGACCTGCGCGAACAGTTCCGCGACGAGCCCTGGTTCGCGCTGTGCGAGCAGTTCACCGACGAGTGGGACCAGATCGCGTTCGACCCCGAGGGCGACACCGAGCCGCTCGCCCACTTCGAGCCGCTGGTGCGCGAGGTGTTCGCCCGACCGCGTTACTGACGCTCCGACGAGGTGGCCTCGGCCGACCTGCTCGGGCGCAGGACCGGCGCCGTGTCGTCGAGGGGTGTCTGGGGCAGCGACACCACGAACCGCGAACCCCCGATGGAGCTCGGCTCCCACCATGCCCGTCCACCGTGGAGGTGGGCGAAGGTGCGCACGAGGAACAGACCCACCCCGCTGCCGGGGCGGACCGTCGCCGAGGCGCCGCGCACGTAGGCGTCGAACACGGTCTCCTGGATCGGTTCGGGCAGTCCGGGCCCGTCGTCGTCGACGTGCACCAGGACGTCGCTGCCCGATCGGCAGGCGCCCACGACCACCTCGGTGCCGGGCGGGGTGTGCTTGATCGCATTGGCGACGAGGTTCTCCAGGATGCGACTCACCAGCACACGATCGGCGGTCACCGGTCCGTCGCCGACGTCGACCTCGCCCCGACGGACACGATGGGTCTCGGTCGGATGCGCCCGCACCACGGCGTCGACGAGCGCCGAGAGGTCGACCGGGCTGCGGGTGGCGGCCACGTCCTGCACCTTGAGCCGCTGGGCCGACGCGAGATCGGCGAGCACCTCCACCGTGTGCCGTGCATCGGCGCTGATCCGCTCGGCCATCTCGCGGCGCTGGTCCTCGGTCATCATCGAGCTCCGCTGTGCGAGGGTCTGCGACATCAGCGACACCGCCGCCAGCGGCGATCGCAGATCGTGCGACACCGCGGCGATGAGTGCGTCGCGTTCCTCGAGCGTCATCGACTGCCGTTCGACGAGGGCGTGGAGACGCTCGTTGATCTCGTGCAGGTCGGCCCGGTGCTGCTCGAGATCGACCACCAGGTTCTCGTTCTTCAGATCCGCCTCGAACGAGGCAATGAGGACGCGGTTCGACTCGGCGAAGATCACGTAGGCGTAGACCGCGGCCAGCACGAGCGACAGGCACAGCACGACGGAGTAGCTGCCGTCGAAGGTGGCGAAGCCGATCAGGCCGATCGACACCTCGGGAAGGGCCCCCGACAGGAACGCACGGCGGTCGGGCGAGCAACCGGAGGCGAGCACGCTCATGCTGCCCACCAGCGCGAACAGCATGATCGCCTGCCACTCGGGTTGCTCGGGTCGCACGAGCACGGGCAGCAGGCCCCAGGCGACGCCACCGAACCCCGTGATGATCGAGAACTTGGTGATCGAGCGGGCCGGATCGGCGGTGGCGTCTCGTTCGACATGGATGTACGCGGCGATCATCCCGAGCGAGACGACGACGCGGACGGTCAGCCACACGATCGTGCCGCCCTCGTCCTGCGGGTACAGGAAGGCGGCGACCACCATGCTGGCCGCCATGGCGATCATCGCCCCGTAGCGCGCCGACAGGAGCAGGGCGACGCGTCGTCGGTCGAGACCGCCCATCGTGTCGCCGGCTCCCGGACCGGGCGACGGCCACTCCCCGACCTCTGCCACGTGGCCACTGTAGGGGCCGGGCGGCCGTCGGAAGCAGCGTCGAGTTCGGGAATCGATCCAACCCGAAGAATCGTCCAGATCGGGGGGCGCGACCAGGGCCGTGATCCGGCAGTGACCCCGGTCGTCGCTCAGCCGGCGGCGACCGCTTCGAGCGCCGTGGCGGCCCGCTCGACACCCGAGCGGGCGCGGATGGCCGTACCGATGTCGGCGAGCCGGGCTCGTAGCGCCGAGTCGGCGAGCAGGCCGTCGATGGCCCCGGTGAGCTCGTCGTCGCTGAACTCGTACGTGCGGAGCCGGATGCCGAAGCCGGTCTCGTGGACCCGCTGTGCGTTGTCGTACTGGTCCCAGAACAAGGGCAGGACGATCATCGGCTTGCCGAAGTGGAAGCTCTCCGTCGTGGTGTTGTTGCCGCCGTGGGTGATCACCAGATCGACGAGGGGCAGCACGTTGGTCTGCGGCACCTGCTGGGCGCCCCACATGTTGTCGGCGAGCTCGTACTCGTCGGCCTGCGGACCCTTGCTCACGATGTAGCGATGCTTCGTGCGGCCGAGCACGTCGACCAGTCGGCGCATCAGGTCGACGTCGGCCGAGCCGAGCGAACCGAGGGACAGGTAGATGAGCGACCCCTCGCCGTCGCGGAGCTGCTCGGGCACCTCGAACGCCTGGTCGGTGGCGCGCACCGACGAATCGAGCCGGGTCCAGGTGCGGTCGAGCGGACGGCGGGCCGTGTAGTCGACCACCTCCGGGTACAGGTACAGGTTCAGGTGCTCGCTCGTGTGGATGAAGTCGAGGTCGGGCAGACCGGGGGCGCCGCACGAGCGCACCCACTCGTCGTAGGCCTGCCACATCGGCCGATGCGTCCGGTCGTACTCGGCACGGAACTCGTCCCATCCCGTGCGGTCGTCGCTGGCGTAGCCGCTGAACACCGGCGGCACGTCGGGGCCGCGCACCTCCAACGGGTTGCAGCTCGCCATGCGCACGAACGGCACACCGCCGGTGAGCAGCGCCGGGAAGCAGTTCACGTTGTCCTCGATGATCACGTCGGGACGCTGGCGGGCGACGATCTCGCGCAGCTGCGGCTCGCAGTACATCGCCCCGTCGATCAGCGCCTGCCACGTGGGCTGCACGAACGTGGTGAGCTGCTCGATCGTCGGCTTGCGGAACTCGGGCGCGGTGTCGCGGATGAAGTCGGTCCAGAACTGGCCGGCCGACTGCTCGGGCGCATCGGCGGGCGGCGGCTCGGACAGGTCGACGAGGTCCTCGACGAAGCCGAGCGTCTCGAGCCGGCCCTCCCACGAGGCCTCCGCGGCGAACACGACGCGATGGCCGCGACGACGCAGTTCGTTGCCGATGCCGATGCAGTTGTTCGTGGGCCCGTATGCGCTCTCGGGCATGAACAGGAAGGTCTTCGCCATTCGCGGATCGTAGCTGCCGGTCGATTTCTGCCGATGCGGACCTCGGACGCAGCGATGGCCCGCCGTTGCCGGCGGGCCATCGGTGAACCTGGTGCGGCTCCCGGATCGATCAGGGTCCGGTGAAGACGCGGCCCTTCGAGAGGTTGGGGCTGCTCGTGATGCCCGCGGCACGATCGCTCTCGCGGCTCTTGGCCTCGGCGCGACCCACGACCTGGTGGTGCACCTCGTCGGGACCGTCGGCCAGGCGCAGGGTGCGCTGGCTGTGCCACATGTCGGCGAGCGGGAACCAGTGCGAGATCCCGGCGGCGCCGTGCATCTGGATGGCCTCGTCGATGATGTCGCAGCACTTCTCGGGCACCATCGCCTTGACGGCACTCACCCACACCCGGGCCTCGGCGTTGCCGAGGGTGTCCATCGCCTTGGCGGCACGCAGCACCATGAGGCGCATGGCCTCGACCTCGATGCGGGCCCGGCTGATCACCTCCATGTTCTTGCCGAGGTTGATCAGCTTCTTGCCGAAGCCCTCGCGACTGAGGCCGCGGTCGACCATCATCTCGATCGCCTTCTCCGCCGCGCCGATGGAGCGCATGCAGTGGTGGATGCGGCCGGGGCCGAGGCGGACCTGGCTGATCTCGAAGCCCTTGCCCTCGCCCCACAGCACATTGCTCTTGGGCACGCGCACGTCGGTGAAGCGCAGGTGCATGTGGCCGTGGGGGGCGTCGTCGTTGCCGAACACGTCCATCGCGCCGACGATCTCGACGCCAGGGGTGTCCATGGGCACGAGGATCTGCGACTGCTGCTTGTACGTGTCGGCGTCGGGGTTCGTGCGCACCATGACGATCATGATCTTGCAGCGCGGATCGCCGGCGCCGGAGATGTAGAACTTCTCGCCGTTGATCACCCACTCGTCGCCGTCGAGTTCGGCGCGGGTCTGGATCTGCTTCGCGTCGGAGCTCATGATGCCGGGCTCGGTCATCGCGTACGCCGACCGGATCTTGCCGTTCAGGAGCGGCTCGAGCCATTGCTCCTTCTGCTCGGGCGTGCCGACCCGCTCGAGCACCTCCATGTTGCCGGTGTCGGGTGCGGAGCAGTTGAGGCACTCCGACGCGAGCCGGTTCTTACCGAGCTCGACCGCGATGTATGCGTAGTCGAGGTTCGACAGGCCCACGCCGGTCTCGGCGTTCGGCAGGAAGAAGTTCCACAACCCGAGCTCGCGGGCCTTGGCCTTCGCTCCCTCGAGCAGCTCGAGCTGACCAGGCGCCCAACTCCAGCGATCGGCCCGGTTCTCGCCGAGTCGGTAGAACTCCTCGGTGATCGGCTCGACCTCCTCGGCGATGAACTTCTTCACGGCCTCATACAGCGGACGCACCCCTTCCGACATCCGCAGGTCGAAGTCGTCCATGCTCGCCGTCTTCAGCGCACCACCAGCCATATCGGTACCTTCTTTCACTCGTTGGACGACCGGCAGGTGCCGGTCGTCAGCTCAGCTCTCCGTGACACCCTTGGGCGCTTGTTGGCTCATGAAGCCGAACATGTAGCCCGCCACGCGGCGCATCTGGATCTCCTCGGCGCCCTCGGTGATGCGGTAGCGGCGGTGGTGGCGGTAGATGTGCTCGAACGACTTGTGGCGGCTGTAGCCCATGCCGCCGTGCACCTGCATCGCCCGGTCGGCGGCCTCGCAGCAGAGCCGGTTGGCCCAGTAGTTGCACATCGAGACCTTGTCGCTCTGGCTGAAGGCGCCGTACTTGTCCATCGACCAGGCGGTCTTGTGGATGAGGGCGCGGAGCATCTCGCACTGCGTCTGCAGCTCGACGAGCGGGAATTGGATCGCCTGGTTGCTGGCGAGCGGCTTGCCGAACGGCTTGCGCTCCTTCGCGTACTTCACCGACTCGTCGATGCAGTACTGCGCGGCGCCGAGGCTCGAGGCGGCCTGACGGATGCGGTTCTCGTTGAAGAAGTGCTGCACGACCTGGAGGCCCTTGCCCTCGCCGCCGAAGATCGCGCTGTGCGGCACCCGCACATCGGTGAGCCGGATGTGCGCGTGGTCGGTGGGCATGTTGAACGTCCACAGGTACTCGAGGATCTCGAACCCGGGGCTCTTGGTCGGGACCAGGAACGCGGTGATGCCGCCGCCGTCGCCCGCCTTGCCACTGGTGCGCGCCATGATCATGTCGTACTGCGCCCTGTGGATGCCGGTGTTCCACGTCTTCTCGCCGTTGATGATCCACTCGTCGCCGTCGCGGACCGCGGTGGTCTCCATGTGGGTGGCGTCGCTGCCGTGGTTCGGTTCGGTGATGCCGAACGCGAAGCCCTTGCGTCCCTCGGCGAGGTCGTCGATCCACTCGGCCTTCTGCTCGTCGGTGCCGTAGGCGATCATCAGCAGCAGGCCGACGTTGTTGCCCACGATCGAGTGCTCGTTCTGCAGGTCGTTGTGGAGGCCGAGGCCCTTCCGGGCGAAGTGCTCGCGGATGACGGCCATGCCGAGGTTGGTGCCGTTGCGGCCGCCGTACTGCTCCGACAGCGGATAGCGGTAGTGGCCCGCCTCGTCGGCGAGGCGCCGGGCCTTGCCGAGCAGCTGCTCCCACTCCTCGTTCGGGAGGCCCTGGTTGTCCCAGTCGGTGCGGGCGTCCTCACGACGGTGGTCGAAGAAGCGGACGTTGTCATCGGCGTTCTCGAGCGGCTTGATCACCCGCTCGATGAAGTCGTCGAGCTCGACGAGATAGTCGGACAGTTCCTGCGGCAGATCGAAATCCATGTCAGTGGCCATTCCCTCGGTGGTGAGCGATCACTTGATCGCGAGTGGGTTGATCGGCGAGCCGACGGCCGCCGTGAACTTGATCGGGGGAGCGGTGAGCAGGAACTCCCACACACCGTCGGCTTCGCAGTCGGCGGCGAGCTCGTCGAGATCGAGGATCTCACCGAGCGTCATCCCCATGTCGCGGATGAGCACCATGTGCACCGCGAACACGTCGTCGTTCTCGCCGGGCAGCACCTCGATGGCCCAGTTGTCCGACCCGAGCGCAGCGACGTCATGAGCGTGCAGCCATTCGGCGCACGCGAGGCCGAGTCCGGGCTCGCCCGCCATGAACGCGTTGGCGTCCTTCTCACGCACGAACTTGGTGCGCCAGCCGGTGCGGAACAGGAGGATGTCTCCGGGCCCCACCGTCACGCCCTGCCGCTCGGCGGCGGCGTCGAGATCGTCGGGCGTGATGACCTCGCCGGCCTGCAGCCAGTCGACGCCCTTGAGGCGTGCGATGTCGAGCAGCACGCCGCGTCCGACGATGCCCTTGGCCATCTTGTCGATCGAGCAGTGTTTCGCGCCGTGGGGCGACACGTCGCTCGACGGGAAGCCGTTGTAGAGGTGGTCGTCGTAGTGGACGTGGGCGAGACCGTCCCACTGCGAGGCGGACTGGAGCGGCATGAACACGTAGTCGTCCGCGTAGTGGAACCCGCCCGGGTAGTCCTGGTCGGCGCCGGTCTCCGACATCAGGCGCACCGGGTTGATCCGGCCACCGCCCGGCTGCGGGCCGTTGCCGTCGAAGGGGATCCCCAGGTCGAAGATCGCTCCACGGCGAACGAGCTTTGCCGCTTCCACCAGACGCTCCGGTGTGATCAGGTTGATGGTGCCACGCTCGTCCTCGTCGCCCCATCGACCCCAGTTGCTGAGTCGCATACCGACCTCGCGAAAGTCCTGCGCCATCTCTGTTCCCCCATCATTCGGCGAGAGCGGCGGAATGACCGCTGCCTCGTCGATCTTCGCAGTAACCTGACACGAACGTCAACTAGCAATGTCCGCCGGTACGGGACGTCGTGGTCAACGGCCCACAGACTGCCAGCTGGTGGTGGTCATCGGATCGGAGAAGTGGGGTACGATCTCATTGACATTGACGTCATGTTCGAATCGGGCCGAGCGTCACACCCCCGCATCCGACCCGAACGGGTGAGGCGAGCCCTAGCCTGGGGCGCCGACGGAGTGGGCGGCCACCCATTGGAACAGCACGAGGTGAACAGTGTCGATCGACCCGGATGTGGTGGTCTCGACCAGCGGGGCCATCAACTCGCCCTTGACGGCACGCGGCATGCGAACGAGAGCGACGCTCGTGAAGGCCGCTCGGGCGCTGTTCGAGAAGCAGGGCTACCTCGACACCAACGTCGGCGACATCGCCGGCCGGGCGAAGGTCGCACACGGCACCTTCTACACGTACTTCACCTCGAAGGAGGAGATCTTCGCCGAGGTGGTCGATCAACTGCTTGCCGACCGACATCGGATCGAAGAAGAAGAACCCCCTGTCCGGCAGGACGCATGGCTCTCCGAGCGGATCGAGCGGTCGAACCGGGGCTACCTGAAGTCGTACGTCGCCAACGCCAGGATCATGGCGGTACTCGAACAGGTCGCCACGTTCAACCCCCGCCTCGCACAGGTGCGTCGCATGGCTCGCACCTCCACCGTGCAGCGGAGCGCAGATGCGATCCGTCGCTGGCAGGCACGCGGTCTCGTCGACCCCACGCTCGACCCCGTCTACGCCGCGAACGCGCTCGGGTCGATGGTCGACCGTTCGGCGTACGTGTGGATCATCCTCGGTGAACCGTTCGATCTCGAGCGGGGCGTCGAGCAGCTGACCCGGCTCTACTGCAACGCCCTCAAGCTCCCGTACCACCGCGACGGTGACGAGTGGGCGCCGGCGGGCGGATCGGGCACCGAGGTCACCCGGCTCTCACAGGGTGACGGCGCCGTCAAGTCGAAGCGGACGAAGTAGCTCCGACCCGTATCCTACGGCCCGGCGCTTCAGGAGCTCTCGATTCGGCTCGAGCATCTGATAGTTGACGTCGACGTCATCTTCTGAGACTGTGTGCCACGGGGTGTCTGCGGGGGCGGGCACACGAACTGGAGGTTCTCCGTGTCGCACGACCACGACCACGACCACGACCACGACCACGACCACGATTCGCCGTCGATCAGCCGGCTGCTCGAGGGCTCGCCGAAGAACTGGGGCAAATGGGGACCCGACGACGAGGTCGGATCGCTCAACTACCTCACCCCCTCCGTGGTCGCCGCTGCCGCCGGCTCGATCCGGTCGGGGAAGACCTTCACCCTGCAGGTGAAGATGGCCAACCCCGAGGGCGACCCCGTGTGGCCGGGCCGTTCGGGCGCTGTGCGGATCAACGTCATGGACGAGGGTCACTTCATCGCCGGCAAGGGTGTGGAGACCGCCGGCGGCGCCCACTACGCCGACGACTACATGACCTGCTTCCTCCAGGGCTCCACCCAGTACGACGCGCTCGGACACGTGTGGTGCGACGGTCAGATCTGGAACGGCTACGACGCCAAGACCACCATCGGCGGTCTGGCGAAGGCGAGCGTGTGTGCGATCGCCGAGAAGGGTGTCGTCGGGCGGGGCATCCTGCTCGACATGGCCCGGTTCCGCGGCAAGGACGTGCTCGACGTGGGCGAGACGTTCACGCATCACGACCTCCAGGCCTGCGCCGCTACCCAGGGCGCCACCATCGAGCCGCACGACATCCTGCTCATCCGCACCGGGTGGATCGGCAAGTTCTACAAGGTGTCCCGCGATGACTTCTACAGCGATTTCGTCGAGCCCGGCCTCACCCACAGCCGTGAGCTGGTCGACTGGTTCCAGGCGATGGAGATCCCGAACATCGTGACGGACACGATCGCCAACGAGGTGACGGTCGATCCGGTGTCGGGCTGCGTGCTGCCGCTCCACAACGCGCTGATGCGCAACCTCGGGGTGACCCTCACCGAGATCGCCTGGCTCGACGATCTCGCCGCCGACTGCGCCGACGACGGCCAATACACGTTCCTCTACGTGGCGGCACCCCTGAAGATCGTCAACGGCACGGGCGCCCCGGTGAACCCGGTCGTCATCAAGTAGGTCGGCCGCTCCCCCGCGGTCGCCGAAGTTGACTCGCTGATCATGTTCGCACCCGACCGTGGACGATGACGAAGCAGCCGCCGGCGTCGACACGACCGACGGCCGCACCGCCGATGGGATTCCCGCCTCGGCGCTGACCCCTCGAGGTGCGCGTACGAGAGCCAGACTCCTCGCCGCAGCGCGCTCGTTGTTCGAGGAGCACGGCTACGTCGCGACCGGGGTGAACGAGATCTCGGCCGCCGCGGGCGTGGCCTACGGGACGTTCTACGTGTACTTCGCGTCGAAGGAGGACGTGTTCGGTGAGGTGCTCGGCGATCTGCATCGCGAGGTGCGCGAGATCGCGGCAGCCGAGCCCCATTGCGGCAGCGATCCGGCCTCGCTGATCGAGCGAGCCAACCGTGGCTTCTTCCGCGGATACCAACAAACCAAAGGGATGCAGTGGGTTCTGGCGCAGGCCACCAGCATGAACCCGCGGCAGGCGCGCGAACGGAGCGAGGCCAATCGGTACTGGCGAGAACGTGCTCGACGGGCGATCACGAACTGGCAGATCGATGGGCTCGTCGATCGCAACATCGATGCGGTGTACGCCGCGAACGCGCTCGGAGCCATGGTCGACCGGTTCGCGTACGTCTGGTTCGTGCTCGGCGAAGATCACGACTTCGAGATCGCCGTCGATCAGGTGACGCATCTCTACTGCCGAGCACTCGGCATCGCGCACGATCTCCGCTCGCCGTCCGGCGACGAATGGCCGACACCGTCGGATGCTCCTTGACAGAGCGATCGACTCGGGTTCAAGATGGGCGAGCAACCTGATACGAGTGTCAACTTGCGACCATGGGGGTTCGGGCCGATCTGGTCCGCACAAAAGGGGGAACCAATCAATGTCCATCGAAGATGACGACCTGCGACGCCACCTCGGCGCCAGCACCAGCCGCCGCCAGCTCCTGAAGGGGCTCGGGCTCGCCGGCGCAGGACTGGTGCTCGGGAGCTCGCTGCTCGCCGCGTGCGGTGACGACGAGGAGAGCGACAGCGGATCGACCGGAACGGACGCAGCCGGAGACACCACGGCCGGCAGCACCGGCGGCACGGGCGGCAGCTCGTCCGACGCCGGCGCGCAGCTCGCTGAGATCCTCGGCATCGACCCGGCCAACGCCGGCGCCGGCATGGCCTGGAAGATGGGCTCGGTCCTCGCGCTCACCGGTCCCGGCTCGTACTACGGCAAGACGATGAGCAACGGCATCGATCTCGCCGTCAAGCACATCAAGGCCGCAGGCGGCCCCGACATCGAGGTGATCACCCTCGACCACAAGAGCGGCGACGCCCAGGCCGGTATCGACGCCATGCGCGACCTCATCGCCAAGGGAGTGCCCGCCAAGCTGGCCTCGTACGTGGACGACCTGGGTGCGATGCTCCCGCAGACCGAGCAGTCGAAGATGTTCACCCTCGACGGTGGTGGCGGCACCAGCATCTTCGGCCAGGGCAAGCCGTTCTTCTACGGCACGCGCGCCATCACGCCGAACGACGCCCTGCCCGGTTCGCTCAAGTACCTCAAGACGGCGATGCCCGGCAAGACCAAGCTGGGCTACATCATGTGGGACCTCGGCGAGCCCGTGAACACCCAGATCCGAGAAGACCTGTTGGCCAAGGCCGAGGCCGAGGGCTTCGAGTTCAACGGCCTGTACGAGGTGTACCCCGTGGGTGCATCCGACTACTCGACGCTGATCCCGAAGATCAAGGCCAACCTGCCCGACATCCTCATCGCCTACGGCTCGGGTCAGGACCCGGGCCACTTCGCCTCGCAGTGGTACACCAGCGGCGGCGACCTGTGCCCGTACCTCGGGTTCGAGCTCACGCCCGACGGTGTCAACGCGGCGAAGGGAGCGTACGACCAGTACGGCTTCATGTTCTCCGCCGACTACTTCGACGAGAACGTGGGTGTGAACCCGCTCGCCAAGCTGTTCATCTCCGAGTTCCAGGCCGAATACGGCTCGATGCCCGACTTCTACGCGGCGAACTTCTACGAGAACACGCTGGCGATGTGGGACGTCATCCGGCGAGTGCTCGCGAAGAAGGGTGACATCAACAGCGGCGAAGAGCTCGACGCTGCGTTCCAGGCCGATCTCACGGCTGCGAGCGTCTACGGCGGCGACGCCACGACGGTCGGCAAGTACGAGGTCGACCCCGTCACGCACACCGTGGTCCGGCGTCCGATGGGCATCTTCCAGCAGAAGGACGGCAAGGTCACGCCTTTGGCGTATTTCGACATCAACGGTGACGACTACCGCGAAGCCTGAGGCTCACGCGATCCAGACCCGCTTCCACACCGGTGGCGTCGTTGCAACGTTGCACGGCGCCACCGGTGTTGCATTCCGTCCGTGAGCACGGATCGTTCCGTCGATCCGCAGTTCCGGCGACGAGTTCCCACACACACCATGACCAGAGAGTGAGGCCGCCGCGGTGCTCGCAGTCACGTTCGAGACCTTGCGTCAGCTCATCGCATCCGGCATCGTCAACGGTGCCTCCTACGGAATCCTCGGCGTCGCGTTCGCGCTGATCCTCGGGGTCACCGGACGATTCCACTATGCGTTCGGAGTCCTGTACACCCTTGCGGCGTTCTTCGCCTTCACGTTCTTCGACCGGGTCGGCTGGCCGTTCTGGCTCTCGGCCGTGGTGGGCGTCTTGATCACCGTCGCCATGGGCGTCGGCATCGAGGCGTTGATCTACCGGCCGCTCGCGGCCAAGGCGGGCAGCAACGCACTGCTCGCCATCTTCGTCGCCTCGCTCGGCCTCGGCATCGCCGGGAGCAACCTCATCCAGATCTTCTGGGGAGCGCAGACACATTCGTTGCTCGGCTTCGCACTGAAGCCGGTATCGGTCCTCGGGGCCAACGTCATCAACGTCGACGTCTACTCGGTGATCACTGCCATCGCGCTCGTCGCCGGCCTCACGTCGCTGCTGCGTTTCACCGGCCTCGGGCGGTCGATCAAGGCCACGCGGAGCAACCCCGAGATGGCACTCCTCATCGGCGTCGATCCGGCGCGGATCTACCTCGTCGTGTTCGCGATCGCCAGCCTCTTCGCCGGCATCGCTGCGATCTGGGCCGCATTGAAGTACTCGGTGGAACCGACGATGGGCTTCCGTCCGGTCGTGCTCGCCTTCGTGGTCGCGTTCCTCGGAGGAACCGCCAAATCGCCCGTGCGCGTCTTCGCGACCGGCATCGTGATCGGTCTCATCGAGACGATCAGCTCGATCTGGCTGCCGGTCAGATGGACGCAACTCGTGGTGTTCGTCATCCTCGTGCTCTACCTGATCTCGTTCTCCGTCAACAGGTCCTGGTTCACACGCCTCGGCACCGCCCTCACCGGAAAGGCGTAGACGCATCGTGCAAGTCGCAGCCAACTACATCGACCAGATCCTGATCTTCTCGATCTTCGCGCTCTCCTTGAACCTGCTGCTCGGCTACATGGGCCAGGTCTCGGTCGCGCACGCTTCGTTCGGGGCGATCGGCGGGTACGCCGTCGGATACCTCTCGCTCACCCACGGGTGGAACGTGTTCCTCGCCGTGCTCTTCGGCGCGGTGCTGGCAGGCGTCGTCGGCGCCATCGTGGCGCTGCCGGCCCTGAGGTTGTCGGTCGAGTACCTGATCCTGCTCACCCTCGGCGTCTCCTCGGTACTGCTCGGCCTGTTCCAGACGTTCCCTCAGCTCGGTGGCACGTATGGCCTGATCGGCATCCCGATCGCCTCCATCTTCGGCCACGACCTGGTGAAGACCAGCGACTGGATCCTGCCATTGGCCGTGATCCTCGCGATCGTCTACTCCATCTGCCATCGCCTGGGTGAGTCGCCGTTCGGACGGGTGCTGAAAGGCATCCGCGACGACGACAAGGCCACCTTGTCGCTCGGCAAGAACGTGGTGTTCTACAAGGTGCTGGTGTTCGGGATCACCTGTGGTCTCGCCGGTCTCGCAGGCGGACTTCTCGCCGGGTTCAACAGCCTCGCCACGCCGAGTCAGTTCGGCTTCGACGTCTCGCTGGCGATCTTCGCCATGGTGATCTTCGGCGGCACGGGCAACCTCACCGGGTCGATCCTCGGCGCGACGACCGTGGTGCTCACCAAGCCCTTCCTCGAGTGGGCCGTGTCCCTGGCTCCGGAAACCGCAGCGCTCTGGCGCCTCACCTTCTACGGCTTGTTGCTGGTGGTGCTGATGCGGCTGCGTGCGCAGGGCTTGCTGCCCGAGGGCGTGAGCATCTTCAGACCCTCCACCTGGCGAGCCCCTCGCACGAATCCCGAGCTCGCCAGTGCGGACGTGGTGCCGGCGACGGTGGTCGCCGCCGCCGAGGAGTGGGAGACCCGCCTCGAGGTGGTGGAGACGCCGGCCGACGAACGACGCCGCGAGCGCACGTGGGCCGACGCCCCGGTGGTGCTCGAGGTGACCGGTCTGTCGAAGAGCTTCGGCAGCATCGTGGCCGCCGAGGACCTGTCGATCGTGCTCCGCAAGGGCACGATCACCGCGCTGGTCGGTCCGAACGGCGCCGGCAAGACCACAGTGTTCAATCTCCTCACGGGGTTCATCCCACCGGACTCCGGATCGGTGAAGCTCAACGGCCGCGAGCTCGTCGGGTCGAAGCCCAATCGGGTCGCTCGCGCCGGCATGGTGAGGTCGTGGCAGGACGTGCGGGTGATCCCGCGGCTCAGCAGCTTGCAGAACGTGATGCTCGGCGTGCAGGACCAGTCGGGCGAACACCTCGCCCCGCTGTTCGCGAACGTCGCCGGCGTCAAGCGACGTGAGCGCGAGGTACGTGAAGCATCGATGGACTGGCTGTCGTTCGTCGGCATGTCCGACTTCGCCGACACGCCTGCCGGCGCCCTGTCGTTCGGGCAGTCGAAGCTCGTCGCGCTGGCCCGTGTGCTGTCGACCAACGCCGACGTCCTCTTGCTCGACGAACCCGCTTCCGGCATCGACACCCAATGGGTCGAGGCGATGCTGGCGCTCATCGAGAAGGTCCGAGAGCAGGGGCGCACGGTGTGCATCGTCGAGCACAACCTGCACGTGGTCGACCATCTGGCCGACCACACCTACTTCATGGAGCTCGGCCGCATCACCGATCAGGGCACCTTCCAGGAACTGACAAACTCACCTCGGCTCGCGGAGGCGTACTTTGGAACCAACTGAGCAGCCCGGCTCGACCCTCCTCGACGTGCGCAAGCTGTCGTGCGGGTACGGGCGCAAGCAGGTAGTGTTCGACCTCGACCTCCGGGTCGGTCGCGGTGAGATCGTGTCGCTGTTCGGTCACAACGGCGCCGGGAAGACGACGGTCATCAAGAACGTCCTCGGTGCCTACCGGCCGACGGCAGGATCCGTCGAGTACGACGGGGCCGACGTCACCGGGGCGTCCGCCCGGGCCAACGTGCAGCGCGGCATGGCGTTGATCCCGTCGGAGCGGTTCGTCTTCGGCGACCTCTCCGTGTACGACAACCTGTTGCTGGGCGCGGCCAACCTCGCCGACGACGGCGAGCGCGAGCGCAAGCTCGGCAAGGTGTACGAGCTGTTTCCCATCCTGAGCGAGCGCTCGAAGCAGCAGGCGGGCACGATGTCGGGCGGCCAGCAGCGCATGGTGAGCCTCGGCCTGGCGCTGATGTCGAACCCGCGGCTGCTGCTGCTCGACGAACCATCGCTCGGACTCGCGCCGGCGGTGGTACAACAGATCTTCTCGGCGGTGCGCGCCCTGGCCGACGACGGGCTCTCGGTGCTGTTGCTCGAGCAGAACGTCGGGCAGGCGCTCCGCATCTCCGACCGTGCCTACGTGATGCGCAGTGGGCGCATCATTCTCGAGGAGGACGCAGCAACCATGAAACAACGCGAGTCGTACTGGGATCTCTTCTGATGCCGAAGCTCACCACCGACGAGGTCACCACCTTCCTGGCCGAGCCAGGTCATCTGCTGCGGGTCGCCACGGTCGACGCCGATGGCATGCCGCGCAACGTCCCGATCTGGTACATCATCGACGACCAGCGCATCGTCTTCACCCCGCGCGTGCACTCCGTGTTCCTCGCGAACATGATGCGAGATCCACGCGTGGGCCTCACGATCGACGAAGAGGCACTGCCGTATCGCAAGGTCACCGTGCAGGGGCGTGCCGAACTGCTGTACGCGCCGGGCGCCGACGACGAGTGGCGTGACCTGTACCGGAGCATCGCTTCGCGGTACGTGCCGGTCGAGCAGGCCGAGGCGTACGTGCAGAACACCATCGACCAGCCTCGGGCGTTGCTCGGTGTGTCGCTCGTCGATCCGGCGAACAAGGTGCTCACCTGGCGCATGCCCGTGGACGAGGAAGACCCGACCGGCATCTGGGCCCGCCGATACTTCCTGGACGGCACCATCATGGCGAACCTCGCGGACGGCGTCGCGGGCTGATTGCGGCTGACCGCCGGCCGATCGGCGGTGCGAGGCGGGATCGACTCCACCTCGCACCGACCGACGATGTTCAGCGGAGTTGCTCGCCCCACTCGGTCGAGTCCCGGAGCTGGGCCTTGAGCACCTTGCCACCGGGGTTGCGTGGCAGCGGTTCGGTGCGCAGCGAGATGAACTGCGGCACCTTGAAGTCGGCGATCTGGTCGCGTGCCCACGCACGGATCGCCGCGGGGTCGGGAGTCGCGCCGGGCTGGGCGACGACGACGGCCCCGACCTTCTCCCCCATCATCGCGTCGGGGACGCCGATGACCGCGACCTCGAAGATGTCGGGGTGCTGGACGAGTGCGTTCTCCACTTCCACGCAGTAGACGTTCTCGCCCCCACGGTTCACCATGTCCTTCTTCCGGTCGACGATCTGGACGAACCCGTCGTCGTCGACACGTGCGAGGTCACCCGTCTTCAACCAGTGGTTCACGAAGGTGTCGGCCGTCTGCTCCGGCTTGTTCCAGTAGCCGGAGACGACGTTCTGCCCGCGGATCAGCAGCTCCCCCACCCCGGTCGTCGCATCGACCTCGGACAGGTCGAGCTCGACCACCGGTGCTGCGAAGCCGACCGTCTCGGGCCGCGAGTCGCAGTACTCGTCGGGCAGGAACGTCGACACGGACGAGGTCTCGGTGAGGCCGAAACCGTTGCCGAGGCGAGCATGCGGAACGCTCTCGCGCAGCTTGGAGATGATCTCGGGCGCCATCGGAGCCCCGCCGTACGTGACGTAGCGGACGCCGCTGATGTCGAAGTCGGCGAAGTTGGGTTGGTTCATGGCCAGCCAGAAGATCGCAGGCACCGACGTCACCATCGTCACCCGCTCATCGACGATCGCGTTCAGGAACGACTGCACATCGAACGCCGGCATGATGACGGTGGTGCCGCCCAGGAACATCGTGAGGAGCAGCTGGCTGTTGCAACCGGTCACGTGGAACATCGGCACGGAGATCAGGTTGACGAGACGAACGTCGTCGAGCACGCCGATCACCCTCCGACACGTCTCGCAGTTGGAGAGGAAGTTCTCGTGGGTGGTCATCGCCCCCTTGGGGAAGCCGGTGGTGCCGCTCGTGTAGAAGATGGCGGCGAGATCGGTCGGCTGGAGGTCGTCGACCGCCAATGGCTCGCCCGTCGGCAGCGGCTGATCGGGTTCGAAGACGTAGACCGCGCCGGAATCGGTGACGACGTAGTCGACCTCGGCGTCGGTGAACCGAGTGTTCACGGGCACCGCCGCTGCCCCGGCGAGTTGGACTCCGAAGAACGCGTACGCCCAGTCGTTGCCGTTCGGCAGGTGGATGGCGACACGATCGCCTCGTCGGACGCCGGCGGCGCGGAGCCCTCCAGCGACCGCGCAGCTACGGTCCCACAGCTCTTGGTAGGTCACTCGGTCGCCCCCGAGCTCCACCAGAGCGATGCCGTCGGGTTGAGCGGCAACGGCGTCGCGGAACATGTGAACGAGCGAGTCGACCAGGCTCGAGTACCTCAGCACGCCGTCGGCCCCCCGTTCGACGTCGGACATGTCGAACGGCTCGATCTTCGGCCGGCGGCCTTCTTTGACGATCACGCTTTCCCCCTTTGCGCGGGCATCCCGACGACGTCCCGACTGGACCATTCTGACGCTCAACCTGATACGGTTGTCAACTAGCGAGCGCGTTGGGGAACGCGCTCGCCGACTCGGCTTTCAAGGGGGCATCGCGTGCTGCTCAGCGACATCATCAGATTGAACGGGCGCAAGACGCCCGAAGCCGTCGCCATCATCTCCGGGGACCGGACCGTCACCTTCGGAGCGCTCCGCGACCGGATGGAGCAGGTGGCCAACGCCATGCTCGATCTGGCCTCGCCCGGCGACCGGATCGGCGTGCTCGCCGAGAACCTCCCGGAGTACGTGGAGATGTACTACGGCGTCCCGGCGGCCGGCATGGCGCTCACGTTCCTCAACTACCGCCTCCACCCCAAGGAATGGGCGTGGATCCTGAACAACGCCGAGGTTCGGGTGCTCGTGGTGCAGGAGAAGTTCGTCGAGCAGATCGAACCGCTGCTCGAGACCGTGCCGTCGATCGAGCACGTGGTCGTCATCGGCGACGTCACGAGCGATCGTTTCGTCACCTACGACGATGTCGTCGGTGCAGCGTCGATCGAACAGCACGGCGTCGCGATCGACGAGGACTCCACCGCGTGGCTGCTGTACACGAGCGGCACGACGGGCTTCCCGAAGGGTGCGATGCTCACCCACCGGAACCTCATCGTCGCCGTCCTGAACTCCGTCATCGAGTACGAGCCGCAACCCGACGAGCGAACCCTCATAGCGTTCCCGCTCTGCCACGTGTCGGGCTACTCCGTGCCGGTCACGCACTTCCGCGGTGGACGCATCGTGCTGACGCCGATGTTCGAAGCCGAGTTGTGGATGCAGCTGGTCGACGAGCACGGCATCACCGGCACGTCGATGGCGCCCACCATGCTGAACTTCATCCTCCAGCACCCGAAGGTGCGCGACTACGACCTCAGCTCGCTGCGGGGCATCGGCTACGGAGCTGCCGCGATGCCCGTCGAGATCCTGCGCAGCGCGATCGATCGGTTCGGCCCGATCGTGTACTCGGGCTTCGGGATGACCGAACTCGGGGGCAACGTGCTCACGTTCCCGAAGGCGGCGCACGCACGCGCCGTGGCAGGCGACGAGCACCTCCTCGCGTCGTGCGGCACGCCCATGTGCCTCGCCGACGTGATGGTGGTCGACGAGGAGATGAACGAGTGCCCGCCCGGCGTGGTCGGCGAGATCGTGATCAGGGGCGAGCAGGTGCTCAAGGGCTACTTCCGCAACGAGGAGGGCACGGCCAAGGCGTTCGCGCACGGTTGGTTCCACACGGGCGACATGGCTCGTCGCGACGAAGAAGGCTTCTTCTACATCGTCGACCGGATGAAGGACATGATCATCACCGGCGGCGAGAACGTCTACAGCCGTGAGGTCGAAGAGGTGCTGTACCGGCATCCCGCCGTGTCCGAAGCGGCGGTGGTCGGCGTGCCTGACGAGATGTGGGGCGAGAAGGTGACCGCGGTCGTCGTGCTCCGCGCCGGCATGGAGGCCACGGAGGCGGAGATCATCGCCGTCTCCCGCGACAACCTCGCCGGATACAAGAAGCCGAAGTCGGTCGTGTTCCTCGAGGAACTCCCCAAGACCGTCAGCGGGAAGATCATCAAGCGTGAGCTGCGGGACCGCCTCACGGAAGGGACGTTGTGATGACCGTCGATCTGATCGGACCGTTCCGTCTCGATGGCAAGGTCGCCATCGTGACCGGTGCGTCGTACGGGCTCGGAGTGCTGTTCGCGGAGATCCTCGCCACGGCGGGCGCCGACGTGGTGGTGACGGCCCGGTCGGTGGACAAACTCCAGGAGACCAAGGCCATGATCGAGTCGCTCGACAGGAAGTGCCTCGCCGTGGCCGGCGACGTCACCGAGTACGCCGACTGCGAGCGGGTGGTGGCAGAGGCGATGGCGACGTTCGGTCGCATCGACGTGCTCGTGAACAACGCCGGGTGGGCCGACGACCGCCTGGTGCGTACCGAACGGTGCGAGCCCGAGATGTTCGTGAAGATGGTGAACACCGACCTCAACGGCCTCTTCTACATGACCCGCGCCGCAGCGCCGGACATGCTGCGAGGCGGCGGTGGCAGCATCATCAACCTGTCGTCGATCTTCGGCAATGCAGGCTCGGAGAACCGCACCGCCGGCTACTTCGCGGCCAAGGGCGGCGTCAACCAGCTCACCAAGCTGCTCGCCTGCGAGTGGGGCGACCGGGGCCTGCGCGTCAATGCGCTCGCGCCGAACTTCTTCGTGTCGGAGATGACCCGATCGCTGCTCGAGGACTCGGGGATGGCCGACTGGATGCGCAGCCGTACCCCCATGCGCCGCATGGGCGAACTCCCCGAACTCGTCGGCCCGTTCCTGTTCCTGGCCTCGTCGGCCTCGAGCTTCGTCACCGGCACGGTGCTCAGCGTCGACGGCGGTTGGAGCGCCAGCGGCGGCTACGCGCAGAACCCGCAGCCCTGGGACGAGTGGAACGGTGAGATGGGCACGCCGATCGGTCCCGACCAGCTCGTCTGACGCAGTCCATCGGGTCGTCGGGTCGCGCACGAGCGGCCCGCACCTTCCCCCACACGCGGGACGGCCCGCCTGCTGAGCAGGCGGGCCGTTCTCCGTCGGGGTCGATCGTGATCAGTCGTTCAGGAAGTGCAGCTTGGCGCCCGGGCGCGGCCACTCCATCTTGAGCAGGCGTCCCGTGGTGGAGGCGGTGATCCACGCGGTGCGGAGATCGGGGCCGCCGAAGCAGATGTTCGTGGTGAGGAGATCGTCGACCGCGACGAACTCGACCAGTTCGCCCTCGGGCGAGACCACGGTGATCCCGCCGTTGACGAGCGTTGCCACGCACACGTTGCCGTCGCCGTCGACCGCGAGCGAGTCGAGGAGCTGGAAACCCGGCAGGCCGTACAGGCACTGGTAGGTGTCGACGAGGCCGGCCGGCTCGATGACGCCCGGAGCGACGATCTTGCGCCGCATGATGCGGCCCGTCCACGTCTCGGCCCAGTACAGCACGGTGCCATCGGGCGAGAGGCCGATGCCGTTGGGCTCGTGCGCCGGGAACACGATCTCGCGGATCTCGCTGCCGTCGTTCTTGGCATAGAAGATGCCGGTGAGCTTGGCGTCGCGGCCCTCGCTCATGCCGTGATCGGTGAAGTAGAACCCTCCATGGGCGTCGAACACGAGATCGTTCGGAGCCACGAGCCGCACGCCGTCGCACTCGGTGTAGAGATCGTCCACCTGTCCCGTCTCCGGATCGACGGTCTGGATGCTGCCACCCTTGTACTTCTCGGGCGTGACGGCGCCGGGGAACGCAAGGCCGTCCATGTCCTCCTCGGTGAAGCGGGCACCGTTGTTGCACACGTAGAACTTCCCGCCCGGACCGAGCGCGGCGCCGTTCGGTCCACCCGGCACCTCGGCGATGGTCTCCTTGCGGCCGTCGGGATGCACCCGGGTCAGACGCGGCCCGAACATCTCGACGACGACGACCGTGCCATCGGCCATCGCAATCGGTCCCTCCGGGAACTTCAACCCATTCGCGACTTCAACCAGCTCTGCCATGAATCCCCCTCGTGAATTCGACCGACCGGGGCCCCCTGCCCACAGCGGTGACGCCATGCGGCGCTCGGCCCATTCGAGCAGTACCTGACACCAATGTCAACTCTCGACTGCGGCATGGTGAGGGTTTCCCGCTCGCCCGCGGCGACCACCTCGTGGTCGATCACGGCCGATCTGAGCGGGCACACGGGATACTTGACGGTGATGCCTCCCACCAGCTCGCTCTGCCTCGATTGCGGGCTCTGCTGCGACGGCACCATGCACACCACGGTCGCCCTCGAGCCGGCCGACGATCGCGCGGTGCTGCAGGGCGAGGGTTTCCGCCTGCTGGTGTTCGAGACCGAGGCCTGTTTCGAACAGCCCTGCGTCGCCTTCCACGGTTCGTGCACCATCTACGACCATCGGCCGATGAAGTGCTCGCGCTATCGCTGTGCGCTGCTCCGCCAGGTGGACAGCGGCGAGGTCACCGACGGCGAGGCACGGGCGCTGGTCGCCGACGCGATCGCACTTCGTGACCGCGTACGACCGGCCATCGAAGCGCTTGCCGGCACGACCAGGAAGCACTCGCTCGGCGTGCTGGTACGCAAGATGGAGGACGCCCTCGAGGCTCTCGACCCGGCGCAACGGCTCGAAACCCAGTCTTCGCTCGAACTCGACGTCGCCGCGCTCCTCACACTCCTGGCCGACCGTTTCGAACCGCGCGACAGTCTTCCGATCGTCCAGTCGTACCCGGTCGAGACAGACGGTGACCCAGACGTCGTCTAGGACCACATGTCCGAGCCGCCGCACACCGTGATTGCCTGACCAGTCACGTAGCGGCTGGCATCCGACGCGAGGAACACCGCAGGGCCGCAGAAGTCCTCCGCCTCGCCGAGGCGACGCAGCGGGATCGACTCGCGTGCACGGGCTTCGGCCTCGGGGTTATTCCACAGCGCTTCGGCGAAGTCGGTACGGATGAGACCCGGGCAGATCGCATTCACGCGTACGCCCGAGGGCCCGAGCTCGGCGGCGAGGTTGCGCACCAGGCCGATCAGCGCGAGCTTCGACATGCTGTACGTGCCGAGGTCGGTGGACGGCGAGAACGCTCCGACGCTCGAGGTGAGCATGATCGAGCCGCTGCCCGCCGCGACCATGTCCGGCGTCACCATCTGCACCAGCCAATGGTTGGCCTTCACGTTGGTCGTCATGATCTTGTCGTACGCGTCGTCGGGGATCGTCGACATCGGTCCGTAGTACGGGTTCACGCCGGCGTTGCCGACCAGGATGTCGACGGGGCCCACGGTCTCGTGCGTGGTGTCGACGAGCTGCTGGAGCTGCTCGCGGTACCCGGCATTGCACGCCACCGGAAAGGCTCTTCGTTCGCCGCACTCGGCATTGATCTCATCACACGCAACCACGCACTGGTCGAGCTTGCGGCTCGACACCACCACGCGAGCTCCGTGCGCAGCGAGCGCACCCGCCATTGCTCGTCCCATTCCCTTGGAGGCGCCTGTGAGCAGCGCGACCTTGCCCGTGAGGTCGAAGATGTTCGTGGCGGTCATGGCGGTCCAGGCTCTCTCTCTCGCTCTGCGGTGTGCTGGTCGACAATCGTCGACAATCGTCGACAATCGTCGACGGCCCGCCGATGCCGGCGGGCCGTCTCTGGGTGTGAATGGGGTTGGGGTCGTGTTGTTGCCCGACCGGCCCGGGTTCAGGGTCCGGTGAAGATGCGGCCCTTGGACAGGTTGGGGCTGCTCACGTTGCCGGTGGCACGGTCGCTCTCGCGGCTCTTGGCCTCGGCGCGGCCGACGACCTGGTGGTGCACCTCGTCGGGACCGTCGGCCAGGCGCAACGTGCGCTGGCTGTGCCACATGTCGGCAAGCGGGAACCAGTGCGAGATACCCGCAGCACCGTGCATCTGGATGGCCTCGTCGATGATGTCGCAGCACTTCTCGGGCACCATCGCCTTGACCGCGCTCACCCACACACGAGCCTCCGCGTTCCCGAGGGTGTCCATCGCCTTCGCGGCACGCAACACCATCAGGCGCATGGCCTCCACCTCGATACGCGCCCGGCTGATGACCTCCATGTTCTTGCCGAGGTTGATCAGCTTCTTGCCGAAGCCCTCACGGGACAGACCACGATCGACCATCATCTCGATCGCCTTCTCGGCCGAACCGATCGAACGCATGCAGTGATGGATCCGACCAGGACCGAGACGCACCTGGGAGATCTCGAAACCCCTGCCCTCACCCCACAGCACGTTGCTCTTCGGCACCCGCACATCGGTGAACCGCAGATGCATGTGGCCGTGCGGAGCATCATCGTTGCCGAACACGTCCATCGCGGCGACGATCTCGACGCCGGGGGTGTCCATTGGCACGAGGATCTGCGACTGCTGCTTGTAGGTGTCGGCATCAGGATTCGTGCGCACCATCACGATCATGATCTTGCAACGCGGATCGCCGGCGCCGGAGATGTAGAACTTCTCGCCATTGATCACCCACTCGTCACCATCGAGCTCGGCCTTGGTCTGGATCTGCTTCGCGTCCGAGCTCATGATCCCCGGCTCCGTCATCGCATACGCCGAGCGGATCTCACCGTTCAGCAGCGGCTCGAGCCACCGCTCCTTCTGCTCGGGTGTGCCGACCCGCTCGAGCACCTCCATGTTCCCGGTGTCCGGCGCCGAACAGTTCAGACACTCCGACGCGAGACGGTTCTTGCCGAGTTCGACCGCGATGTAGGCGTAGTCGAGGTTCGACAGGCCCTGACCGGTCTCGGCGTCGGGCAGGAAGAAGTTCCACAACCCCAACTCGCGAGCCTTGGCCTTGGCACCCTCGAGCAACTCGAGCTGACCGGGCGCCCAGCTCCAACGCTCGGCACGGTTCTCACCGAGCCGGTAGAACTCCTCGGTGATCGGCTCGACCTCCTCGGCGATGAACTTCTTCACGGCCTCGTACAACGGACGCACACCCTCAGACATCCGCAGATCGAAATCATCCATACTCGCCGTCTTCAGCGCACCACCAGCCATGCCGGTCACCTTTCGTCGTGGCCGTGCTCGGCCGCTCCCCTGTCGCTCGGACCCTACTGATCGACGTGGATCGCTGCGAACCCCTGGCACCCGGCGCCGGGGTTCGGGACCTCGGTCACCGGCCGGCGCGCCCATCGGCCGCGCGCGGTCAGAGTTCTCGCTCGGCCAACTCGCGGAACTCCTCGGGCACGGAAGCGTGCTCGGACAGCGCCGTGGAGGCGTAGCCGACAGCAGCGCGCCCGAACCGGCGTCGTACAGCATCCATCGACGTGTCGACGGCCCACCGGGCGGCGCCGGTGGGTGACCCTGCCCGTGCCGGGCCGTCCGCTGTCGGGCCGGCCGCTCCCGCAACGCCGGATGCTCTGCCGTGGGACGCCTTGCCGTCGGATGGCACCGGCAGCTCGAGTTGCAGCGCCGGCCGATCGACCAGGTTGGAGACCGAGATGGCCAACAGCGAGATCTGTGCCTCGTCGGGGTGGTCGCCCAGCGCGGCGTACACGAGCTGCTCGGCGATCTCGGTGAGCGTGAGCGTGGTGGAGACCGCGTCGGAGCTGGTGCGCGATCGGGTGACGGCGCGCATGCCCCGCTCCCGGCTCGAGAACCGCACCCGCACGGTGACGGTGCGCCCGGCGCGCTGCTTGGCGCGCAGCCGACCGGCCACCCGATCGGCCAGGTGCCCGAGCACCTGGCGGATCAGATCGGGGCTCGGATCACGGCGCCCGAACGCCGACTGCGCACCGACGGACCCGGCGCGACGGACGCCCTCGACCTTGCGTTCGTCGTCGTTGGCCGCGAGCGCGAACACCTTGGTGCCGATCGAGGTGCCGAGCTGCGACTGCAGCGCCGTGTCGCTGGAGGCTGCCAGTTGGCCGATGGTGTGGATGCCCCGCTGACGCAGCTTCTCCTGGGTGACGGGTCCCACGCCCCACACGAGCGCCACCGGCAGCGGATCGAGGAACTCGCGCTCGTGGAGCGGATCGACCACGACGAGCCCGTCGGGTTTGGCCACCTGCGACGCGATCTTGGCCAGGTGCTTGGTCCTCGCTGCACCGACCGAGATGGGGAGCCCGATCTCGGTGCGCACACGTTCGCGGATGGTGGCGGCGATGGTGGCCGGCGGCCCGAAGAGATGGACCGACCCGGCGACGTCGAGGAACGCCTCGTCGATCGAGATCCGCTCGACATGGGGGGTCATGTCGTACAGCACGCTCATGACCTGATCGGCGAGGCGTTGGTACTCGCCGAAGTGCCCGCCGACGAACACGAGATCGGGGCACAGACGCTTGGCCCGCCAGCCGGGCATGGCGCCTTGCACCCCGAAGCGCTTCGCCTCGTAGCTGGCAGCGAGCACGACCCCGCCGGTTCCGCTTCCCCCGACGGCGATCGGCTTCCCGCGCAACGACGGGTCGAGCAGCTGTTCGACCGATGCGTAGAACGCATCGAGATCGGCATGCAGGATCGTCGGACCATCACCCATCGCACGCGATGGTAGTCGAACACACGTTCGGCCGTCGACCCTCGCCGACGAGTCAGCGGGTCAGCAGGCGCACCAGGGCGGAGATGCCGACGAGCACGATGATCGTGCGCAGCAGCCGCGGGTCGAGTTTGCGGCCGACCTTCGCGCCGACCTGCCCGCCGATCGTCGAGCCGATCGCGATGGTGCCCACCACCGCCCAGTTCACCTCGGTGGTCAGCACGAACACCACCGACGCCACGGCGTTCACCGTCAGCGCGAGCACGTTCTTGCATCCGTTCAGCCGCTGCAGCGTGTCGTCGAGGAAGATGCCGAGCATCGCGATCAGGATGATCCCCTGCGCAGCACCGAAGTAGCCGCCGTAGATGCCGGCGCCCGCCACGACCGCCATCAACGCCGGCGTGACGTCGCGGTGCGGCTCGACACCTTCGACGGCGCGCAGTTGGCGCCGAGCGGTCATGCGCTTGGAGATCGTCGGCTGCAGCACCACGAGCGTGAGCGCCACCACGATCAACACGATGACGACGCTGTCGAACACGTCGCTCGGGAGCACCAACAGCAACGTCGACCCGGCGAGCGCGCCGGCAGCCGATGCGGGGATCAACTTCTTCAACCTCGGCCGTTGCCCGGCGAGCTCGCGCCGGTAGCCGTAGGCCCCCGAGAGCGACCCCGGCACGAGGCCGATGTTGTTCGACACGTTGGCGACGAGCGGGGTGTACCCGAGCGCGACCAGCGTCGGGAACGTGATCAGCGAGCCCGATCCGACCACGGTGTTGATGGTGCCGGCACCGATGCCGGCCAACAGGATGACGATGAAGTCGGCGACGGACATGGGCTACGACACCACGGTGCCACCGTCACACGTGATCACCTCGCCCACGGTGAACGCTCCGGCGCGCGACGCCAGGAAGATGGCGAGGCCTGCGATGTCCTCGGGCGTGCCCACCCGGCCGCGTGGGTTGCGATTGCCGACGACGGTCCAGTCGGTGCCGTCGACGTCGCCACCGGTACCCACGCCGGTGCTCAACATCCAGGTGGGGAACGGTCCGGGAGCGATCGCGTTCACGATGATGTTGCGCTTCACGAGCTTCGACGCCATCTGCCGGGTGAGGGCATGGACCGCTGCTTTCGAAGGACCGTAGGAGTGGGTGTCGAAGACCGGCGTGCGGATGCCGTCGATCGATCCGATGTTGATGACGCGGCTGGGGTCGTCACCGGTGGCCCGGGCCTCGAGGAGCGGCAGCAGGCGCTGGGTGAGGAAGAACACGCCCTTGACGTTCGTGTCGAACACCTTGTCCCAGCCGGCTTCGGGGAACTCGTCGAGCGGTGCACCCCACGACACACCGGCATTGTTCACGAGGATGTCGAGGTGCTGCTCACGTTCGCGCAGTTGGGCCGTGAGCGCGTCGATGCCCGCGAGGTCGGCCAGGTTGGCCGGCAGCGAGATGCACTCGCCGCCGTAGGTGTCGGCCAGGCGAGCTGCGGTCGCGTCGCACACGTCGGCCTTGCGCGAGCTGATGTAGACCTTCGCACCGTTGGCGAGGTAGCCCGCAGCGATCATCTCGCCGATGCCGCGCGAGCCACCGGTGACGAGCGCGACCTTGCCGCGGATGGAGAACAGGGTCTGGATGTCCATCTGGGCGACGGTAGTGCGGCGAACCTCGCGGTTCGCGATCTCCGGGGCGGTTGGTCAGACCAACGGTCCCGGCCGACCGGGTCGACCCGGCCGTCCGGGCCGATCCGTCGGCCGGTCGAGCACCTCGCGCTTGGTCGGCACCCGCCACAACAGGTAGGCGGTGCCGACGAGACCGAGCGCGACCACGAGCGCAGCGATCCACCACCGGTCCCTGAGCAACCACGTGCTCAGGGCGATCGCGATCCACATGGTGGAGATCGCCGTCACCTTGGTGCGACGTGGCATGCCGAGCCCGGCGCGATGGTCGCGGACCATCGGACCGATGTGCGGCAGATCGAGCACCCACTGTTCGAAACGCGGGCTCGATCGGCTGAAGCACCAGGCGGCGAGCACGAAGAAGCCGGTGGTGGGCAGACCGGGCACCACCACGCCGATCGAGCCGACCACCACCGCGACGAACCCGGCGGCCATCCACGACGCCCGGACGACCCGGCTGCGGGCCACCGCTGCGGCACCGAGGGGCTCGACCGGATCCATGGTGTCGACGGTAGCGAGGAATCGGCTCCCCGGTCGGCCGCCACGATCGACGCTGCCTACCGCAGCGATCAGGACAATCGATGTCCTCTATCTATCGATCGTCGCTACATTGATCTACGTCGTCAATCGACACCCGCACGCAGCGGGACCCCAACCGGCACCAACCGCCACCAACCGCTACTTCCCCCCGGAGGACCCCCATGTCGCTCATCAACAGTGAGATCAAGCCGTTCGCATCGACCGCCTTCCACAACGGCGCGTTCGTCCCCGTCAGCGATGCCGACCTCAAGGGCAAGTGGTCGGTCGTGTTCTTCTACCCGGCCGACTTCACCTTCGTCTGCCCCACCGAGCTCGGCGACCTGGCCGACCACTACGCCGAGTTCCAGCGCCTCGGTGTCGAGATCTACTCGGTCTCGACCGACACCCACTTCACCCACAAGGCGTGGCACGACACCAGCGACACCATCGGCAAGATCCAGTACCCGATGATCGGTGATCCCTCGGGCGTCATCACCAACAACTTCGGCGTGATGCGCGAAGGCCAGGGTCTCGCGGACCGCGGCACCTTCGTCATCGACCCGCAGGGCGTCATCCAGGTGATGGAAGTGAGCTGCGAGGGCGTCGGCCGCAACGCCGCCGAACTGCTCCGCAAGGTGAAGGCCGCCCAGTACATCGCCGCCCACCCGGGCGAGGTGTGCCCCGCCAAGTGGGAAGAGGGCGACGACACCCTGGCCCCGTCGCTCGATCTCGTCGGCAAGCTCTGAGCCCTCGGGCTCCAGTCCCCACCCACCCCCTTTCAACGGATCCCCCCACTGGAGACCTGAATCCCATGCTCGACACACGTCTCGCCGCCCAGCTCCGCACCCACCTCGACAAGCTCGCCCACCCGGTCGAGCTGATCGCCAGCATCGACGTCACGCCCGGCGCCCCGGCGGCCAGGAAGTCGACCGAGCTCCTCGAGCTCCTCGACGAACTCGCCACCATGTCGATGCTGATCACGGTGCGCCGTGACGGCACCGACTCGCGTCGGCCGTCGTTCCGCATCGCCCGCACCGGCTCCCCCATCGGGGTGGACTTCGCCGGCATCCCCCTCGGCCACGAGTTCACCTCGCTGGTGCTGGCGCTGCTGCAGGTCGGCGGTCACCCGCCGAAGGTGACCGACGAGGTGGCCGCCCAGGTGCGGGCGCTGGACGGCGAGTACGTGTTCGAGACCTTCTTCTCGCTCTCGTGTCAGAACTGCCCCGACGTGGTGCAGGCGCTGAACGCGATGAGCGTGCTCAACCCGAACGTGCGCCACGTGGCGATCGACGGCGCCCTCTTCCAGGGCGAGGTCGACGAGCGCCAGGTGCTGGCCGTGCCGAGCGTGTTCCTGAACGGGCAGCCGTTCGCCCAGGGACGCATGACGCTGGAACAGATCGTGGCCAAGCTCGACACCGGTGCCGCCGAGCGCACGGCGAAGGCGATCGACGCGAAGGACCCGTTCGACGTCCTCGTCGTCGGCGGTGGACCCGCCGGCGCCGCTGCCGCGGTGTACGCCGCCCGCAAGGGCATCCGCACCGGTGTCGCCGCCGACCGTTTCGGCGGTCAGGTGCTCGACACGATGGGCATCGAGAACCTCATCTCGGTGCCGAAGACCGACGGCCCCAAGCTGGCCGCCGCGCTCGAGGCGCACGTCGCCGACTACGACGTCGACGTGATGAACCTGCAGACCGCCAACCGGCTCGTGGCACCCACCGAACCCGGCGGTCTGTTCGAGGTGCAGCTGCAGAGCGGCGCCACGCTGCGGTCGAAGACGGTCGTGCTGTCGACCGGAGCCCGGTGGCGTTCGATGAACGTGCCGGGCGAGGACGAGTACCGCAACAAGGGCGTCACCTACTGCCCGCACTGCGACGGCCCGTTGTTCAAGGGCAAGCGCGTGGCGGTGATCGGCGGCGGCAACAGTGGCGTGGAGGCAGCGATCGACCTCGCCGGTCTGGTCAGCCATGTCACCCTGCTCGAGTTCGACGATCGGCTCCGCGCCGACGACGTGCTGCAGCGCAAGCTGCACAGCCTGCCCAACGTGACCGTGCTCACGTCGGCCCGCACCACCGAGGTGAACGGCGACGGGAGCCGGCTCACGAGCCTCACCTACGAGGACCGCACCACCGGCGATCTGCACACCATCGAGCTCGAGGGCATCTTCGTCCAGATCGGTCTGCTGCCCAACACCGAGTGGCTGCGCGGCACCCTCGAACTCTCGAACCGGGGCGAGATCGTCATCGACGACCGCGGCCAGACGAGCCTGCCCGGAGTGTTCGCAGCCGGCGACTGCACCACGGTGCCGTTCAAGCAGATCGTGATCGCGATGGGTGCGGGCTCGACTGCTGCGCTCGCAGCGTTCGATCATCTGATCCGCACGTCGGCGCCCGACGCAGCACCTGCGCTGGCCTCCGTCTGAGGCGGCCTACGATCGCTGCCGCATGAACCTGCAGGACCTCCGCTACCTCGTCGCGATCGCCGAGCACCGGCACTTCGGGCGTGCGGCGGAGGCCTGCTTCGTCAGCCAGCCCACGCTGTCCACGCAGTTGCGCAAGCTCGAGAAGGAGCTGGGCGTCGACCTCGTCGAGCGCAACCCGAGGCATGTGATGCTCACCGAGATCGGCGAGCGTGTGGTGGAGCGGGCCCGCACGATGCTGCGCGAGGAGGCGGCGATCGGCGAGATCGCCCGCCAGGCGCAGGACCCAGAGGCGGGCACGGTGCGGATCGGGCTGTTCCCGACGCTCGGCCCGTACCTGCTCCCTCACGTCGTGCCGGCGCTGCACGCTCGCTTCCCGCGACTCGAGCTGCTGCTCGTCGAGGAGAAGACCGAGCAGGTGCTCGCCCATCTGCGCGACGGCTCGCTCGACATCGGCGTGCTCGCCCTGCCGGTGCACGACGATCGGCTGCACGTCGAGCCGTTGTTCGAGGAGGACTTCGTGCTGGCCGTGCCCGCCGACCACGAACTCGCACACGGTGACGGCACCGTCTCGATGGGGGTGCTGGCCGGCCAGAGCGTGCTGCTGCTGGAGGACGGACACTGCCTGCGCGACCAGGCGCTCAGCGTCTGCCACCTCGCCGGCGCGTCCGAACGTGGGGGCTTTCGGGCGACCAGCCTCGAGACGCTCCGCCAGATGGTGGCCGCTGGCGTGGGGATGACCCTGCTGCCCGAGCTCGCCGTGCAGTCGCCCGTCTCAGGCGTCGCCATCCGTCGGTTCGAGCAACCTCGACCGACCCGCAGGATCGCGATGTGCTGGCGGCTGAGTCATCCGGCCCGGTCGTTCTTCCCCGAGATCGCGACGTTGTTCCGCGAGCTGCCAGCGGGCCTCGTCACGCCGCTGCACTGAACCCCACATCCACCATCACGACCGCGATGAGAGATGAGTGGCGGTGGCGACCGGATCTCTCATCGCACGCGTCGCGGTCGGGCGGTGATGAGAGATGGGCGCGCCAGCGCCGCTCATCTCTCATCGCGAGTGGGGGTCGGCTCAGCTGAACAGGTGGATGACGTCCTGCACCAGCAACACGGCGAGCAGGGTCATGACGCATGCGGCGACGGCGGTGAAGTGCCAGCGCCAGCGGTGCTCCACGGCGTGGAACCGGCGCACCGAGAACACGTCGCACACCATGGCGATGACGCCGATCGTGATACCGAGCACGGGGCCGACGCCGGTGGCGAAACCGACCGCGGGCAGCACGAACGGGAACACGATGTAGGTGAGCAGGCATCGTGTGGCCGAGATGAGCATCGACTTCTGGAACGCGCTGTAGGCCTGGGCGCTGGTGACGCCCTCCGGGCGCTCGCGGATGCGCAGCACCTTGCGGGCGATGTGATCGGCCGTCGAACGCTGCTTCGCACCACCGTGCATGACCGGGCAACCGGCTGCTGCGGCCGATGCCTCGGGCGCCTCCGCCTGCTTGGCCATCGCGGTGTGGTCGATCGGGCAGCGCGAGGCGCTGGTGGCGGCGATCACCGGGGCGGACTGCGTCTCCATCGCTGCGCACTCTAGGAGTTCCCGGGCACGACGTCACAGCTCTCGGGTGTGAATCGTGTGAACGTACGATGCCATTGCCGCCGTGGTCCGGGCGGCCGGTGCGAGGGGGACATGCCATGACCAGGGCGATCGACGGCATCATGCGGGATCTGGCGGCCCTCGGGACGGCGATCGTGCCCGACGTGCTCGACCCGGCCGCGACCGCCGCCGCCCTCGAACGGCTCTGGGCCGGCGCCGAGGAGAGCGAGCGTCGGGGCGTCTCCACCCGGGCCGAGACCCTCGACCCGAACGACGCCAACGTCCGGGTGTGGAACCTGCTCGATCTCGACCCGGTGTTCCGCGACCTGATCGCCCATCCGGTTGCCGAGGCGATCGTGAGCGGGCTGCTCGGTGCCGACCACATCGTCTCCAACTTCACCGCCAACATCGCCCGGCCGGGCAGCGGGTCGATGATGATCCACTCCGACCAGTCGCTCGTGATGCCGGGGCCGTGGTCGCGGCCGGCGACGATGAACATCATCTGGTGCCTCACCGACGTGCGGTTCGACAACGGCGCCACGTTGCACGTGCCGGGCAGCCATCGCATCGAGACGCGCGAGCAGATACCCGACGACCTCGCCGAGCGGATGGTGCCGTTCGAGGCGAGCGCCGGGTCGATCATCGCGATGGACGGACGTGTCTGGCACACCAGTGGTGCCAACACCACCGCCGACGAGGACCGGGCGCTTGCCTTCGCGTTCTACTGCGCCCCGTACGTGCGACCGCAGTGGAACCACAGCGTCGGCCTGTCGGCCGAGACGCAGGCCGACTGCTCCCCCACCCTGCGCTACCGACTCGGCCTCGACGTGTGGCAGAACGTCACGTACGGCCGGGCGTGACGAGCCCGGTCTCGTACGCCAGCACCACGGCCTGCACGCGACTGCGCAACCCCAGCTTTCCGAGCAGTGCGGACACGTGGGTCTTCACGGTCGGTTCGCTGAGATACAGCTCGCTGGCGATCTGCTGGTTCGAGCGGCCCGTCGCGAGGAGCCGGAGCACCTCGAGCTCCCGTGGCGACAGCACCTCCTCGATGCCGGGGTCCTGCGCACTCGGCGCAGCGGGCGCCGCGAGCGCCGCATCGATGAGGCTTCGCGTGACGGCCGGCGCGACGACCGACTCGCCAGCGTCGACGGCGAGGATCGCTGCAGCGATGTCGCGCGGCTCGGCGTCCTTCAACAGGTAACCGCTCGCGCCGGCGCGCAGGGCGCCGAACACGTACTCGTCCTCGCCGAACGTCGACAGCATCAGCACCTTCACCCCGGGCACGGCGGCGAGCACGCCTTCGGTGGCGCTGATCCCGTCGACGCGGGGCATGCGCACGTCCATCACGACGACGTCGGGCCTTGTGACCTCGGCCTGGACGACTGCCTCACGACCGTCGGCGGCCTCGCCGACGACGGTGATCCCGTCGACGTCGGACAGCGCGAGCTTGAGCCCGCTGCGGACGATCGCCTGGTCGTCGACCAGCAGGACACGGATGCTCATGCGACGACGTCCGAAGGGGCAGGCACCGGCGCGACCGGCAGGTGGGCGTCGACGCGCCAGCCACCGGTGGGCGACCGACCGACGGTGACGGATCCACCGACGAGCGCAGCCCGTTCCCGCATTCCCACGATGCCGTGCCCCTCGCGATAGCCGGTGCCGGGGCCCACGCCGTTGTCGTCGATGGTGAGATGCACGCCGTGGGCCTCCCACGACACGGTGACGGCGCACCGCTGGGCGTGAGCGTGACGCGAGGCGTTGGTGAGCGCCTCCTGCACGATGCGATAGGCGGAGAGCTGCACATCGGCCGGCGCCTCCCGCGGGGCACCGACGACGTCGAGCGTGGTGGGCAGGCCTCGCACCGCCATCGAGTCGACGAGCGAGCCGAGGTCGATCAGCTCCGGCTGCGGCGCCAGGTCGAGGTCGCCGTCGCGCAGGATCGACAGGAGGCCGCGCATGGATGCGAGCGCTTCGCTCCCGCTCTCGGCGATCGTGTGCAGTGCGTCGCGGGCGGCCCCCCGGTCGGTGCCGGTGGGGTGGCGGTCGATGGCGTCCCTCGCTGCACGTGCGTGGAGCACCATGCCGCTCACGTGGTGGGCGACGATGTCGTGGAGCTCTCGGGAGATGCGACTGCGTTCGGCCAACACCGCCTCGCGACGGGCGACCTCGTTGAGCGCCAGCAGCTCCTCGTTGCGCTCGGCCAGGTCGGCCGCGGTGCGACGGTTGACGCGCACGACCGCTCCGAGACCCGCGCCGTACATCACGGTGAGCGCAGGCATCAGGAAGGTGTCGACGCGGATGCCGTGGTCGAGCTGGAGGTCCATCAGCACGGTCCCGCCGAGCGCCGCCGCGTACGACACGGCTGCCGCCCGGATCGGCGCGACCCGGTCGGAGGTGGCGAGGAGCGAGTACAGGCCGAACGCGAGCACGACCTGGGCGGGTTCGGCTCGCAGCACCAGCGGCGCCGTGACGGCGGCCCCGACGACGGCGATCGACCACGTGGCGAGGGGGTAGGTGCGGCGGAACATCAGCACCGCGATCGCATAGACGCCGAAGGCGCACTGCACGGCGATCGTGTCGGGACGTGTGGGCCACTCGTTCGTCGCCGACGCCATCGTGGCGATCACCGCTGCCGGGATCGCGAGAAGCGTGTCGCGCACGAGCAGGCGTTGCGGCCGGAACATGCCGTCGAGGATGCCACGACCGTGCCCGTTCCGTCACCGGTCCGACCGGTCGTTCATCCTTTCGGATGACCCGCTGCCATCCATTCCGACCAGCCCCGACGCGGCGATCGAGCCGATCGGACGACGGGTCGGACCGGATGTCGACGCTTCACTCGTCGTCATGTTCCTCGCCATTGCCGAGATCAGGCGCACCAAGGCCCGATTCGTCCTCCTCGCCGGGGCGATCGCGTTGCTGGCGTTCCTGATCCTGTTCCAACAGGCCATCCAGTCGAGCCTCCTGCGGTCGCTGTCGGGCGGCATCCGCAACCAGACCGCCCCTGTGCTCGTGTTCAACGTCGACGGTCGCCGGTTCCTGCAGGGCTCCACCGTCACCGCCGACCAGCAGGCGGCGATCGAGGCGCTCGACGAGGTCGGCGGGGCTGCTGCCATCCGCCAGGGCACCTTCCCCGTCCTGGTCGACGGTGTCACGCAGGCAGCGTCGGTGCTGGGCTACGACGACGCGCGCCTCGGCGGCCCGGACGGTCTCGTGGAGGGTCGACTGCCCTCGGCGCCGA
>CAUJET010000038.1 GCA_963169665.1 Actinomycetota bacterium | reverse complement strand
TGTCGTCATGGCGCTCGACGTGAAGCGCGTCAGCAGCAACGACGCCTCTGCCGGCTGGACCGTCTACACCCATGGCGGCCGCAACGACACGAAGCAGGACGCGATCGCCTTCGCAAGGCGCGCCGCAGACCTCGGCGCCGGCGAAATCCTGCTCACCTCGATGGACCGTGACGGCGCGAAAACCGGCTACGACATCGAGCTCCTGCGCGCGGTCCGCGACGTGGTGCGCGTGCCGATCATCGCCTCGGGCGGCGCCGGCAACGTCCAGCACATGGCCGACGCCGTCACGAAGGGCGGCGGTGGCTGGGTCCGCGACGACAACGGCGAGTACACCGGCGCGCTGCAGGAGGCCCAACTCGCGGAGGTTGTCGCCGTGCGGGCCGACGCCGGCATCGGTGCCCATCGCGACCTTCACGCCGGCCTCGACGGCCCGTCGGACCGAGTCGGCGTGGATCTCGATGACCTCGCGGGCCTTGCGGATGGAGGCGTCGGAGATCTGCGCGCCGGCCTCGACCGACTCGATGACCCACACCGGTGCGATCAGCGTTGGCACGAGCCACGTGCCGTGATCGAGCATCAGCTGGATCGCCTCGTCGTCGAGGAAGATCCCGTGTTCGATCGAACGGATACCCGCTCGCACGGCGTTCTTGATCCCGTCGGTCGCCTGGGCGTGCGCCATCACGAACCTGCCCGCAGCGGTGGCCTCCTCGACGAGCACCTCGAGTTCGGACATCCGGAAGTGCGCCCGACGCGGATCGCTGCCGACGCTGAGGACACCGCCGCTCGTGGCCACCTTGATCACGTCGGCGCCGTCGCGAATGAACTCGCGCACCTTGCGCCGCATCTCGTCCGGGCCGTCGACGATCGAGCTCGGCTTGCCCGGGTAGGCGGGGCTGAACAGCGGCACGCACTGGCCGCAGGGGAAGTACTCGTCGCCGTGACCGCCGGTCTGACTCAACATGTCGAGCGAGATCTGCAGACGCGGACCGTTCACCAGGCCGCGCTGGACGGCCAACTTCACGCCGGCATCGGCGCCACCGGCGTCGCGCACGCTCGTCACCCCGGTGCCGACGGTGCGAGCGAGGTTCTCGGCAGCCACGTAGAAGCGGTACGAGAACGGCGTCTGGAGATCGCGGAGGATGTCCATCCCCGACGACATCACGTGCACGTGGCAGTCGAACAGGCCCGGCGTCAGCGCCTTGCCCGCCAGGTCGACCGAAACGTCGCCGTCGCCCGTGCCGGGTGCGCCCACGTGCACGATCGAGTCGTCCTCGATCACCACGTCGGCCGGCGCCGGAGCTGCCCCCGTGCCGTCGAACACCACACCACCTGCGAACAGCGTCCTGGTCATGGGCCGACCGTAGACGCCGTCGCGGCGCCGTGACGAGGAGCCGCATAGGGTGCGGGCATGGGAGCTGACCGGTTGACCTTCGTGTACGACGCGAACGGCACGTTGTTCGGTGAGGTCGCGTACCTGTTCCGTTCACGATTCAAGGGCGAGCACTGCTCGCTGTGCGACATCACGCACACGTGGCACGGCAAGCGCAGCGAGTTCACCTCGTGCGAGGCACGGCTGCGCATCCCGATCACGTATCTGCACCGCAACGACCTCGGCACCGAGTACGCATCGCTGGAGGGAGCGCTGCCGACGGTGCTGGCTCACATCGGCGAGGACTGGCTCGTGCTGCTCACCCCCGAACAGATCGACCGGTGCAACGGCGACGTGCGCACCTTCGAGCTCGCGGTGCGAGCGGCGCTCGAGGCCATCCCCTACGACGGGCGATGACGGGGCGTTCGATGGCCACGCTCGAGCTGACCGATCTCACCCTCTGGTACGAGCGGCACGGCCGCGTCGACACCGGCGCCCCCAGGTTGCTCGTGTTCAACGGCTCGGGCGGCACCATCGAGGGTTCTCGGCCGCTGATCGACAAGCTGGCCGAGCACTGTGACGTGCTGGTGCACGACCAACGCTGCCTCGGACGAACCGGCCTGCCGGCCGCGCAGCCGACGATGGCCGACTACTCCTCCGATGCGCTCGCCCTCGTCGACCACGTCGGCTGGGACCATTTCGCCGTGTTCGGCATCAGCTTCGGCGGCATGGTGGCGCAGGAGTTCGCCGTCACCCACCCCGATCGGATCACGCGACTCGCATTGCTGTGCACGTCTCCCGGCGGCGACGGCGGCGCGAGCTACCCGCTGCACCTGATGGCGGCGATGGACCCCGAGGAACGGGCCCGGGTGTCGCTCACCAACCTCGACACCCGCTACGACGATGCGTTCCTCGCCGAGCACCCGTTCGACCGGATGATCGTCGACGGGATGCGCCAGCGGGCGGAGGTGGCGAAGTCCGCCGAACAGGTGCGCGGCGAAGCGATGCAACTCGAGGCGCGACGCCACCACGACGTGTGGGACCGGCTGAGAGCGATCACGTGCCCCACGCTGATCACCTGCGGTGAGTACGACGGCATCGCCCCGCCCGCCAACAGCGAGGCGATCCATCGACGGATCGCCGGATCCGAGCTCCGTCGGTACGAGGGCGGGCACATGTTCGTCTACCAGGACCGCCGCGCCCTCCCGGACATCATCGGCTTCCTCACGTCCTGAACGCCTCCCCCTCGTACGGCGGGCATCTCGCGTCGTGCCTGAGGGAGCCTGCAGAATGGCGGCATGTACACGCCGTCGATCCTCGACTCCCCGCTGCACCCCGCCGGCCCCGCAAATCCGGCCGAGCCGACACGATCGGTCACCGCCGGCTGGCCGTTCCTCGACGGCGAACTGGAGATCGGGATCTGGGAGTGCTCACCCGGCAGCCTCGACGGCCCGTCGGGTGACGAGAACGAGGCGATGCTGATGGTCGCCGGCCGGGCGACGGTCACCCACGACGGCGGCACGTTCGACCTCGCCCCCGGCACGCTGTGGACGACCCCGCGAGGGTGGAACCAACACTGGGACGTGCACCAGACGGTCCGCAAGATGTACGTCATCGACCATCGGTCCGGCACCCCGGGACTTGCCACCCACCTCGCCAATGCCTACTCGGTCGAGCTCGGCGCCGGCGCCCCTCGCCCTGTCGTGATGGCCGGCCACCCGGTGGAGGCATCGGTGTCGACCTGGCAGCACGACCGCCTCGACGTCGGCGTGTGGGAGTGCACCCCGGGCGAGTTTCCCTTCCGGCGCGACGGCTACCAGGAGGTGTTCTGCGTCCTGTCGGGGCGAGCGACGCTGCACATCGAGGGCGCCGACGGCACCACGTGTCAGTCGTTCGAACTGATCCCCGGGGCGATGATCCTCACGCCCTCGGGCACGACGGGTCGGTGGGTGATCCACGAGACCGTCCGCAAGGCGTACGTGACCATCGCCGACTGAGCCGTGCTCGCCGAGCTGACCCCTCCGGTCCGGGAGGGCTTCCCGACGGCCGGTCACGAATCGTCATAGGATCGGTGTCACGCCACCGGACGGTGGCCGAGCGGAGGTCCGTCCATGAGTGCATCCCAGATCGCGTTGATCGTCGGCGCGGTGGTACTGATCGTGCTGATCCTGTCGTCGGTGAAGACGGTGCCGCAGGGCAACGTCGCCGTCACCACGGTGTTCGGCAAGTACCACTCCATCCGACGACCCGGGCTCAACTTCCTGATCCCGTTCGTCGAGAAGATCTTCCGGCGCATCAGCACCCAGAACCGTGCGGTCGAGCTGCAGTTCCAGGCGATCACGCAGGACCAGGCCAACGTCTACTTCACGGCGATGATGGTGTACTCGGTGTACAACGAGGCCGAGGACACCGTGAAGAACGTGGCCTTCAAGTTCGTCAGCGAGAAGGACTTCCTCACGGCGCTCGTCCGCAGCGTCGAGGGCAGCACCCGTGGCTTCGTGGCGACGATGCGTCAGGCCGAGATCCTCGGCCTGCGCGGTGAGATCGTGGCCGAGGTGAAGGAGAACCTCGACGTCACCGTCGAGACGTGGGGCTACCACCTCATCGACCTGCAGCTCAACGACATCACCTTCGACCAGGCGATCACGACGTCGATGGCCCAGGTCGTCGCCTCGAACAACCTCAAGGCCGCCGCCACCAACGAAGGCGACGCGCTGCTCATCCGCCGCACCAAGGAGGGCGAGGCCGAGGGCACCGCGATCCGTATCGCCGCCGAGGCGGAGCGCACCGCCGCCCAGCTGCGCGGCCAGGGCGTGGCGCTCTTCCGCGAAGAGGTGGGCCGTGGCCTCACCCAGGCGGCCCGGGAGATGGAGGCGGCCAACGTCGACTCCTCGCTCATCCTGTTCTCGATCTGGACCGAGTCGATCCGGCACATGGCCGAGAACGGCAAGGGCAACGTCCTGTTCCTCGACGGGTCCCCCGAAGGGATGCAGAAGCAGATGCGCGACCTGATGGCGATGCAGCAGATCCAGGTCGCGCCGAAGGGCCCCTGACCGATCCTGAGGTCGTGGGCGGCATCGTCGGCCTGGCATCCTGAGGCGCATGACGCACCCGTTCCGATTCGGTTGGCAGGCCTTCAACGCGGACAACGCCGCCGACTGGCGTGACAAGGCTCGGCGCGCCGAGGCGCTCGGGTACTCGAGCTTCATGCTCGCCGACCACTACATCGGTCCCGGGCCGGCGCTCGCCGCGACGTTCCACCCCGTGCAGGGGATCGCCGCCGTGCCCGCCATCGCGGTCGCCGCCGAGGCGACGAGCACCATCAGGGTCGGCGCACGGGTGATGTGCATCGACTACCGCAACCCGGCCGTGCTCATCAAGGAGATGGCGACCCTCGACTTCTTCAGCGAGGGCCGTCTCGAGCTGGGTCTCGGCGCCGGTTGGCTCCAGGGCGAGTACGAGGCGATGGGCGTCGCCTGGGATCCGGCCGGCACGCGCGTGTCGCGCCTCGAGGACGTCGTGCAGATGGCCAAGCTCCTCATGGGCGACGGCGAGGTCGACTTCGTCGGCCGCGACGGCACCGGCGTTCGTGCCGTCGGGTTCGAAGGCCTGCCGAAGACGGTGCAGCGGCCCCACCCGCCGATCATGATCGGCGGCGGGTCGAAGCGAGTGTTGTCCCTCGCCGGTCGCGAGGCCCAGATCGTCAGCTTCAACTTCGACAACTCCTCGGGCAAGATCGGTCCGGGCGTGCCGACGTCGGACGCCGATGCCACCGATCAGAAGGTGGCGTGGGTGCGCGAGGCGGCCGGCGACCGGTTCGACTCGCTCGAGCTCGAGATCGGGGCGTACTTCACGTTCGTCACCGACCAGGGTCAGGCCACGGCCGAGGCGATGGCGCCGCGGATGGGTCTCACGGTCGACCAGATGCTGAACCACCCACACGCACTCATCGGTTCGGTCGACACGATCTGCGACGAGCTCGAGCGTCGTCGCGAGCGCTACGGCATCTCCTACGTCACCGTCGGCGACACCGCCGCCGATGCATTCGCCCCGGTGGTCGCGAGGCTCGCCGGCCGCTGACCCTGCGCGAACTGGCTCCGGTCAGCGCGCGAGGAACAGGCGCACGTCGCGGTCGAGCTCGGTACCGCTCATCGCGTGCCGCACCTGCGACGCGCCGAACCGCTGCGCGAGCTCGCGGTGCCACCACGCGAGCGAGCCCGGTTCGGCCTGGTGGGCGTGCAGCGTCGACACGATCTCGACGCTCCCGTCGTCGTGACGAAGCACCTCCACCCGACGGCGCTCGCTCGGCCAGTCGATGATCGAGGCGGTCGTGATCTCCCAGAACCCGCCCGCGGCGCCGGGCCGTGGCGTGATCCGGTGGATGTGGCGGTGCCCGGTGAGCCAGAGCACCACCGACGGATGGCGGTGGACGACGTCGAGCAGGGGAGCGGCGAGCACCCGATCGGGGTCGTCGCCGCGTTCGTTCACCAACGTGTCGACCCCGTGGTGACTGGCGAGCACCACGAGTCGACCGTCGCGGTCTGCCTCGGTGAGGCGGTCGTCGAGCCAGGCGATCTGTGCTCGCCCGATGCTGCCCTGGTAGTCGCCCGCCGGATGGTTGGTGTCGAGCACCACCAGGAGCACCTCGCCCAGGTGGACGACGGTGTCGGCACGTCCCGTCGGGGCGACCGCGTCCCAGCCGGCTGCACCTGCACGAGCGTGCGCTGCGATCCAACCGTCGAGGTCGACCGCCACCCGGGACGGATCGGGTGGCACGCGTCGCTCGCCGATGCCGAGGAAGGCGTCGGGCTCCTCGACGAACAGCGTGAGCACGTCATCGGGCTCGAAGCCGTCCGGCGGGAACAGTGCCTTGCGGTCGCCGACCGCGGCGCGGTGCAGCTCCTCGTTCATGAACGCGGTGCCCTGGCACAGCAGGTCGTGGTTGCCCGGCATGCTGGTCCACGGAACGCCCACGCCGGCCGACACGATCGGCGCGTCCGTGCGGTCGAACAGGTCGTCGATCACGGGGTAGCCGCGCGGCTTCCACGTGTCCTCCACGGCCGCGAGCGGACTCCAGTACGGCCACGGTCCCGGAGTCGGCGCGTCGTGCGCGTCCTGCGCGCTGCCGCGGGCCGGCATCGAGACGGCACCGCCGGCGACGAGGCCGAGGTACACGTCGAGTTCGTTGCATTGGGCGTTGTCGATGTTGTCGCCGGTGCACACGAACAGATCGAGCCCGCCCTCGGCCCGCACCTCGTCCACGTGCTGGGCGACCGCCCAGGGCACGAGCGTCTCCTGCGGGCGGTGCATGTGCAGCAACGGCCGCCACCGGGGATCGTGCGCCATCGTCTCGATCCACTCGAACCGCATCGGCGACACGGCGTCCATCACGTGCAGGTCGCTCACGTGGCCGAGCCGGACGAGCACGTGGCCATCACCGGTCGGTGCCGGTGCGAGGTCGGTACGGGCAACGAGGTGGGTGCGGTCGCTCATGGCGCCCAACAGTGTGTCCCACGCGGCCCGGCCCGGACGGCGACCGTGGGCGAGCCATCGGTAGCCTCGACCCATGAGCGCCGACGCGTCGTTGCACGCCACCACGCTGTTCCGGTTCGACAACTCCTACGCACGCGAACTCGAGGGGCTGTACGAGCGTTGGCAGGCGGAGCGAGCGCCGGCGCCGCTGTTGCTGGCGTTCAACCGTGGCCTCGCCGATGAGCTCGGAGCCGACCCCGATGTCCTCGCCACCGACGACGGTGTCGCCGTCCTCGTCGGCAACACGATCGCCGAGGGATCCGAACCGATCGCGCTCGCCTACTCGGGCCACCAGTTCGGCAACTACTCGCCCCGGTTGGGCGACGGACGTGCGCTACTGCTCGGGGAGATCCTCGACCCGGAGGGCGCGCGCCACGACCTGCACCTGAAGGGTTCCGGACGCACCCGCTTCGCCCGCGGCGGTGACGGCAAGGCGGCCGTGGGACCGATGCTGCGCGAGTACGTCATCAGCGAGGCCATGCATGCGCTCGGCATCCCCACCACCCGTTCACTCGCCGTGGTCGCCACCGGCGAGCGCATCGCGCGCGACACCGGCATGCTGCCCGGCGCGGTGCTGGCCCGCGTCGCCTCCAGCCACCTGCGCGTCGGCTCGTTCCAGTACGCCGCTGCCACGGGCGACGCCGATCTGCTCCGGCGCCTCGTCGACCACGCCGTCGCCCGGCACCTGCCCGACGCCGCCGACAGCGAGATCCCGGCACTCGAGCTGTTCCGACACGTGGTGGACCGTCAGGCCGACCTCGTGGCCCGATGGATGCTCGTCGGGTTCATCCACGGCGTGATGAACACCGACAACACCACCATCTCCGGCGAGACGATCGACTACGGCCCGTGCGCGTTCATGGACCGGTTCGACACGGCGACGGTGTTCAGCTCGATCGACCACGGCGGCCGCTACTCCTACGGCAACCAGCCGCGGGTGCTCCAGTGGAACCTCGCCCGGCTGGCCGAGACCCTGCTCTCACGGTTCGATCACGACACCGAGCGGGCCGTGGCCATCGCCACCGAAGTGCTGCAGGGGTTCGGCGATCGCTACGTCGCCGCGTGGCACGCCGGGATGCGCGACAAGCTCGGTCTCGCCGGTGCAGCGCCGATGACCGCAGCGGACGCGGTCGTCGACGCCGTGCCGGAACTGCTCCAGACGCAGGCGATCGACCACACCCGCTTCTTCCGTCTGCTGTCGACGGCGCTGCGCGGCGACGACGCCCCGGTGCGGGCCCTGTTCGCCGACCAGGCGGCGTTCGAGGCCTGGGCGTCCACGTGGCTCGCGCTCGTGCCCGGCGATGTCGACGAGCGTCTCGCCGCGGCGGCCGCGATGGACCGGGTGAACCCGATCTACGTCCCCCGCAACCACCTGGTGGAGGCCGCGCTCGACGCCGCGACCGCCGGATCGATGGAGGCGTTCGACCAGCTCGTCGACGTCGTCCGCCACCCGTTCGACGAGCGGCCGGGTCTCGAGGCGTACGCCCTGCCCGCACCGGCCGACCAGGGTCCGTACCGCACCTTCTGCGGCACCTGACGACAGCTGCTGGACCGGTGCCTGACCGGCCCACGTTCACACGACGTCGTGCACGAGGGCCGGTCGGGCCGGCAGCAGGGCCAGTGCCATCAGGGAGCCCACCAGGGTGACGCCCGAGGCGACCAGACAGCCGGCCTGCAGACCGTCCATGAACGATTGGAGTGCGCCGTCGGCGAGGACCGTCGCGGTGTCGGCGCCGACCTGACCCGCTGCCGCGTCGACGAACCCCAGGGCGAGTCCGATGCCGTCCTCGGCGCGCTCGAGCGCTTCCGGTGGCACCTGATCCCAACCCGGCTTGCCGACGAGGGCGTTCGAGTACACCGAGGCGAAGACGCTGCCGATGACCGCGACGCCGAGCGTGCCACCGACTTCGCGGGTGGCGTCGTTGACCGCCGAGCCCTGCCCGGCCTTGTTGGCGGGCACCACACCCATGATCGCCTCCGTCGCCGGGGCGCTCGTGAAGCCGAGGCCGAGGCCGAGGAAGATCATCTGCCCGATGATCTCGACGTAGGGCGTCACCGGACTGGCGGTGGACACCCACCCGAAGCCGATCGACATCGACAGCAGGCCGCCGGCGACGACGGCCTTGTTCCCGAACCGCACCGCGAGGCGGGTGCCGGTGATCGATGCGATGGCGATCGAGAGGGCCACCGGGATGACGCGCAGACCCGATTCGAACGGCGAGTAGCCGAGCACGAACTGGAAGTACTGGGTGATCAGGAAGATGAACCCGAACAGGGCGAAGAACGCGAAGGTCACCGAGCCCGACGCAGCGGTGAAGCGCAGGTTGCCGAACAGCGCCACGTCGAGCATCGGATCGGGGTGCCGCAACTCCCAGGCGACGAACGCGGCCCCGGTGAACAGCGCCACGGCGAACAGCCCGAGCGTGCCCTCGGTGGTCCAGCCCCAGTCGGGGCCCTGGATGATCGCGGTGACGAGTGTGCCCAGCGTGACGATCGACAGACCGAGGCCGACGAGGTCGAGCGGCGGCGTGTCGGGATCGTTCGACTGCGGCACCCGCAGCGCTGTGAGGACGAAGGCGACCACGGCGATCGGGACGACGACGGCGAAGACCCACCGCCACGACCCCTGCTCGATCACCCAACCGCCGATGATCGGGGCAGAGGCGACACCGAGCCCGGTCATCGCGCCCCAGAGACCGATCGCCTTCGCCCGTTCGCCGCGGTCGGCGAACACGTTGGTGATGATCGACAACGTGGCGGGGAACACGAGTGCCGCACCGACGCCCATGACGGCGCGCATGGCCATGAGGCCAGCCGGTGAACTCATCGTGGTGGCTGCGAGGTTGCCGAAGGCGAACACGGCGAGGCCGGTGAGCAGTGTGGTCTTGCGGCCGAAGCGGTCGCCGAGGCTGCCACCGACGAGCACGAGCGAGGCGAAGGCCAGGTTGTAGGCGTCGACGATCCACTTCAGTTCCGTGGTCGTGGCGTCGAGCTCGCGCACCAGCGTGGGCAGGGCCACGTTGACGATCGAGGTGTCGACGAGCACGGCGTACGTGGCGACGCAGACGACGCCCAGCACGAGCCAACGGTGTGGCGAGGGTGATGTGGACGAGGTGTCGTCGACGGGGGTGGTGACGGTCACTGGGCCTCCTTGGTTAGTGCGTTAGATTAATCGACTAACCGAGCGGTGCAACTTGTATCGTGTCGCTGTGACATCCGACCGGCCGACCCGAGTGCGCTCCGCGCGAGGCGAGGGCGGCCAGGTCCGCGAGGAACTGATCGAGGTGGCCGAGCAGTTGCTCGCCGAGCGCGGGAGCGCGGCCGCCGTGCCGGTGGCCGAGATCGTCGGCCGCGTCGGCGTGACCGCGCCGGTGCTCTATCAGCACTTCGCCGACAAGGACGCGTTGTTCGTCGCCGTGCACGCTCGGCGCATGCGCGACTTTCGCGACACATTGCGCCGTTCCGGGAGCCGCACGGCCTCGCCGCTCGCTGCACTCGAGCGTCGGGGGCGTGCGTACATCCGCTATGCCACCACCAAACCGGACGCCTACATGGCGCTGTTCATGACCCCGACGTCGCTCGGCAAGGACGTGTTCGAGGATCCCGAGGCGCTCGAGCTGACGGCGTTCGACGACCTGTTGGCCAACGTCCAGGCCTGCATGGATGCCGGTGAGATCCCGATGGGCGACGCCCAACTCGCGGCACGGGTGGTGTGGATCCAGGTGCACGGCCTCGCTGCGCTGCTCATCACGATGCCGGAGATCGCCGCCGGCGTCGGGCTCGGCACGCTCGTCGACGGCGTGATGAGAGCCATCACCGCCACGCTCATCGCTGGCTGACCACCTCGAGGATCGACACGAGGACCTCGGCTGCCGGACGTCCTGCGTCGATGGAGACGACGTCGATCTCGGCCGCGTCGGGTGGTTCGAGCACGTCGAACTGGCTCGGGATCATCGACGGCCCCATGAAGTGGTCGGGACGGCTCGCCGCTCGCGCCACGGCTACGGCGAGGACGACGTCGAGGAACACGAACTCGACCGGTGCGGCACGTCGCAAGGTGTCGCGGTGCGACCGGCGGAGTGCGGAGCAGGCGACCACCACGCCGACGTCGGCGTCGGCGAGCACATCGGCGACGGCCTGCAACCATGGCGCTCGATCGGCCTCGTCGAGTGGGATGCCGGCGGCCATCTTCACGATGTTGGCCGGCGGGTGCAGGTCGTCGGCGTCGACGAACCCGACGTCGAGCGCACCGCCCAGTTCCCGTCCGATGGTCGTCTTGCCCGAGCCGGCGACGCCCATCAACACCAGCCGGGGGCGCCGGGGCGGGAGTGGACCTGCTCCGGTCATCAGCGGGGCGGAACGGGCGGAACAGACGGGTCGCCGTCGACGAACAACAACGCCGGCAGTTCGAGGAGGGACTTGATCCGTTGGACGAACGTCGCTGCGTCCCAGCCGTCGACGATGCGATGGTCGAAGCTCGACGACAGGTTCATCATCTGCCGCGGCTCGAACACGCCGTTTCGCCACACCGGCCGGGTCTCCAGCTTGTTGACCCCGACGATCGCGACCTCGGGTTGGTTGATGATCGGCGTCGTCACCAGACCGCCGAGCGCACCGAGTGAGGTGATCGTGATCGTCGAACCGGAGAGCTCCTGTCGGGTGGCGCTCCCGGACCGCGCAGCCGAGGCGACCCGCCCGATCTCGGCGGCGATGTCCCACAGCCCGCGTGCCTCCGCGTGGCGGACCACCGGGACGATCAGCCCGTCGTCGGTCTGCGTGGCGATGCCGAGGTGCACGGCGTCGAACACCGACAGCGTCTGCGCGTCGGCGTCGAACGTGGCGTTCAGCCGAGGCTGCTCCGCCGTCGCGATCACGATGGCTCGCGCCAGGAACGGCAGGATCGTCAGCCGCGTCGCCGACGAGTCACCGCGCCGGTTCAGTTCGGCGCGAAGGATCTCGAGATCGGTGACGTCGATCGCGTCGACGTAGGTGATGTGGGGGATCTCGGTCCACGCCGAGGTCAACCGTTCGGCGATCCGGCGCCGGAGCCCCCGGACCGGCTGGAGGTGTGGCTCGTCCGCGCTCGTGGCCACGACGGACGTGGTCGACGACCCGGAGCGGCCGAGCAGCACGCGGTCGAGGTCGGCGTGGACCACGCGGCCGTCGGGCCCCGAGCCGGCCAGGTTCGCGAGGTCGATACCCAGCGAGGCGGCCCGCGCCCGGACCGCAGGTGCCGCGAGCGTGCGAGTGCGAGGTGCTCCCGCGGGAACGGCATGCACGGGGGCGGCCGCCGCGACAGGAGCGCTCACGCCAGACGGCGCACGTGGTGCTGGCGCGGCGCCGTCCAGTTCGATCGAGACGAGTCCACCGCCGACGGCCAGTACGTCGCCCGGCTCGCCGTGGAGTGCGACGACCACCCCGCTCACCGGGCAGGCGACCTCGACCGTCGCCTTGTCCGTCATCACCTCGGCGAGCACGGAGTCGCTCGTCACGCGGTCGCCCACTGCGACGAGCCAGCTGATCAGCTCCGCTTCCGCCACGCCCTCGCCCACGTCGGGCAGCTTCACGTCGTAGGTGCTCATGCGGACATCACCTCCCGCATCGCCCGGGCGACGCGGTCGGGTCCCGGGAAGTACGACCATTCGTGCGCGTGCGGATACGGCGTGTCCCACCCGCACACACGGGTGACCGGTGCCTCCAGATGGTGGAACGCCCGTTCCTGCACGGTCGCGCTCAGTTCGGCACCGAAGCCCGACGTGAGGGTGGCTTCATGCACCACGAGGCACCGACCCGTGCGTCGCACCGAGGCGACGATCGTGTCCACGTCGAGCGGCACGAGGGTGCGCAGGTCGATGATCTCGGCATCGATGCCCGACTCCTCCGCAGCGGCCTGGGCGACGTGCACCAGCGTTCCGTACGTGAGCACGGTCACGTCGTCGCCGCCACGGTGCACCCGGGCCTGGCCGAGCGGGATCGTGTAGTGGCCCTCGGGCACCTCGCCCAGTGGGTGCTGACTCCAGGGCACGATCGGACGATCGTGATGACCGTCGAACGGCCCGTTGTAGACACGCTTCGGCTCGAGGAAGATCACCGGGTCGTCGTCCTCGATCGCCGCGAGCAGCAACCCCTTCGCGTCGTACGGGTTCGACACCACGACCGTCTTGAGTCCGGCCACGTGGGTGAACAGCGCCTCGGGGCTCTGGGAGTGTGTCTGCCCGCCGAAGATGCCGCCGCCGGTGGGCATGCGGATCGTGAGCGGGGCGGTGAAGTCGCCGGCCGACCGGTGGCGCAGGCGGGCCGCCTCCGACACGATCTGGTCGTATGCCGGGTACACGTAGTCGGCGAACTGGATCTCCACGCACGGCCGAAGGCCGTAGGCCGCCATCCCGACCGCCACGCCGACGATGCCGGCCTCGCTGATCGGCGTGTCGAAGCAGCGGTGCGAGCCGAACCGTTCCTGCAGACCGTGGGTGCAGCGGAACACCCCACCGAAGTAGCCCACGTCCTCGCCGAAGACGACGACGGTGTCGTCGCGTTCCATCGCGATGGCGTGTGCGTCACGGATCGCCTCGATCATCGTCATGGCCGGCACGTCAGCCCTCCATCCGTTCGCGTTGTTCCACCAGATGGCGGGGGAGGGTGGCGTACACGTCGTCGAACATCGTCGACGGGCTCGACGTGTGCCCGCTCTTCACCGACCCGTGTGAGTCGGCCTCGGCGAACGCGTCGGCGATGAGGGCGTCGACCTCCGTCTGGAGGGCTGCCTGCCGCTCGTCGTCCCATGCCCCGATCACGGTGAGGTGTCGTCGGAGTCGATCGATCGGATCGCCGAGCGGGAAGCGGTCGGCCTCGTCGTCGGGGCGGTACACCGACGGGTCGTCCGAGGTCGAGTGGGCACCCACGCGGAGCGTCACCCACTCGAGCAGCGTCGGCCCGAGGTTGGCGCGTGCCCGCTCGGCCGCCCACTGCGACGCCGCGTACACGGCGAGGTAGTCGTTGCCGTCCACCCGCAGCGCGGGGATGCTGAACCCGTAGCCGCGGTCGGCGAAGGTGGCCGACGCGCCACGGGCGAAGTCCTCCGGCGTCGAGATCGCCCACTGGTTGTTCACGATGTTGAGGATCACCGGCGCCTGATAGGTGGAGGCGAACACGAGCGCGGCGTGGAAGTCGGACTCGGCGGAGGCGCCCTCGCCGATCCAGGCCGAGGCGATCTTGGTGTCCCCCCGCAGCGCCGAGGCCATCGCCCAGCCCACCGCCTGCACGTACTGGGTCGCGAGGTTCCCCGAGATCGAGAAGAAGCCGTGCTCCTTCGACGAGTACATCACCGGCAGCTGGCGTCCCTTGAGCGGGTCGTGCTCGTTCGACAGCACCTGGTTCATCATCGTGACGATCGGGTAACCGCCGGCGATCAGCAGACCCTGCTGCCGGTAGGTGGGGAAGTGCATGTCGTCGGATCGCAACGCGCGCCGCTGCGCGCACGCGATCGCCTCCTCGCCGAGACATTGCATGTAGAAGGAGATCTTCCCCTGTCGATGCGCCCGCAGCAGGCGGGCGTCGAAGCTGCGCACCGTCATCATGTCTCGCAGTCCCTGACGGAGGTGATCGGCGTCGAGCTCCGGTGACCAGGGCCCGACCGCTCGCCCGTCGTCGTCGAGCACGCGCACCAACTGCTTGCGCATCAGCGCGATGCGTTCCACCTTCTCGTCGAGATCGGGCTTGCGCATCTCGCCGGCGGCGCTGATGTACGGCACGGGATCGGCCGGTCGGTGCCCGCGGGCGGGCTCGGGGATCCGCAGCTGCAGGGCGGGCCCGATGGGGTTGTCCATGGACCGAATCTGATCACGTCCTGGCGACTTGTCAAACGCCCTGTCCGCCGCCCGCCGCCCGAACCCCGTTCCTTCGTGAGCGAGACGCGCTGCTCCGGCGCAGATCGCTCACGATGGGCTAGACATCGACCTGGCAGCCGACGACCTGAGGGAGCAGTGATGGAGTTCAGCCGGTCCCCTGAACACGAGGCGATCCGCGAGGGGATCCGGCGCATCTGTGCCGACTTCCCCGACGACTACTGGGCGGCCAAGGACGAGGCGCACGAGTTCCCGTGGGAGTTCTACGAACAGCTCGCCGCAGGCGGCTGGGTCGGCATCTCGATCCCCGAGGAGTTCGGCGGTGGGGGACAGGGCATCGCCGAGGCCTCGGTCATGCTCGAAGAGATCGCCGCATCGGGCGCTGCGATGAACGGCTGCTCGGCGATCCACCTGTCGATCTTCGGGATGGAACCCGTTCGCCGCTACGGCTCGCCTGACTTGGCCGCCGAGGTGCTGCCGCGCGTGGCCGCCGGCGAACTGCACGTCGCGTTCGGGGTCACCGAGCCCGACGCCGGCACCGACACCAGCTCGATCCGCACACGAGCCGTACGCGACGGCGACGAGTACGTCGTGCACGGCGCGAAGGTGTGGACGACGAAGGCGCCGCTGTGCGAGATGTGCCTCCTGCTCGTGCGCACGACGCCCCGTGACGAATGCGTCCGGCCGACGGACGGTATGACCCTGCTCCTCGTCGACCTGCAGCGCCCCGAGGTCGACATCCGCCCGATCCCCAAGCTCGGTCGCAACGCGGTGGTGTCGTGCGAGGTGCGCTACGACGGCCTCCGCGTGCCGGTGGGGCGGCGGATCGGCGAGGAGGGCAAGGGGTTCACCTACCTGCTCGACGGGCTCAACCCCGAGCGGATCCTCATCGCCGCCGAGGCACTCGGCATCGGCCGCGCCGCGATGCAGAAGGCCGTGCAGTACGGCCGCGACCGCGTGGTGTTCGGCCGACCCATCGGTCAGAACCAGGGCCTCGCGTTCCCGCTCGCCGAGGCGCACATGCGATTGCACGCCGCCGAACTCGCCGTGCGCGAGGCGGCGTGGATGTTCGACGCCGGCATGCCCTGCGGCGAGGCGGCCAACACAGCGAAGTACCTCGCAGCCGACGCAGCGTTCTTCGCGTGCGACCGCGCCATGCAGACCCACGGTGGCATGGGCTACGCCCGCGAGTACCACGTCGAGCGCTACTGGCGTGAGGCCCGGTTGATGAAGATCGCGCCGGTGAGCCAGGAGATGGTGTGCAACTACATCGCCTCCAGCGTGCTCGGCCTGCCGAAGTCGTACTGACTCGCCGTGGTGGTGGCTGGTCGCCAGGGTCATGCGGCCCAGTGTGCGATGCGGGCGACGACGCTGTCGTCCTCCACGAGTGCACAGATCCGTTCGATGCGGTCGCGTCTGGCGCCGTGCCAGCGGAGTTCGCCGAGGCCGTGCCGGAGGGGCAGATCGGTCCGCAGTTCGGAGAGGTCGCGGCACAGCAACGCCTCGTCACGGTGCTCGCGCAGTGCCGCAGCGAGCCGCGCTGCGCCCCGGACGTCGACGTCCCAGTCGAGGTGGTCGAGCGGGATGGCGTCGAGCCGGCCGTGGCGGCGCAGCAGCGCTGCCGCGGAGGTGAGGCCCCACCCGGGCACACCGGGGAGACCGTCGCTGCGATCGCCGACGAGCGCAAACAGGTCGGGTACCTGTTCGGGGCCGACGCCGTACCGTTCACGCACCATCGTCTCGTCGGTCACGAGCCGTCGAATGCGGTCGAGCACGACGATGCGCGCCCCCCGCACGCACTGGTTGAAGTCGTTGTCGGTGCTGCAGATCACCACCTGGTCGACGTCGGGGTCGGCGGCGAAGCGGGCCGCGCCGGTCGCGAGCAGTTCGTCGGCCTGATACCGACCGCTCGGCCACACGGGAACACCGAGCGCTCGGACCGCATCGGCGGCGAGCCCCGTTTGAGCAGCGATCAGCTGATCGGGGGACGAGCCCTTCGCGGCGCCGGGCGGTGGCACCACCGAATCGAACGCGACCGCCACGTGCGTGACATCGGGTTCGTGGAGCAACGAGGTGATCGTTGCGAGCAGACCGCGAGCGGCGCCGACTTCGCGGCCCGACGCGGTCCTCGCCCGCGGCGCTCCGTGGAAGCAGCGGAACAGTTCGAACGTGCCGTCGACGAGATGGACCCGGACACCCATGCCGTCACGCCCCGGGGGCACCGCCGGCACCGCCGGCACTCGCAGTGGCGAGGACGGGGCGGCTGGGCGTGCTGGTCATGGTGGCCCGAACCGTACCGTCGTTCGTCGCCCGCGCCGTGCTGGCGGGGCCGGCACGGGCTCGGCCGGTGTGATGGTCGGGGCGGGGAGATTTGAACTCCCGACCCCCTGCTCCCAAAGCAGGTGCGCTACCGCTGCGCCACGCCCCGAACGGCCACGATGCTACCGGCGGTCGCCCCCGCCGGGTCCGGTCACCCGGTACGGATCTGCCAATCCACCGAGAAGCCGTCGGTGCCCTGGTTGCCGACGAACCGGCGGCCCGTCACCGCCGTCGCGGTCAGCACCATCCAGTGATGTCGTCCGTCGAGCCACGGTCCGGGATCGGGCAACCCGTGTGCGCCGGTCACGTGGCGGAGTGAGCCGCGCACGATCACGCTCCAGGCTTCGCGGGTCGACTCGTCCACCTGGTCGACCTCGAACGTCGCCGGCCCTTGGTACCGGCCGATCAGGGTCTGCGGCCCGGTCCGCATGACCACCTGACATGCCTCGTCCGGGCCGATCACGAGGAAGTTCACCGGCAGCGCCAGCGGGAACCCGTGGTCGAGCACGCACACCCGGCCGATGTGCTGCGACCGCAGCAGGGACACGCACTCCCAGCCGGGGAGTTCGAAACGTTCGGCACTCATGGGATCCTCCTGGTTCGGGCGCTGGTTCGGGCGCTGGTTCGGGCGTTGGTTCGGGCGTTGGTTCGGGCGCTGGTTCGGGCGCTGGTGGGGAAACGCTGTCGGAACGCCGAAAAATGCGCAGGGCCCCGACCGTCGACGACGATCGGGGCCCCGCCGCACCCCTCGGCTATTGGGTCACGATGACGGCGGTGACCATGCCGAACATGCCCGTCGAGCTCTCGGCGTGGGTGAGGATGTGGCAGTGCCAGGCCCACACGCCGACGTCGGTGCCCTTGTAGAGCACGGTGTAGCGCTCGCCGGGGGCGATGTTGATCGTGTCGCCCGGCATCGGGAAGTCGAGCGGCTGACCGTCCTTGGCGACGATCCAGCCCATCGGCTGGTGGAGATGCATCGGGTGAGCGGTGAGACCCTCGTTGAAGTAGTTCACCATCATGACCTCGCCCTTGCGGAGCGTGTACGGCTCGGTGGCGGGGAAGCTCTTGCCGTTCAGGCTCAGGCCGATGGTGCCGGCGTCGTTCAGCACCATGTTCACCTTCTTGTCGACCTTCGTGTAGCCCTTGTCCTGCAGGTACTCCGGGATCGGCATCTCGCCGATCGTGAAGGCGCCGAACAGACCGTTCGGGATCTGCTCCTGGGCGTTGTGGTGCGAGTGGTAGATGCCGACCGCCGGCTCGAGCGCATCGAACTCGTAGACGAAGCTCTCACCCGGCGCCACCGCCGCCTGGGTGTACGGGTCGACACCGTCCATGTTGTTCGGAACCCGGATGCCGTGGAAGTGGATGTCTGTCGACTCGTCCATCTCGTTCTTGAAGTTGATGCGGATCCTGTCGCCCACCTCGATGTGAATCTCCGGGCCGGGGACGACGCCGTTGTATGCCATGGCGTCGACGAACTTGCCGGGCTCCACTTCCCACTGCACGTTCGATGCGGTGACATCGAACACCTTGGTGCCGTCTGCAGTCACCTCGGTCGGCTCCATCAGCTTGCCGCCGATGCCCTCGGTCTTCGCCGGGTACTCCAGCGCGACGTCCTCCATCACCCGGTCCATCTCCTGCCAGTCCATCGAGCCGGCACCGGTCATGTCGCCTCCCGACCCGACCATCAGTTGAGCGGTCATGCCGCTCGCCGCATGACCGGCGATCTCGCAGAGCATGTCGTATTGATTGTCGGTGACGTTGCCGAGCTCGAGCTGCTCGCTCTGGCCGGGCTGCAGGTCGGCGGTCTTGACCCCGAGGGCGGGGATCGACAGGTTGTGCACCATCGTGCCGTCGTTGGTGACGTTGAGGACGACTTCGCCGGCGGGGATCTCGGTCATGATCGGCCCGATCTGCCACTCGGAGAGGCTGACGTCGACCTCGGTGACGCCGCCTGCTTCGCTCTCACCGCCCGAGGCGGAACTGTCGTCTTGCAATCCGAAGATGGCGAGTACGAGGGCTGCGATCGCGACGGCGAAGGCACCCCAACCCAGGACGGAACGGTCTGCTCTGCTCATAGTGCTGTCCACTATGCGGGGGACCGATCCGGGCGTTCAGGGCCACAAGACAGGACCACCCGGGACCAAAGTCCCGAGCAGGCCGTCCGCGGGAACCAGTCGACGGCGACGAGCGACTCCACCGCCCACACGCGGACCGTCCATCAGCGGGCGATCGGTGCCTGATCAGTGCCTGATCAGTGCCTGATCAGTGCGATCAATGGGTGAGAGGAACCCACCAGCGCAGCACGGTGCCGCGCTCCGGGCGAGGCGACAGCGAGCAGCCGCCGCCCAACAGTCGGGCCCGTTCGGCCATGTTGCGCAGCCCGTTGCCCGAGCTCGTGTCGAACTCCGACGGGACGCCCCGGCCGTTGTCGAGCACGCGCAACTCGAGCACGTCGGTGGCGAGCAGTTCGATCTCCGCCTCCGACGCCCCGGCGTGGCGGGCGATGTTCGTCAGCGCCTCGCGCAGGCTGGCGAGCAGTTCGGTGCGGATCTCGGGTGTCGTCGCGGTCTCGACCGGACCGTCCATACGAACCCGGGGCGAGTAGCCGAGCACCCGCTTCGCCTGGGCGGTGACCGTGCTGAGTTCCTGTCCGAGGGATCCGTCCCGGCCGGCCGATCCGAGGGTGAACACCGCGGTGCGGATCTCACGGATGATGAGGTCGATCTCGTCGACGGCGTGCTCGAGCCGATCGGACACGGCCGGCGACCGGATGGCCGTCGCCTGGAGTTCGAGGCCCAGGCCGAACAGGCGCTGCAGCACGGTGTCGTGGAGGTCGCGGGCGATCCGCTCGCGCTCGCCGGCCAGCGTCAGCAGATCGCTCGTGGTCCGCAGCACCGATTCGGCCCGCAGTCGTTCGGTCACGTCGCGCACGATCGCGACGACGCCGCGATGACTGCCGGTGCTCAGCGGCGACAGGCTGATCTCGACCGGCACCTCGCTGCCGTCCTTGCACTGCAGCGACAGCTGCATCCCCGGCCCCATCGGCCGGGCGCGGTTGGCCTCCACGAATCCGTTGCGCAGTGCCTCGTGACGATCGCGGGAGCGGATCGGGACGAGCACGTCGATGCTGCCGCCGAGGAGTTCGGCCGTGCAGTAACCCGACATCTCGAGCAGCCGCTGGTTGACCACGCGGATGGTGCCGTCCGGTCGGCACACGACGAGGCCGTCGGGGAGCTCGTCGATCCAGGTGGCGAACTCCGAGTCGGCGCGTTCGTCGGCCGAATCGGCAGACGTCACGTTCGTGTCGGCAGCATCGTCGGTCACCGCGCCACCTTAGCCAGCACCCCCCGAGACAGGGGTACCCCGAGCGCCCGCCACCAGGGCTGACGCCGGCGGTCCTGGTCGATCCCGCGCATCGGCGAGCACGCTCGGGCCGACGGTAGGGCCGAAGGTCCCTGTCAGATGTCACGAGGACGCGCCAGACTGGGCGAGATGAGCGACGAGTCCCGCGTCCGTGTGTTCCTGGTCGACGACCACGAGGTCGTGCGCCAGGGCGTCCGGTCCCTGATCGACGCGTCCGGTGATCTGGAAGTCGTCGGCGAGGCGGATTCGGTCGAGACCGGCCTCGCTCGCGTGCTCGCCGTGCAACCCGATGTGGCGATCCTCGACGTGCGCCTGCCCGATGGCAACGGCGTCGAGCTGTGTCGTGAGATCCGCAGCCGCATGCCCGAGGTGAAGTGCCTCATGCTCACCTCGTACTCCGACGACGAGGCGCTGTTCGAAGCCATCATCGCCGGCGCCTCCGGTTACGTCCTCAAGCAGGTCCGCGGCACGGAACTGCTCGCCGCCATCCGCCGGGTCGCCGCGGGCGAACACCTCCTCGATCCCGCCGTCACCGGCCGGGTGATGCGCCGGCTCAGCAACCCGTCGAGCGAGGACCAGCGGCTGTCGAGCCTCACGGCTCGCGAACGTGAGGTGCTCGACCTCATCGGCCAGGGCCTCACCAACCGCCAGATCGGCGAGAAGATGTTCCTCGCGGAGAAGACCGTGAAGAACTACGTCAGCGGGCTGTTGGCGAAGATGGGCATGGAGCGCCGCACCGAGGCCGCCGTGTTCGTCGCCCGTCGCGAGCACGACCGCTCGCACCACGGCACCGACTGACCGGCCCGGGCGGGCACCGCCCACGATCGCCGCTCCCGGTTGACGTGAGGGCCGGCCGCCGGACCATCCCCGACGTGATCCATCGTCGCGCCCATGCACGTCGCCTCGCGGCGACCCTCGGTCTCGTGTCCGCACTGGTCCTCGTCGCCTGTGGCGGTGGCGGGGGGGAGGCGGCATCGTCCTCGGAGAGCACCACGCCGGGTTCGACGCCTGGGGTCACGGCGCTGGAGGTCGATCACGTCACCGATGACCACGCGGTCGACGACCACGCGACCTCGGAGCACACGGTCACCAAGGAGCAGTTCGACGAGCTGCGGCTGCAGGTGCTCGAGCTCGAGGTCGAGGTCGACAAGCTGCAGGTGCTGGCCGGTCTGAACACCGAGGGCGAGGTGCCCGAGGTGGAGGGGGCCGAGGGCGAGGAGGCTGCGCACGGCGACGCGCCGCACTGGACCTACGAGGAGGCCGCCCGGTGGCAGGAGCTCTCCGAGGAGTTCAGCGCCTGCGGCGAGGGCGCCCAGCAGTCACCGATCGATCTCAGCGGCGCGATCGGCCTCGACCTCCCGAACGCCGTCCTCGAGTACGTGCCGGCGGACGCAACCGTGGTCGACAACGGCCACACCGTGCAGATCAACGTCCCGGAAGCGGGCACGCTCGAGCTCGACGGCAAGACCTACGCGTTCGCCCAGTTCCACTTCCACGCGCCGAGCGAGCACACCGTCGAAGGCGAGCACTGGCCGATGGAGTGGCACTTCGTGCACAAGGCGGAGGACGGCTCGCTCGCCGTGCTCGGCGTGCTGGTCGAGGAAGGGCCCGAGTGGCCGGCGTTCGACATGATCATCGACTCCTTGCCGCTCGAGAAGAACGTCGAGGACAAGGTGTACGGACAGGTCGACATCGCGACCTTCCTGCCGCAGCTGACGGCCGCCTACCGGTACGACGGCTCGCTGACCACTCCCCCGTGCTCGGAAGGGGTGGAGTGGTCGGTCCTGCAGGGGTCGATCACCATGAGTCGCGAGCAGATGGAGGCCTTCACCTCACGATTCAGCGAGGCGAACAACCGTCCCGTGCAACCGATCAACGAGCGCGAACTCGAAAAGGACGTGAGCGCCTGACGTCGGCGCGACGCGTTCAGCTCCAGGCCGCGAGTCGCTCGACGACCGACAGCAGGCGCTGCACGTCGTCGGGTTCGATGTAGCGGGCGAGCCCCGCTCGGACCACACCGCCCTGATCGGACAGGCCGAGCGAGTCGACCACCTCGACCGCGTAGTTGTGACCGTCCCACACCGCCACCCGCTCCGCCGCGAGCGCACGGGCGACGTCGGCCGGCGCGACGCCGTCGACGCGGAACGCCGCGGTTGGTGTGCGACCCTGCAGACCCTGCGGCCCGTACACCGTGACGCCGGCCATCGACTGCAGACCCTCGAGCAGTGGTGCGAACACCTCCATCTCGGCGGCCGCCACCCGGTCCATGCCCTCTTCGACGAGGAACCTCGCGGCTGCCTCGACGCCGGCGATCGCCTCGTAGTTCGGCATGCCGGTCTCGAACCGGCCAGGGCCGGCGTCGGGTGCCGGACGGACCTTGAACGCAGGGAGCTCGTCGAGCAGGTCCGGATCGATCCACACCACGCCGCTGTGGGGGCCGTACCACTTGTACGGCGAGCTGACGAGTGCATCGCAGCCCAGTGACGAGATGTCGATCCGCTGGTGCGGTGCGAGGGCGACAGCGTCGACGTAGACGCGGGCACCGACCGCGTGCGCAGCCTCGATGATCGGCTTCAGGTCGGGCGCCGTGCCGAGCAGGTTCGACGCGCCCGGCAGCGTGACCCACTTCGTGCGCTCGTCGATCAGATCGATCACGAGCTCGGGCGGCATCGTGCCCGTGGCGGTGTCGAACGGGGCGAGCACGTGCTCGGCTCCCGCCGCCTGGCAGGCGTACCGCCAGGGCGACACGTTCGCCTCGTGGTCGAGTCGGGTGCCGACGACCCGGTCGCCGGGGCGCAGCGTTGCGCCGATGGCCCGGCTGACCGCGAACGTGAGCGTGGTCATGTTCGGGCCGAAGCAGACGCCGGCGGGATCGGCGCCGAACAGACGGCCGACCATCGCCCGTGCCCGGCCGACGAGCTCGCCGGTGGCCTCCGATGCCTCGAACCAGCCGCCGCTGCAGGCGGTGGTGGTGCTGCGCATCCACGCCGAGGTGGCTTCGATGGCGACGTCCACCATCTGGGTGCCGGCGGGGGCGTCGAACCGGGACCAGCCGTCGGCGACGCCGGGGAAACGGTGGCGGATCGAGGTGTGCGTCATGCGAGGACCGCCGAGGAGCTGGGGATGCTGGGGACGTGGAGCAGGAGACGTGGAGCTGGCAGGGCCGCTGGTCAGCGAGCCTTGGCCGCGGCCTTCGCGAGCCGCTTGGCGGTGCGGCCGGACGGCTCGAGCTGGCGGGCGTCGAGATCGCCGACCTCCACACCGTTGGCGAACAGCACCCGGTAGCGGAGCCAGTTGAACCCGTTGGCCAACAGCACCTTGCCCTCGGTGCCGAGGGGCACACCCGGCAGTGCGACGGTGGTGCGCACCTTGTCGTTGGCGCGGAGTTCGAGCTGATCGGCGTGGGGCTTGGCCAGCGCGTGGGGCTTCCAGGTCGGCATGGCCACAGTCTGCCCGATCCGGGGTCGTGCACACGCAATCCGCGTCGACCCACCTCGAGCCCGAGCCGATCGCGAGCCGATCGCGAGTCGCGTCTCGCGCGGAGCGCCGGGAACCGGCCACCACGTGGATAGGCTCCACGGCCTGTGAAAAGCACGCTGGAAAACCTCGAGGACGCCCCCGGCAAGCGCCTCGTCAAGCTCTCGCTCACCGTCGAAGAAGCCGAGTTCGACCGCGACATCGACCAGGCGTTCCGCAAGATCGCCACCGAGGTCCGCCTGCCGGGGTTCCGCAACGGCAAGGTGCCCCGCAAGGTGCTCGAGGCCCGTATCGGCCTCGCTCCCGCCCGCGAACAGGCACTGCGCGACGCGATCCCCGTCTACCTGGCGAGCGCCGTGCGCGAGCACGACATCGACCTGATCGCCACCCCGCAGGTGGAGATCACCGGCGGCGAGGAGGAGGGTCCGGTCAGTTTCGACGCCACGTGCGAAGTGCGCCCCGAGATCACCGTCCCCGGCTACGGCGGCCTGCGGGTCGAGCTCGCCTCGCCCCTCGCATCCGACGAGGACGTCGATCAGGCCGTCCGCGCCGAGCTGCGCCGCCACGGCTCGCTCGTCGACGTCGACCGTCCGGTCCAGTCGGGCGATCACGTCACCATCAACCTCAACGGCACCCGCGACGGCGCACCCGTCATCGGGCTCACCACCGAGGACTGGTTGTACGAGGTCGGCCAGGGCTGGGTCGCGCCCACCTTCGACGCCGAGCTGCTCGGCGCCACCAAGGGCGCCGACCTCACCTTCGTCGCCACGCCGAACGGCACCGACGAGGCGGCCGACTTCGCCGTCACCGTGTCCAACGTCCAGGAGATGGTGCTGCCTGAGCTCACCGACACCTGGGTCGACGAGAACATCGGTGAGTTCGACACCGTCGACGCCTACCGGGCGTCGATCGCCGAGCGCATCGGGGCGTCGAAGCTCAACCAGGCGCGCAACTCCTTCATCGACCGGGTCACCACCGCCCTCGCCGAGCTCGTCGACGTCGACGCGCCGGAGTCGATGGTCAACGGCGACCTGCAGGCGCGCCTCCAGAACACGATCCAGCAGTTCCAGCAGCAGGGCATCTCGATCGACCAGTGGCTCGCCGCCACCGGCCAGGACGCCGAGTCGTTCATCGCCACGCTGCGGGTGCAGTCCGAGAAGGCCGTCAAGGTCGACCTCGCCCTCCGCGCCGTCGCGGTGGCCGAGGGCATCGAGGCCACCGACGACGATCTCGACGCCGAGTACGAGCGCATCGCGGTCCAGGTGCAGCAGAAGGCGAAGCAGGTCAAGCGTGCCTACGAGGCCAACGACGCCGTGACCGACCTGATGTCGCAGATCCGTAAGTCGAAGGCGCTCGACTGGCTCATCCACCACGTCGAGATCGTCGACCTCGAGGGTCAGCCGGTCGACCGTGACCTGATCCTCGGTCACACCCATGACGAAGATGGTGGCCACGGCCACGATCACGCACACGATCACGATCACGACCACGAGGGGCACGACCATGACTGAGATGCGCAACTCCATCCCGATGCCGTACGTGGTCGAGCAGACCAGCCGCGGCGAGCGCACGTACGACCTCTACAGCCGCCTGCTGAAGGACAACATCATCTTCCTGCAGACACCGATCGACGACACCGTCGCCAGCGTGATCTGCGCCCAGTTGATCCACCTCGAGTCGGAGAACCCCGACAAGGACATCAACATCTACATCAACAGCCCCGGTGGCGACATCACGGCGCTGTTCGCGATCTACGACACGATGCAGTTCATCAAGAACGACATCGCCACGATCTGCCTTGGCCAGGCTGCGTCGGCCGCCGCCGTGCTGCTCGCCGCCGGCACCAAGGGCAAGCGCCTCGCCCTGCCGCACAGCCGCATCCTGCTCCACCAGCCGTACGGTCAGGTCGGCTACGGCCAGGTCACCGATCTCGAGATCGCGGCCAAGGAGATCCTGCGCATGCGCGAGCTGCTCGAGGAGATCCTGTCCATGCACACGGGTCAGTCGATCGAACGGGTCCACAAGGACACCGACCGCGACTTCGTGATGGAAGCACAGGAGGCCATCGAATATGGCATCATCGACGACGTGCTGTCGTCGCGTGCGAACGTCGACCGCACCGGTCCCATCCGCTGAGACCGGACGACCGGGACCGGGACGACAGGAACGACGGAGGGGACAGGCATCGTGGCGAAGTTCGGGGACACCGGTGAACTGCTGAAGTGCAGCTTCTGCGGCAAGAGCCAGAAGCAGGTCAAGAAGCTCATCGCGGGCCCGGGCGTGTACATCTGCGACGAGTGCATCGACCTCTGCAACGAGATCATCGAAGAGGAGCTCACCGAGGGCAACGAGCTGCGCTTCGACGAGCTCCCCACCCCGATCGAGATCCGCACCTTCCTCGACGACTACGTGGTCGGCCAGGACGAGGCCAAGAAGATCCTGTCGGTCGCGGTCTACAACCACTACCGGCGCATCCAGTACCAGCAGAACGCCGGCGTCGGCCGTCGTGACGAAGTCGAGCTGCAGAAGAGCAACATCCTGCTCCTCGGCCCCACGGGCTGCGGCAAGACCCACCTCGCGCAGACCCTCGCCCGACTGCTGAACGTGCCGTTCGCCGTCGCCGACGCCACCGCGCTCACCGAGGCCGGCTACGTGGGCGAAGACGTCGAGAACATCCTCCTCAAGCTGATCCAGGCCGCCGACTTCGACGTGAAGAAGGCCGAGACCGGCATCATCTACATCGACGAGATCGACAAGGTCGCCCGCAAGAGCGAGAACCCGTCGATCACGCGTGACGTCAGCGGCGAGGGCGTGCAGCAGGCGCTGCTGAAGATCCTCGAGGGCACCCAGGCGTCGGTGCCGCCGCAGGGCGGGCGCAAGCACCCGCACCAGGAGTTCATCCAGATCGACACGACGAACATCCTGTTCATCTGCGGCGGTGCGTTCGCCGGGCTCGAGCAGATCATCGAACAGCGCATCGGCCACAAGGGCGTCGGATTCCACGGCACCGTTCGGTCGAAGGCCGACAAGGACGCCGGCGAGTTGTTCACCAAGGTGCTGCCCGAAGACCTGCTGAAGTTCGGCATGATCCCCGAGTTCATCGGCCGACTGCCGATGATCGGCGCCGTGCGCAGCCACGACCAGTACGCGCTCACCAAGAACCTCATCCAGCCGAAGAACTCCCTGGTCAAGCAGAACCAGAAGATCTTCGAGTTCCAAGACGTCGAGCACGACGTCACACAGGACGCCCTCGAGG